>CAZKTU010000245.1:0-1099 GCA_964555675.1 uncultured Oscillochloris sp.
GTCGAGCAGGGCCGCCTCGACCTCGACGCCCCTGTGCGCCACTATCTGCCCGCCCTGCGCCTGCGCGACGAGCCCACAGCGGCCGCGATCACCATGCGCCACCTGCTGACCCACCGCAGCGGCTTCGTGGGCGACTTCTTCCTCGACACCGGCTGGGGCGATGATGCGCTCGCGCGCTACGTGGAGCTGATGGCCGAGCTCGAGCAGTTCGCCCCCCTCGGCGCGATCTGGTCCTACTGCAACTCGGGCTTCGGCCTGGCCGCGCGGGTGATCGAGGTGGTCACCGGCCAGACCGTCGAGCAGGCGATCGGCGAGCTGGTGCTGGCGCCCTTCGGCATGGACCGGGCCTTCTTCTTCCCGTGGGAGGTGATGACCTACGGCTTCGCGGCGGGGCACCGCTCGGGCGACGGCTCGGCCACGGTGCTGCGCCCCTGGCCGATCGCGCGCTCGGCCAGCGCCGTGGGGGCGATCTCGACCAGCGTCACCCAGCTCTTGCGCTACGCCGAGCATCACCTGGCCCCGACCCCCGCGCTCGCCGCGATGCAGCTCAGCCAGGGCCCGGCGGGCAACTCGGCCGACGCGATGGGGATCACCTGGATGCTGCGCGACTTCGGCGGGGTGCGGCTGGTGCAGCACGGCGGGGCCACCAACGGCCAGATGGCCCAGCTGACCCTCGTTCCCGAGCGCGGCTTCGCCGTGGCCCTGCTCACCAACAGCGACCGCGGCGGGATCCTCAACCAGGAGTTGGTGACCTGGGCGTTGGAGGCCTTCCTGGGCGTCGCCGAGCCCGCCCCGGCCCAGCTGGCCCTCGCCCCCGAGCGGCTGGCCGACTATGTGGGCCTCTACAAGGCGGCCCTGAACCACATCGAGGTGACGGCGAAGGACGGTGCGCTGTGGGCCCAGGGCATCCCCCAGGGCGGCTTCCCCGACCGCAGCTCGCCGCCGTCGCCCGCCCCGCCGCCCGTGCGGCTGGCCTTCACCGGCGAAGATCGGCTGGTGGCCCTCGACCCGCCCTACAAAGACCAGCGGGCCGAGTTCTTGCGCGACGACGCCGGCCATGTCGCCTGGCTGCGCTTCGGCAGCAGGGCCCACCGAAGGG
>CAZKTU010000245.1:1199-9906 GCA_964555675.1 uncultured Oscillochloris sp.
TCAGGCGAGCCTGCGCGCCGCGGCCTGGGCGCGTAGGCAGAGCTCGGCGGCCTTGAAGGCGTGGGCTTGGGTCATGGCGCGCTCGCTGCGCTCGAGGCAGTCGCGGATCAGCAGGCCGAAGAAGGGGAAGCCGACCTTGCCGCTCAAGGCCAGGTGCTGCTCGCCCTCGGCGTTGACCAGGTAGAGCTGGTCGCCCTCGCGCGCGCGGGCCACGTCGATATACTTGCGCAGCTCGATGTAGCCGTCGGTGCCCAGGATGAGCATGCGCCCGTCGCCCCAGGTGCCCAGCCCGTCGGGCGTGAACCAGTCGACCCGGAAGTAGCCCGAGCAGCCGTTGTCGGCCACGAAGCTGGCCTCGCCGAAGTCCTCGAGCTCGGGGTGTTCGGGGTGGGCGTAGTTGGCCACGGCGGCCATGCGCAGCTCGGCATCGGCGGCGCCGCTATAGTGCAGGAACTGCTCGATCTGGTGGCTGCCGATATCGCAGAGGATGCCGCCGTACTGGGCTCTGACGAAGAACCAGGGCGGGCGCGAGGCGGCCGAGAGCCGGTGGGGGCCCAGGCCGAGGACCTGGATCACCCGCCCGATCGCGCCCCGCGCGACCAGCTCGCCGGCGTAGACCGCGCTCTCGTTATGCAGGCGCTCGCTGTAGTAGACCATGTACTTGCGCCCGCTCGCGGCCACGGCGGCGCGGGCGTCTTCGAGCTGGGCCAGGCTGGTGAAGGGGGCCTTGTCGGTGAAGTAGTCTTTGCCGGCGGCCATGACGCGTAGCCCGAGGGGGCCGCGGTCGCAGGGGATGGCCGCCGCGGCCACCAGACGCACCGCCGGGTCCTCCAGGACTTCGTCGGCGCTGCGGGCGACGCGGGCCTGCGGGAAGCGCCGGCTGAAGGCCGCGAGCCGGGCCGGGTCGGGGTCGTAGACCCAGCGCAGCTCGGCGCCGGCCTCGGTCAGGCCCGCGCACATGCCGTAGATGTGGCCGTGGTCCAGGTGCATCGCCGCGAAGGCGAACTCGCCGGGGCCGACCACGGGGGCCGGGCGCCCCTGGGGGGCGTAGTCCATGCCGCTGGCGCTCATTGGTCAGTCCCCATCCACTGGTGCAGCACCTGGGCGTGCTGGGGTAGCGCGACCTCGGGCTCGGCGAGCTCGGGGTGCCACTTCTTCTCCCACTCGGCCGAGAGGTAGCCGCTGTAGCCGCCGTCCCGCAGCAGAGCCACGATGGCCGCCCCGGGGACCTCGCCCTCGCCGAGCAGGGTCAGGGCCCAGTCCTCGGGCCGGGCCGCGGCGGGGTCGGGGCGGCCGTCTTTCATATGCACGTGGAGCAGGCGCGACCCGAGGGCGGCCCAGGTGGCCGCGATCGGCTCGCCGTGGCGCAGGGGGTGCAGCACGTCCCAGATCGCGCCCAGGCTCGCGCTCGGCAGCCGGTCGAGCACCAGGGCCGCGGCGGCGCCGCGCGAGAAGGCGTCGTGTGTCTCGAGGCCGATCTGCACACCCAGGGTCGCGGCCTCGTCGAGCAGCCCCTCAAGGCTCTCGGCGACCCAGGCGGCGGCCTGGGCCTCGCTCGTGCCGGGGGGCGGGGTGCCGCCGAAGGTGCGGACGATGGGCGCCTCGAGCTCGTGGGCCATCTGCAGGAAGCGCCGCAGCTCGGCGGCGTTGGCGGCGCGCTCGTCCGGGTCGGGCATAGCGAAGCGCGTCGAGGCTCCGAGGCCCACCAGGCCGAGGCCGTGGCCGCGCAGCACCTCGCGCACGCGCCGGCGCCCCTGGGGGGACAGGTCGGCCGAGATGATCGCCCCGTCGAGCAGGCGCAGCTCGAGGGCGCTGTAGCCGTAGGCGACGGCGGCCGCGGCGGCCTGCACGAGGGACCAGTCCGGGCAGGCGAGGGTGCTGTAGGCCAGGGGGAAGCTCTCAGCCATGGGTGTCTCCTTGGGGGGCGTGGCGGGCGCGCAGCTCGGCGAGCAGAGCGGCGTAGGCCGCGCGGTCGATCGGCAGCGCGACGGCCTGGCCCAGGTGGCTCGAGAGGGTGATCGCGTTGGCGAGCTCGAGCGAGTCGCGGGCCGACGCGCCGTCGCAGCGGGGCGGGCGGCCCGTGGCCAGGGCGGCCAGCAGGTCGCTATAGACCGCGTGATGGCCGACGGGCCCGTCCGGCGCGGGCCGCAGCTCCTCGACGCTGCTGGGCGGCGCGGCGAAGCTCTTGGGCGATTCGCGCATAAAGGTGCGCTGGGGCGGATCGAAGCGGGTGATCACCAGGCTGCCCTCGCTCAGGCGCAGGCTGGCCCGGTCGCCGACGATCTCGAGGAACTGGGCGCCGGCCTCGGCGGTGGTGACGAAGAAGTAGCCGGGGGCGCCGCCGGCGAACTCGAGCATAGCGTGGGCGGTGTCCTCGGTCTCGATCGCGTGCTGCAGGGTGCGGGTCACGCCCCAGACCCGGGTCGGCCGCCCCGCCAGATGGCAGAGCAGGTCGAGGGTGTGGGGGGCCTGGTTCATCAGCACGCCGCCGCCCTCGCCCGACCAGGTGCCGCGCCAGCCGGCGCTGCGGTAGTAGGCGGCCGAGCGGAACCAGGGCTCGACGCAGAGCACGCGCACGAGCTCACCCAGCTCGCCGCCCGCGACCATGGCTCGGGCGCGCTCGACCTCGGGCCGGAAGCGCTGCTGGAAATTGACCGCCAGGGTGCGGCCCGCGGCCTCGGCGGCGGCGATCAGGCGGTCGGCCTCGCCGACGCTGACGGCGATCGGCTTCTCGAGCAGCACGTGGGCCCCGGCGGCCAGGCAGTCGAGGGCGATCGGGACGTGGCTGGGGTGGGGTGTACAGATCACGGCCAGGTCGGGGTGCAGCTCGGCGAGCATGGCCGTATGCTCGGTGAAGGCGGGCACGCCGGCCGCAGTAGCGCGCGGGGCCAGGCGCTCGGGGCTGATGTCGCTCATGCCGACGAGACGGACCTCTGGCAGGGCGGCGATCGCCTCGAGGTGGGTGGCGGCGATCCCCGCGCCGCCCCCAATCAGGGCGATGCGTAGCGGATCGGGCATGGGGCTCCTCCCTTACCACTAGCGAGAGGGGTTAGCGGGGAGGGCCTGGCCCTTCCCGCGCCCCACCACATCCCGAACCACTGCTGTGGTTCTAGCTAGACGCTCTGCTCGGCCGGCCACCAGTACGAATCGCGGGGCGCGGTCGGCTGGAAGTCGAGGCGCTCGACGCCGAGGTAGTGCAGGGTCGCCCGCTCGAGCAGCGAGAACTCGCTCGGGTCGGCCCGGTTCAGGTTGAGCGGCTCGCGCAGCACCACGGGCGGGTTGGTCATGAAGCGGGGCACGCCGAGCACGTTCTGTGACGAGGCGTGCAGCATAAACGGGTGTACGATCACGAAATCGCCGGCGCTGCCGGTGATCTCCTCGAAGCGGCTGCACTGGGCGACCAGCTCCTGGAAGCGAAAGTCCTTCGGGTCGACCCCCTCGGGGTGGTCGGCGAGGAAGCGGGCCATGACGCGCACCGAGTCGGGGGCGACGAAGGTGCCGCCGCCCTGGTGGCGCATGTCCGACCAGAGCACGATCGGCAGCAGGGCCTGCTCGCGGCTGTCGAGGAAGTGGCGGAAGTAGCTGCCGTCCTTGTGCCAGCCGGGCGACTTGGCCGAGGGCGGCTGCCAGGGCTGGTCGGCCCCGCGCCGGAAGTTGACGATGAAGGCGTCGGACCACTCGAAGCTGTTGATCGTCGTGAAGTGCTGCGACTCGATGCACATCACCTGGGGCTCCAGGCGCTCCTCGCCGCCGACCACGTCGAGGATGGCGTCCCAGGCCCGCGGGGCCACCTCGTGCACGGGCAGCTGGTTCAGGTGGTCCATCCAGACAATGTCCCGCTGCCAGGTGCTCGGGTCGTCCCGGTCGTAGCCGAGCCGCCCGTAGGCCTGCTCGACCCAGCGGCCCGCCACCTCCAGGTCGACGCAGCCGGGGACCACCAGGTAGCCGTTGTCAAAAAAGCTCTGGACGTGCTCGTCGGTCAGAACGCGGTAGCTGGCCACACTGCCTCCTCATTCGTTGCTGCAACCCATCACGGTATGGGTATTCTACACGAGCACAACCCTTCCCTACTCGCCCTGCTCGCGCCTGTAGGCCACCCGCCCGTCGATCACGGTCAGGTCGACCAGGATGGCCTTGATCTCCTCCTCGGGGCAGCTGAAGTAGTCGCGGTCGAGCACCGCCAAGTCGGCCAGGAAGCCGGGGGCCAGCGGCCCCTTCAGGTGCTCCTCGCGGGTCAGCCAGGCGCCGGCCGCGGTGTAGGCGTAGAGGGCCTCTTCGCGGCTGATCGCCTCTTGCGGGGCGATCAGGGTGCCCTTCCAGGTGCGCCGGGTGACCAGGCTATACAGGCCGACGAAGGGGTTGTAGTGCACGGTGCTGGGGATGTCGCTGGTGGCCACCAGGGGGATGCCGCGATCCAGGTAGGTGCGGGCGGGCTTGTAGCGGTGGGCCAGCTCGGGGCCGACATCGCGGAAGAGGTCGTCGCCCTCGTAGTAGATGAAGGTCGGCTGGATCACCGCGGCCAGCTGGTGGCGGGCCATCTGCTGCAGGCTCTGCTCGCTGGCGAAGTAGGCGTGGATGAGGTTGTGGCGGTGCTCGCCCGGGTTGGCCTCGAGGATGTCGGCGAAGGCGGCCACGGACTCGTGGTGGGCGCGGTCGCCGATCGCGTGGATGCCGATGTCCCAGCCGAGGGCGTGGCCGCGGGCGAAGAACTCGCGCAGATCCTCGGGGTCGAGCCGGTTGAAGTCGTGGACCTTGTCCTCGCCGAGGAAGGGCTGGAACATCCAGGCGGTGTGCGAGGTGGTGCCGCCGTCGACGGCCATCTTGAGCCCGCCGAGGCTCAACCACGTATCGCCGAGGCCGCTGAAGACGCCCAGCTCGGCCGCGCGCGCGTCGAGGGCGGCGGCCTGCTCCTCCTCGCGGAAGCCGTGCCACGAGGGCATCAGGTTGGCCCGGATCAGCAGCTTGCCCTCGCGGCGGGCGCGCATATAGGCCCGCATCTCCCAGGGGTAGAGGCCGGGCTCGAGGATGCTGGTGATGCCCACGGCCAAGTAGGCGCGGCCCGCGGCCTCGAGGGCGGCGGCCTGTTCGGCCTCGTCGGGGGCGGGCAGCAGGCCGCGGCAGAAGAGCTTGGCGGCCGCGCGCAGCACGCCGGTCGGCTCGCCGTCGGCGTCGCGCTCGATGCGCCCGCCCTGGGGGTCGGGGGTGGCCCGGGTGACCCCGCCGAGGGCCAGGGCCTTGCTGTTGACCACGTCCATGTTGAAGAAGCGCTTGAGCAGCACCGGGTGGCTGGTGGTGGCCGCGTCGAGGTCCTGGCGGGTCGGCAGGCGCCCCTCGGCGAAGAGCGACTCGTTCCAGCCCTCGCCGACGATCCACTGGCCGGCGGGGGTGCGCTCGGCCGCGGCGCGCACCAGCTCGACCATCTCGGCGATCGAGGTGCAGTTCTCCACCTGCAGCTTGCCCAGCTTCAGGCCCAGCTCGAGCATATGGTTGTGGGCGTCGTTGATGCCGGGGATGGCGGTGCGCCCGGCCAGATCCACCAGCTCGGTGCTGGGGCCGGCCATGGCCAGCACGGCGTCGTCGTCGCCCAGGGCCACCACCCGCCCGTCTTTGGCGGCCAGGGCCGAGCAGCGGGGCAGCTCGGGCCAGAGGGTGTGGATCGCGCCGCCGTAGAGAATCAGGTCGGGGGCGGAGTCGCGGCTGATCAGCGTGGGCATACTTGCTCCTCGTTCTTCCGGTTCACGATAGATTCACTGCGCTCAGGGGGTCTGGCCTTGTCTGATCGGGAGCCTGAGCAGCTCGCGCCCCGAGCTGATCGTATAGGCGGTCAGCTGCCCGCTGGCGGGCACTCTGACGATGCGGCCCGCCCAGATCGTGTAGTACGGCGGCGTGCCCATGGGTGGGCGCTGAATGGTCACGAAGCACTCGTACTGCGTGAGGGGCAGACAGGTCGGCCGCGTGGTCGTCTCGGCGATCATGTGGAAGTCGCCGAACTGCAGGCGCAGCTGCGGCCCGTTGATCCGGCCGCCCATCACCCCGCCGACGACGAGCCAGCCGCCGAGGATCAGGACCCCGGCCGCGATCAGGAGCATGAGGCCCAGCGTCCGAAACCCATGCGGACGCTGATCGCGCTCGCTCATTGCATCCTCCTCGACGCGTCGCTTGCCTCGTGTGGTGGTACCCCGCATTCGCCCGTCACTCGAAGATGACGGTGCGATTGCCCGAGAGGAAGACCCGCTCTTCGCAGACCAGCTGCACCGCCCGCGCCAGCACGATCTTCTCGACGTCGCGCCCGGCCTGGGCCATGTCGCGCGCGCTCGCGGCGTGGGTCACCGGGATGACATCCTGAACAATGATTGGGCCCATATCGAGCTCGTCGTTGACGAAGTGGGCGGTGGCCCCGATAATCTTGACCCCCCGCTGGTAGGCCTGGCGGTACGGATTGGCGCCGATGAAGGCGGGCAGGAAGGAGTGGTGGATGTTGATCACCCGCTGCTGGAAGCGCTGCACGAACAGCGGCGTGAGCACGCGCATATACTTGGCCAGCACGATGTACTCGGGATCGTACTGGGCGAGCGCCGCCTCGATCTCCAGCTCGTGCTCGCGGCGCTCTTTGCCCTTGTCGCTAATGTGGTGGAAGGGGATGCCCCAGGGCGTGACGAGCGACGCGAGGCTGTCGTAGTTGCTGATCACCGCCCCGATCGTCCCCGGCAGATCGCCCGAGAGGTGGCGCAGCAGCAGGTCGCCCAGACAGTGGGACTCTTTGGTCGCCAGGATCACCAGGCGGCGCTTCTGCTGGCCGGCCAGGCGGATCGTCGCCCCGGGCGGGAGGGCCGCGCGCAGCTCGTCGCGCAGCGCGCCGTCGTCGCTCGCGCCCGTGTAGGCCGTGCGCATAAAGAACTGGCCGGTCTCGCGGTCGACGAACTCGTGGTTGGTGATGATGTTCGCGCCATGCTGAAAGAGCACCCGCGTGACCTGGTAGATCAGGCCGGGGGTGTCGGGGCACGTGATCAAGAGAAGCTGGGCGCTCAACCGGGCGACCTCCGTATAGGCTAACGAGCAGCGGTGGCGCAAGCATAGCTCGGCGGCCGGATCCTGTCAATGTGCTCGCGCTGCGCCTTTCCCCATGCCGCGCCCGTACGGTATACTCAAGACCAGTTCTCCTGATGAGTGCGCCCGCGTCGTTTGCATGGAGGCGAGCCTTGGAGCCCACGAGCCGACCGCCGGTCCTGGACGCTCTCGCGCAGTTTCTACACACCCCGCTCGACGCCACCCTCGCGCGGCACCACACGCACGACCCCGAGGCCGCGGCCATCGAGCTCTTTCAGCAGGTCGCGCGGCGGGTGCCCGCCTACGCCGCCTTTCTCGCCGAGCACGGGGTCGACCCGGCCGGCGTGACCACGCCCGAGGCCTTTCGGGCCCTGCCGCGCGTCACCAAGCAGAACTACTTGACCCGCCATCCGCTCGCGGAGCTCTGCTGGGACGGTCGGATCGAGGGCTGCGATATGGTCGCGGTGTCGTCCGGCTCGACCGGCAAGCCGACCTTCTGGCCGCGCTCGCTGGCCGACGAGCTGACCATCGCCACCCGCTTCGAGCAGGTCTTCCGCGACAGTTTCCAGGCCGATACGCGCCGCACCCTGGCCGTGGTCTGCTTCGCCCTCGGCACCTGGGTGGGCGGGATGTTCACCGCCAGCTGCTGCCGCTACCTGGCCGCCAAAGGTTACCCGGTGACCGTGATCACGCCGGGCAACCAGAAGGACGAAATCTTCCGCGTGGTCGCCGAGCTCGGCCCGGCCTTCGAGCAGGTTGTGCTGCTCGGCTACCCGCCGGCGATCAAGGATATCATCGACAGCGGGCGGGCCCGCGGCATCGACTGGGCCCCCTTCAAGCTCAAGCTCGTGCTGGCCGGCGAGGTCTTCTCGGAGGCCTGGCGCAGCCTGCTGGGCGAGCGCACCGGCGGCACGGCGCCCTGCTACGACTCGGCGGCCCTCTACGGCACCGCCGACGCGGGCGTGCTGGCCAACGAGACCCCCCTGAGCATCTGTGTGCGGCGCTTCCTGGCTGGGCAGCCCGAGGCGGCCCGGGCGCTCTTCGGCGAGGCCCGTCTGCCGACCCTGGCCCAGTACGACCCGCTCAGCCGCCGCTTCGAGTGCGAGGACGGCGCGCTCAGCTTCAGCGGTACGAATGGCGTGCCCCTGGTGCGCTACAACATCCTCGACCGCGGCGGGATCGTGCCCTACAGCGAGATGCTGGCCTTCCTCGCCGGCTACGGCTTCGACCCCCTGGCCGAGCTCGGGCCTGGGGCGCGGGGGGTGCGCGATCTGCCCTTCGTCTACGTCTTCGGTCGCTCCGACTTTACGGTCTCCTACTTCGGCGCCAATATCTACCCCGAGAATGTCAGCGTGGGCCTCGAGCAGCCGGCGGTGAGCGGCTTCGTGACCGGCAAGTTTGTGCTCGAGGCCGTCGAGGACGCCGAGCGCGACCGCTTTCTGTCGATCATGGTCGAGCTGGCCCCCGGCGAGGCGGCCGACGCGGGCCGGCGCGAGGCTGTGGCCGACGCCATCCTCGCCGAGCTGCTGCGCCTCAACAGCGAGTTCGGGGCCTATGTGCCCCCGGGGGCGCAGCGCCCGCGGGTCGAGCTGCGCCCCTTCGGCGATCCGGCCCACTTCCCCGTCGGGGTCAAGCACCGCTACACGCGCCGGGGCTAATG
>CAZKTU010000246.1:0-9686 GCA_964555675.1 uncultured Oscillochloris sp.
GGGCTCTCGGCGGCGGCGTTGAGGTCGGCCAGGGCAGCGAGGCCGTTGCCCAGATTCTGGTTGGCCTCGGCGCGCAGGATGTAGAGCATGCCGTACTGAGGATCGGCGGTGATCCCTTTGTCATAGGCCACGAGTGAGGCCTGCGGGTCGCCGCGGCGGCACTCGGCAAGGCCGATGATGAAGTACATATCCGAGCGTAGCCGGTCGCTCATCAGCACGCTTTCGAGACCGAGGACCTGTGTAGCGCTCGCAATTGCGTCGCGGTTCTGGCCAGCGTTCAGCTCTGCGAGGGCGCCAATGCTCAGGGCGAAGATACTGTCGTCGCCGAAGAGGTTGCGCCAGAAGCGATTGTCAAAGCTGAACTGGTCGCGGAAGCGCTCGTCGGCGGCGGCGAGGAGCTTGCGGGCCTCGTCGACACGGCCCTGGCGGAGGGAGAGGGCCGCCGCATAGTTGTAGGGGAGCGGCGTTTGCGCGCCGATCTCGATAGCCTGCTCGAGGTCGAAGCGGGCGGCGTCGTCGAGACCGTTGAGGTAGTAGAAGGCGCCGCGGATACTCAGGGGGTAGCTGTCGCCGGGGCGGGCGTCAATCACATCGTTGAGGTAGGCCACGGCTTGCTCGGGGAAGCCGCGCACAAGGCGATCAAAGGCGAGCATATAACTGGGCGAGGCCCAGGTAGGGGCAACGTCGTAGGCCGCCTGGGCATCCTCCTGGCCATCCTCATAGTTGCCGAGGCGCTGATAGAGAATCGCGCTATAGGCCTGGAGGAAGGGGTTGCTGGGGTCGTCGTCGAGGGCGGCATCGATCACAGGGCGGGCCTCTTCGGGCTTGCTGTAATAGAGGCTAAAGTAGTTTAGCACCTGGACAGCGCTGCCGCCGCCAAGGGGCTCGAGGGGCGTGACCTCCTGGGCGAGGCGGTCGATCAGGGCGGCAATGCGGAAGATCTCGTACATATTGCCATCGGCCGTGGTCAGTACATTGAGCATCGAGAGGACGGCGATCGAGGCCGAAGGGAGCTCGGGGGCATTCAGGTCGAGCTTGAGGTCCAGCTCGGCGGTGCGACGGATGAGGTCAGCGTCGAGCTCGGCGGGAATGTTTGGGAAGATCGACGTGTCGCCGACGCGCGCGCGCAGCGTGGGTGAAGGCCCCCTGCCGCCACCCCAGATGACCACCGCCGCGCGGCTGGCTGCGGCGAGGGCGCGGGCTTGCTCGTCCGAGCTGATCACCCCGTAGTAGCGGGCGACGCCGACATTCGAGAAGGCCACCTGCTCGAGGGTGCGGCGCAGGTCCTGCTCGAGCTCGTCGGAGAGGTCGCGGTCGCCGGCAGCCGGGGCCTCGATCTGGGTGAGGAGTACCATCAGTCTGCCGTCGCTGAAGGGCGCCGGTGGGGCGGGGGTGGGGGTAGGTGCGACGGTGGGGGCGAGGGTCGGTGTGGGCGGGGCGCTCGTCGGCTCGGCTGTAGGGAGGCTCAGGGCAGCAGGGGCGGCTTCGGGCTGCTGCCCGCGACCGATGATTGGCAAGAGGCCCAGAACTAGGGCGACGAGCAGGGCGAGGGCGCCGAGACCCCAGAGGGTGGCGGTGGGGCGCCTGGCTGGCGCGACGGGCTGGCGTTGTGCAGGCGGAGGGGCGATGGCGGGCCGGGGGGCGGGCGCATCGCTCCAGAGGCGTCCGTCGCGGACGCGCAGGAAGAGCACCGGTAGCCACCAGGGGTCATCGGGGCGTAGACCGGTGCGGGCCACGGCGAGGGCGCGATCGACTTGACCGTCCTCGACGAGCTGCTCGAAGAAACGGGGCATGATCTGAGCGACCATAGCGATGGGAACGCTGCCCTGCATGCCGATCACGGCGGCCACGCCGG
This sequence comes from uncultured Oscillochloris sp., assembly GCA_964555675.1. Lineage (GTDB taxonomy): Bacteria > Chloroflexota > Chloroflexia > Chloroflexales > Chloroflexaceae > CAIWXH01. The sequence continues at coordinate 1,856 of CAZKTU010000246.1, forward strand.
CGCGGGCGAGCTGAGGACCAAGGGCGGCGGGGGTGGTGCTGTCGTGGCCCACGCCAACACTCTGGCAGGAGGCCAGGATCACCAGGCTCGGACGTCGGTCGCTGCCCAGGTCGCGGATACGCTCGGCAAGCTCGCCCCCTGGAACCCACTCGACCTCGCCCTGCTCGTTCTCGAGGGCCAGGTAGGGGATGCCGTCAACGATGTTGCCGTGGCAGACCAGGTAAAGGATGCTGTAGCCAAAGCGTAGCGCGTCGATCAGGGCGGTGAGGGTGACCGCGCCGGCGCTGCTGCCGGAGACAAGGGTGGCGCCGGGGATGTCGCTGAGAGCCCTGGTGATGCGGGCGGCCTCGGCCACGGCGTCGAAAGGGGCCAGGCTGAACTGGGCCAGATTTGATGGGCTGGCGACCGCCACCAGGGCGGTGACCTCGGCGCGCGTGGGGAGTTTGAAGCGGGTCATGTCGGCGCTCTCGAGGTAGCGCGAGAAGAGCAGGCGCTCGGAGCGCGCCAGGGCGGCGCCATGGTTGTCCATCATGGTCTCCCAGCGAATACCATGCAGGTCGGGGTCGCTGGGGTCAAGGCGTAGGCGCAGGCGCAACGGGAGGTCGCGAGCCTCGGCCGAGGCGCGGGCAGTGAGCCAGGCCTCGCGTAGGTGCTGCTCGGTTAAGAACTTGGCGGCGAGCGCCTTGCCGTAGGCCTGCTGATCCGTGCTGCTGGCCAGCAGCGCGGCCTTGTTGATGGACAGGGGCACATTGATCGCTAGCTCGCGGTCGAGGTCGCCGGGCTCGGCGCGGAAGCGCATGTCGATCGTGTACGACCCGTCTGGGACGCACTGGACAGCAATCTCGAGCTCGGCGTATGACATGGTCGCCTCTCGGCAGATCTAGACCTTTATCCAGCCTACCCTAAAGCCGACGACGATGCGCCAGTAGGATTACGTAAGAATTAGGCGTAACTATACCATGCAGCGCTTGATGAGAGTTGACTGAGAGGGGGCCGTTTCGCTTTGACGCGGCTTTCCTCCCCCGGGTATACTGACTGGGTGCGGAACTCCCTCCAGATTCAACTCGATCGCCTGGCCAGTGACAGGTGGGCGCGCCATGGGGTGCGCACCCTGCTGCGGGCGAGCATCCTGGCCCTCTCGCTGGTGTGCGTCGCCGTAGGCCTGCACCTGCTGCTGGGCTGGCCCCTGCGCTGGACGTGGATCGCCTCGGCGGCCCTCGGCTGCATCGCCTTGGGGGCGGTGCTGGTGCTGCGGCCGCGCATGCCCACCCGCGAGGTGGCGCGCCGGCTCGACCGGCGCTTCCAGCTGAACGAGCAGCTGAGCACCGCCTTGGAGACCGGTCCCCAGCCCGACGGCGTCGGCGCCTATTTGCACGAGCAGTCGCGGCGCACCCTGGCCCAGATCCGGCGTCAGGTGGCGGCGCGCCAGCGCTTCCCCTGGGCCGACCTCGGCCTGATCACCGCCCTGGGTTTGCTGCTGCTCGGTCTGCTGCTGCTGGCGGGCATCGGCCCGCCCCTGCCCGGCCTCGGCGTCGAGCCGCTGCCGCCGCTGGCGGCCGCCCCCAGCCCCGAAGAGCAGTTCCCCGAGGAGCCGTTCCAGCCCCCGCCGGGCAGCCAGCCCGGCCCTGGCCCCGGCACAGCCCTCGTTCCCGGCCCCGGCGACGCCGCCGCTGCGGCGGCCCTGGCCGACGCTCTGCGCGACCAGAGTGTGACCCGGCCCGCGGCCGAGGCCCTCGACCAGGGCGACCTGGGCGGGGCGGCCGCCCGGCTGCGCGAGTTGGCCGATCAGTCGGGCGGCCTCTCGGACCAGGCTAGGGCCGAGCTGGCCCAGTCGCTGCGCGAGGCGGCCGAGCAGATCGCGCCCGAGAACCCCGGCCTGGCCGAAGAGCTGCGCGAGAGCGCCGAGGGCATCGCCCCGAATGGGGGCTCGCCCGCCGAGGGGATCGACAATCTGGCCGAGGCGGTCGAGCAGCTCGGTCAGGGCCAGCAGCCCGCCCCGGGCGAGGGCCAGCAGCCCGGCCAGGGACAGGGCCAGGGTCAGGGCGAGGGTCAGGGCGAGGGCCAGGGTCAGGGCGGCGGCGGCGCCGGACAGGCCAGCCTGCCGGGCCAGCAGCGCGAGACTGAAAGCGAACGCCTGGGCGTCGATGGGGTGCCCCTCGAGCTCGAGAGCGATGGTCCGGGCAATACGCCGACCGACGGCGACCCCGAGGGCCAGCCCACAGAGGGCGGCGGCACGGGCGCGGGCGGCGGCTTCTCTCGTGGCAGCCAGAGCGGCGAGCGCGTCGAGGTGGGCGACGACCCGCTGCGTATCCCTGCGGATCTACGCGATGTGGTTCAAGACTATTTTTCGCCGTAAACCAGACCAGGGCGCAGCAGGTGCGCGCGCCGCGACGCCGCGCCGGGCTCCGCAGCCCGAGGCGCGCCTCTTCGACGAGGCCTTCTTGCGGCGCATGGAGCGCATGAGCCTGCAGGCTCAGCGCAGCTTGCGCGGCAACCCCTCGAGCGGCGAACACCCGAGTCGGCGGCGCATGCCGGCGACGATCTTCAGCGACCACCGGCCCTACACCAGCGGCGACGACCTGCGCTACGTCGACTGGAACGCCTACGCCCGCCAGGACCACGTGCTGGTCAAGCTCGGCGAGGCCGAGCAGGATGTCCACGTCCACGTGCTGGTCGACGCCTCGCGCAGTATGACCGTGGGCAGCCCGCCGCGGCTGCGCCTGGCCCTGCAGCTCGCGGGGGCGATCGGCTACCTGGCTCTTGCCCATAGCGACCGGCTGCAGATCGTGCCCTTCGGCCCGGCGGCCCTCAGGCCCTACGGCCCGGCCCAGGGCAAGGGCCACGCCCTCGAGATGCTGCGCTTCGTCGAGCGGATCGCGCCCCAGCCCGATACGCGCCTTGGCTCGGTGGTGCAGCAGCACGCCCTGCGCAACCCCCAGGGCGGTATCCTGGTGATCTGCTCGGACTTGCTCTCGCCCGACAACCTGGAGGAGGCCCTGCGCCCCCTGGCCCCGCCGCGCTGGCAGACCGTGGTCTTGCATATGCTCGACCAGCGCGACCTCAAGCCCGAGCTCCAGGGGCCGCTCGAGCTGGAGGATAGCGAGACCGGGCAGCGCCTGGCCCTCACCCTCGACGAGGAGACCCTGACGGCCTACAGGCGCAGCGTGGCCGCGTGGCGCGAGAACCTGGCCCGCATCTGCGCGCGGCGCGGCGCGACCTACGCGCCCGTGATGAGCGACTGGCCAATGGAGCGGCAGGTGGTGCCGTATCTGCGGGCCCGGCGGATATTGACATAAAATCATGAGTTTTCTCGCGCCCCTGGGCCTCCTGGCGCTCCTGGCCCTCCCGGTCATTCTCATCCTGCATATGCTGCGCGAGCGGCGCAGGCGCGTCGTGGTGCCGTCGCTGCTGCTCTGGCAGTTGATGCCGCGCAAGCAGGAGGCCCAGCGCCGCAGGCGCCTGCCCCTGACTCTGCTGCTGCTGCTGCACCTGCTGGCCGCGGCCCTGCTGGCCCTGGCCCTGGCGCGCCCGCAGTGGAGTCTGTCCCTCTTCGGCGGCGCGAGCCACACGGCCGTGGTGATCGACACCTCGACGAGCATGGGCGCCCCCGCGCCGGGGATTGGCGGGACGCGGCTGGACTCGGCCCGGGCGCGGGCCCAGGCGCTGATTGGCGGCCTCGGCGCCCAGGAGACGGTGACCCTGATCGCCGCAGGAGCGCATCCGCGCCTGATCGATACGGCCGGCCCCGATGGCGCGGCGCGCCTGCTGACGGCCCTGGAGGGGTTGCAGGCCGGCGGCGCCGGCAGCGACCTGGCCGGCGCCCTGACTCTGGCCGAGGCGACCCTGCAGGGCCGCCCCGACGCCCGCGTGGTCGTGCTGACCGACGCGGCCCTGCCTGTGAGCGTGATGGAGGGCCTTGCGGCGCGCCCCGTGACCCTGCCCGTCGAGTGGCTCGACGTCGGCGGCCCCCTCGACAACCGGGCGATCGTGACCCTGGCCGCCCGCCAGCGCGGCGCCGTCGGACCGGTCGAGGTCTACGCCCGGGCGGTCAACTATGGGCAGGCGCCCCTGCGTTCGGTGATCCGCCTGTTCGGCGACGACCAGCTGCTGGATACCCGCCCGGTGACGATGCAGCCCTTCGGCGAGGCCGAGCTAACCTGGGCGGTGCCGCGGGGTGTCACGCTGCTGCGGGCCGAGCTCGACGGCGGCGACGATCTGCCCATCGATGACATAGCGACGATCAGCCTGGCCCAGACCCGCCCGATCAATGCCCTGGTGGTCTCGGACCAGCCCGCGACGTTCGAGCGGGTGCTGCGAGCCATACCGGGCCTCACGATCGCGAGCCTCCCCCCCGGCCTCTATGCGGGCTCGCCCGAGGCCGCGGCGGCCGACCTGACGATCTTCGACGGCTACCTGCCCGAGGCCTGGCCGGCGGGCGGCGTGCTGGCGGTCAACCCGCCGCCCGGCTCGGCGCTGCTTACGGTCGGGCAGCGCGCGCGCGAGCCGGCCGCCGCTGAAGCCGCCGTGCGCACCGGCTCCGCCCGCCCCGAGCTGCTCGACGGGGTGAGCCTGGCCAGCGTCGAATTCGGGGCGGTGCGCGATGTCGAGCCGCCGCCCTGGGCGGCCACCCTGCTGAGCCGCGGCGAACAGCCGCTGATCCTGCGCGGGCGCGACGGGCGGAGCGAGGTGGCGGTCTGGGCCTTCGATCTGGGCGAGAGCAACCTGACGACGCGCCTGGCCTTCCCGCTGCTCGCGGCGCGCACCGTGCGCGACCTGACCCCGGCCGCCCTGCCCGCCTCGGCCCTACTCGGCGAGGAGCCGCGCATCGCCCCCGACCCGCGCGCCACCCGCGTCGAGCTCGGCGCCCCCGACGGGTCGGCCCGGGTGCTTGAGGTGACCCCCGGCGAGCCTCTGACCCTCGGCCTGGAGCAGCCCGGCGTCTACACCCTGGCGGAGCAGGGCGAGGGGCGCACGCTCTACACCGGGCGCCTCGCGGTGAACGCGGGCGCGCCCTTCGAGTCCGACCTGACGCCGCGGGAGCTGCCCGGGCCGCCGGCCCCCGCGGCCGCGGCCGTCGTCGAGGGCGAGGGCGAGAGACCCCTCTGGCCGTGGCTGGCGGCCGCGGCCCTGGCCGTCATGATGCTTGAGTGGCTCTATGTACACGGCCGACGGCGCGCGCTCGGGGAGGCCTGATGGAGCTATTCTTCCGTAACCCACAGCTGCTCTGGCTGCTGCTGCTCCTGCCGGCCGCGGCGCTCATGTGGCGCTGGCGCGGGGTGCGGGTGTCGGCCGCGGCCCTGGTCTTGCGCCTGCTGGCCCTGGCCGCCCTGGTGGTGGCCCTGGCCGACCCGCTGCTCGGCGCCGCGCCGCCCCCCGAGGGACCCCTGGTGGTGCTCGTGGACCAGTCGGACAGCCTGCCCGAGGCGACCAGGGCGGGCCTGCGCGCGCGGGCCGAGGCTCTGGCCGAGGAGGGCGGGAGCGGCGCGCGGGTGCTCTATTTCGGCGCCGAGGTGGTGAGCGGCCCCCGAGCTGACGCCGTGCCCGAGGCGACGCCGGCCCTGCCCGACCCCTCGGCGAGCGACCTGGCCGGGGGCCTGCGGGCGGCGGCCGCCCTGCTGCCAGGCGGTGGCCGGGTGGCTCTGCTCTCAGACGGCCTCGCCGGCGGCGAGGCTCTGGCCGAGGCGCGACTGCTCGCCGCGGCGGGCGTCACGGTCGACGTGGCGCCGGTCGCGACGGCGGGCCGGCCCGAGGTCGCGATCACCGGGGTGAGCGCGCCGCGCAGCCTGCGGGTGGGCGAGGAGTTCCCGATCGAGATCGCGGTGCGCCACACCCCGGGGGCCGGCGGCGGCGGCGGGGCCGTGGCCGGGCGGCTGCGCCTGTGGGAGGGCGAGGCCCTGCTGGGCGACCAGGAGGTGCTGCTGATGCCCGGCGACGAGCGCTTCACCTTCCGCCACAGGGCCGCGGCCCCCGGCGTGGTGCGGCTGCGGGCCGAGCTGGAGCTGGCCGACGGCGACACTTTTGTACAGAACAACCTGGGCGGCGCGACCGCGGTGGTCAACCCGCCGCCGCGCGTCCTGGTGGTGGCCCAGCGCGAAGAGGACGGCGCCCTCGTGGCCGACGCCCTCACCCGTCAGGGCGTCGAGACGCGCCGCATCCCCCCGGCCGAGCTGCCCACGCGCATGTCCGAGCTGAGCGCCTTCGACGGCATAGTGCTGCTCGACGTGCCGGCGGCGTCGCTCTCGCTCGACCAGATGGCGGGCGTGCGCGAGTTCGTGCGCAGCGAAGGCCGGGGCCTGGTGGCGGTGGGCGGGCGCAACTCGTACACTCTGGGCGCCTACAAGGGCACGCCCCTGGAGGAGGCCCTGCCGGTGACGATGGAGCCGCCGCCGCGCCCGCAGCGGGGCGACCTGGCGCTGCTGCTGATTGTCGACCGCTCGGCGAGCATGACCGCGGCCATGGGCGTCAGCAAGTTCGACATGGCCAAAGAGGCCGCCATCCTCGCCACCGAGAGCCTGAAGCCCGAGGACCGCATCGGCATCCTCTCCTTCGACACGGGCACGCTCTGGGTGGTCGAGTTCCGCCAGGTCGGCGACGCCGCGAGCCTCGTCAGCATCCAGCAGGCGGTGACCGACCTGCCCAGCGGCGGCGGAACCGACATCGAGGCCGCCCTGGCGATGGGACTGCCGGCCCTGGCGCTTCAGCCCGCCGGGGTGCGCCACGCGGTGCTGCTGACCGACGGGCGCAGCTTCACCAACAACTACGCCAGCTACGAGCAGATGGTCGAGCGGGCGCGCGCCGCCGAGATTACGCTCTCGACGATCGCGATTGGCGAGGACTCGGATACGATCCTGCTGGAGCAGCTGGCCCAGTGGGGCGGGGGCCGCTACTACTTCGCCGACCAGCCCGAGGACATCCCGCGCCTGACGCTGCTGGAGAGCGAGATCGCGCGGGCCGACCCGGCGGTCGAGGGCGAGCTGCGGGCCAACCTGAACCAGGCCCATCCGATCGTGCGCGACTTCGCGCCCGCCGAGCTGCCCGGCCTGCAGGGCTATGTGGCGGTGACGGCCCGCGACAGCGCCGAGGTGGTGCTGCGCGCCCCCGAGGAGGACCCGCTGCTGGCGGTGTGGCAGTACGGCCTCGGCCGCGCTGTGGCCTGGACGCCCTCGGCGGGGGCGCCCTGGGCCGGCGAGTGGACGAGCTGGGCGGGCTTCGAGCGCTTCTGGGCCCAGATGGTGCGCTACACTCTGCCCGAGCCCGACAGCGGCCCGCTGCAGGTGCGGGTCGAGCAGCGACCCGGCGGGGCGCGCCTGGTGGTCGACGCCACGCAGCCGGGCGGCGCACCGCTCGACCTAGCGGCGGTCAACGCCCGCGTGACCCTGCCCGACGGTGCGCAGCGCAGCTTCGAGGTGCCGCAGACGGCGCCCGGGCGCTACAGCCAGGACCTGGTGCTGGCCAACCCCGGGGCTCACGTGGTCTCGGTGGTGCTGGTGCGGGACGACGGGCTGCAGCAGCGCGATATCGGCTATGTGCAGCCCGTGGCGGCCGAGTATCGCCAGCAGGCTGACCCCGAGGCGGCGCGGGTGTTGCTCGAGGGTATCGCCGAGGTCACGGGCGGGCAGATGCTCGCCGAGGTCGCGCCGGCCGAGGACGCGCCCCCTCGCGCGGCAGCGGTCGAGAGCGACGGCCTCGCGCCCTGGCTGCTTGGCCTGGCCCTGGGGCTGTGGGTGCTCGAGATTGCGGTGCGGCGCGGGCTCTTCGTGCGCTAAAGCAGGTTTCACCTTGCGGGAGGCGTGGAGGGCCTGGCCCTCCACATCCACCCCTCGCGGGGCCG
>CAZKTU010000247.1:0-9685 GCA_964555675.1 uncultured Oscillochloris sp.
GGGCGCCCACGCCGGCCAGGAACTTGCGCTCGGCCTCGGGGATGCCCAGCTTCTCGAAGGTGTTCTTGATCTCCTGGGGCACCGCGTCCCAGTCGGTCTGGGGCTTCTCGCCGGCCCGCACGAAGTAGTGGATCTTGTCATAGTCGAGATCGGCCAGCTCGGCGTTGGCCCACATGCCCACCAGGGGCACCGGCTTCTTGTAGAAGATCTCGAGGGCCTTCAGACGCCGCTTGAGCATCCACTCGGGCTCGCCCTTCATGCCCGACAGCTCGCGCACCACCCGCTCGTTCAGGCCCTTGGGCGCCTTGAACAGGTAGTTCTCTTCGTTACGAAAGCCGTACTTCGAATAGTCAAACTGGAGATTGGTAGCTTCTGCGACCATGTCGCCTCCTCATTTCATCGGTAGAACGAAGGGTTCTCAAGGGAGGGCCTGGCCCTCCCTTGAACCCTCCTACAGCTCGTCGTCCTCGTGCAGGTGCCCCACCCCATACAGGCCGGCCTTGAGGGTCTTGAGCGAGAGCAGGGCGCACTTGAGCCGGCTGGGGTTCCTGCTGAGCGGGATGCCGATCAGCTCGAGCAGGTCGTCCTTGCTGAAGGCCTTGGCCTGCTCGACCGGCATGCCCTTCAGCTCGTCGGTCAGCAGCGAGGCCGAGGCCTGGCTGATCGCGCAGCCCCGCCCCGTAAAGCGCACATCGGCGATCACATCGCCCTCGATCAGCAGGTCGATCCGCACCTTGTCGCCACAGAGCGGGTTCAGCTCCTCGTGCGAGATCGTCGCGCCCTCGAGCGTCCCGAAGTTGTGCGGGTACTTCGCGTGCTCGAGGATCTGCTGCTGGTAGATGTCGTCCATGGAATTTCCCTAAGCAAACAGCTTCCGGGCCTTCTCGAGGGCGGCCGCCAGGCGATCCACTTCGTCGGCGAGGTTGTAGATATAGAAGCTGGCCCTGGTGGTGGCCGCGATGTCGAAGTGCCGGTGCAGCGGCTGCGTGCAGTGGTGCCCGGCCCTGACCGCGATGCCTTCGCCGTCGAGGATGGTCGCCACATCGTGCGGGTGGACTCCCTCGAGGGTGAAGCTCACGGCGGCGCCGCGGGCCTCGACGGTCGGCGGCCCATAGATCCGCAGCCCGCCCACCTCCGAGAGACGCTCGAGGGCGTAGGCCAGCAGCTCGACCTCGTGCCGATGGATGGCCTCCATGCCGATCCCGCCGAGGAAGTCGACCGCCTCGCCCAGGGCGATCGCCTCGCCAATCGCCGGGGTGCCCGCCTCGAAGCGCGTGGGCACGTCGGCGTAGCTGCTCTCGTCGAGCTCGACCAGCTTGATCATCGAGCCGCCGCCGAGGAAGGGCGGCATGGCCTCGAGCAGTTCGCGCCTGGCCCACAAGACCCCGATCCCGGTCGGCGCGCACATCTTGTGCCCGCTGAAGGCCAGGAAGTCGCAGCCCAGCTCCTTCACGTCGACCGGCATGTGCGGCACGCTCTGGGCCCCGTCGACCAGCAGCTTCGCGCCGACGGCGTGGGCCCGCGCCGCGATCTGGGCGATCGGGTTGATCGTGCCGAGCACATTCGACTGCTGGGTCAGGGCCACCAGCTTGGTCTGCTCGGTGAGCTTGGTGTCGAGCTCTTCGAGGGCCAGGCGGCCATCGCCGTCGAGGCCCAGGTAGTCGAGCTTGGCCCCGGTGCGCTGGGCCAGCATCTGCCAGGGCACGATGTTCGAGTGGTGCTCCATCAGGCTGAGCAGGATGCGGTCGCCTGGCCGCAGGTTGGTGTCGCCCCAGCTGTAGGCCACCAGATTGATCGCCTCGGTGGTATTGCGCACGAAGACGATCTCGCGCTGGCTGCGCGCCCCGATGAAGCGCGCCACCTTGCCCCTGGCCCGCTCGTAGGCGAAGGTCGCCTCCTCGCTGAGTTTGTAGACGCCCCGGTGGACATTGGCGTTGTAGCGCCGGTAGTAGTCCTCGAGGCAGTCGATCACCACGCGCGGCTTCTGCGAAGAGGCCCCGCTGTCGAGAAAGGCCAGGCGGTGCCCATTCACCTCCTGCTGGAGGATGGGGAACTCGCGCCTGAGGGCCAGCACGTCGAATTGGGTCAGGGTAGGCGCCATAGAAGCATCCCTCAGGGGCGCGGCGGGCCGCGCCCCCCAAGCGTCGCCGCTTAGATCTTGCCCTCGATGATCGCCTCGAGCTCCTCGCGCAGGGCCTCGACCGGGATACTGTCGAGGGCCGGGCTGAAGAAGCCCATCACGATCATGCGCTTGGCCTCGGCCTTGCTGATGCCGCGGGCCTGCATGTAGAAGATCTGCTCGTCGTCGACGTCGCCGCTGGTCGAGGCGTGGCCGCCCTTGAGCACACTGTTGGTGTCGATCTTCAGGCCGGGGATCGAGTCGTTGCGCGCCTTCGGGCTGAGGTGCAGGGCGTGCTCTTCGAGGCGCGTGCTGGTGGCCGCCGACTCGTGCTCGATCTTGATCATGCCGTCGAAGACGCTGTAGCCAGTGTCGTTGACGACCGTCTTGAACTGCATAAAGCTCTCGGCGTTGTGGCCGACGTGGCGCAGCCAGGGGGCCGTCAGCAAGATCTGGCTGCCATTGGCGAAGGTGGCGCCGTTCCAGTTGACCCGCGAGCCGTTGCCCTTGAGCGTGGTCTCGGCCTCGATATGCTGGACCTTGGCGCCCAGGGCGATGCTGGTCCACTCGGCCGAGGCGTCGTTGTCGAGCACAAGCTTCTGGCCGCCGATATGGTAGACATTGCCGCCCCAGTGCTGCGCGCTGATGAAACGCACACTGCTGCCGGGCCCGGCGAAGACCTCGGTGATCGGGCCGGCCAGGGCCGTCGTCTCCTGGTCGGGGGAGCTGAACTCTTCGATCAGGGTCACACTGCTATTGGCCTCGGCGATCACCAGGGTGCGCGGGAAGCTGGTGCGCCCGCCCGCCGGCATGGTGTAGCGCACCCGCAGGGGCGCCTCGGTGGCCACATTCTTGGGCACGTAGAGCAGCACGCCATCCTGCCAGAGGGCGGCCCGCAGCGCGCTGAACTTATGCTCGAGCGGCGCGACGGCGCTGTCCATATGGGCCTTGATCAGCTCCTCGTGGCTGGCCAGGGCCTCGCGCAGGGGCTTGAAGACCACGCCCTTCGGGGTCGCCGCGGCGTCCCAGATCAGCTCGGCGCCGGTGGCGTCGGCCAGGATCAGGCCCTCGGCGGCCAGGCCGCTCAGGTCGGTGCGGCGCCACTCGGGGGGGCCGGCCTGGGCGAACAGGTTCCAGGCGTCGAGGCGACGCTCGGTGAGCCAGCCCGGCTCGCCGGCCTGCTGCGAACGCTCGGCGACGATCTCGCCCGTCAGATCTTTGAGAGTTACTGTTGTCATTGTTAGGCGGCCCCCGCCAGCTCCTCACGCAGCCAGTCGTAGCCCTTCTCCTCGAGCTCGAGGGCCAGCTCGGGGCCGCCGTCGCGCACGATGCGGCCTTCCATCATCACCGAGACGAAGTTCGGCTTGATGTAGTTGAGCAGGCGCTGGTAGTGCGTGATCACCAGGGCGCCCATCTCGGGGCCGGCCAGGCGGTTGACGCCCTCGGCCACGATGCGCAGGGCGTCGATGTCGAGGCCCGAGTCGGTCTCGTCCATCACGGCCATGCTCGGCTTGAGCAGGGTCATCTGCAGGATCTCGAGGCGCTTCTTCTCGCCGCCCGAGAAGCCCTCGTTCAGATAGCGGCGGGCGAAGCCCTCGTCCATCTCGAGGACCTTCATGCCCTCGCGCAGCTGCTTGCGGAACTCGGCCACCGGGATGGCGGTCTGCTTCGGGTCCTTGCCGTCCTCGGCGCGGTGGGCGTTGATCGCGGCCCGCAGGAAGTTGGCCACCGAGACGCCGGGCACCGAGACCGGGTACTGGAAGGCGAGGAACAGCCCGAGCTTGCTGCGCTCGTCGGCGTCGAGCTCGAGGATGTTCTGACCCTTGTACCAGATCTCGCCCTCGGTCACCTCGTAGGCCGGGTGGCCGGCGACAATATTGGCCAGGGTGCTCTTGCCCGAGCCGTTGGGGCCCATGATCGCATGGACGGTCCCACCGCGCACGGTCAGGTTCACGCCCTTCAGAATCTCTTTGTCGCCAATGTTTGCCCGCAGATCCTTGATCACCAGGTCGTTGCTCATGTGCTCCTCGTAAAGCATATCCAATACTGTGGGTCTGGGTTCGTAGCCGAATTACCGTCTGCGCCGCAAAGTAAACCGTGCCTTACCCGTCACGCCGCACGGGCGTGAGGGGGATGTCGCCGCTGCGCACCACAAAGCGGCATGTGTGGGCGCCCTCGCGGATGGTCGACTCGAGGGCCAGCTTCTCGCCGAGGACGAACTCGATCATCTGGCGCTCCATCGAGCAGACCTCGGGGTGATCCTGGGCGATGTCGTAGAAGGGGCAGGCGAACAGCCTGATCCCGTCGCCGGCCTCGGCCACCTCGGCGGGCACGCCGCGCAGCTCGAGCAGACGCCGCAGCTCGCCCAAACGCTCGGGCACGTCGCTGCCGGCCATGCGGTCCGAGTACTCTTCGGCCAGGCGCCGGCTGACCCGCTCGAGCAACTGCCCGACCTTGTCAGGGCCCTCGACCGCGATCAACTCGCGCAGCAGGCCGGTGATCAGCTTGTCGTACTGCTTTGGGAAGCGGCTGCGGGCCTCGTCGCTGAGCGTGTAGACCAGGCGCGGACGCCCGGGGCCGTAACGCTCGGCCCGCGCCGCCACCAGACCCTCGGCCTGTAGATGGACCAGATGGTCGCGCACGGCGGTGGCGCTGACGCCCAGAAGCGCGGCCAGATCTTTGACCGTGGCCTCGCCCTGGCGCTGCAGATACTGCAGAATCTGCCCCGCCGCGCTGGTTGTTGCGTAGCCGATGACAAGCATAGTAGCAATCCTCCGAACTACTACAGAGTCTACCAGCGTTCCAGATTTTTGTCAATAAAATCGGAAAATACTTGTTTTATTATCGCCCCCCAGTGAGCGCGCTGATCCTAGCCAAATTACCTGTAATTTTGTAATCAACAGCGTGCTACACTTACCCCAGGCAGATCAGACAAGGAGACACACCATGAGCACGAAGTGGGAGTATAAGGTCGTCTTCGTCGAGGGCTGGGAGCGCATTTCGGTCGAGGGCCACGAGACCCGCCCCGAGGAGGGCGAGCGCAACAGCGCCTTCGGGCGCCGGGTGCTCAACGGCCTCGGCGCCGAGGGCTGGGAGCTGACGGGCATCCAGCACACCATGCCGGGCCGCAGCTACATGCTCTTCAAGCGCCCCCTGGCCGAGGGCGCCGAGCCCGACCTCTCGGTCGTACGCCGCGAGCGCCCCGCCCAGCCCGAGGGCCAGCCCGCCCCCGCGGACGACGCCGGCGGGGCGCAGGTCGTCTCGGTGTAAGACTCCGTCCAACCATGTTTGACGGAAAGGTTTTTGCGGGGAGGCCGGGCCTCCCCGCGCCCCTCCTGAACAGGAAGAGGCGCCCCCAGTGGGGGCGCCTCTTCCTTGTTATGTCACCTTGTTATGGCAGGGGGGACTAGCGGCCCTCGCCGCGCTTCGGGGTGATACGCGGCCCACGTGCGCCGAAGGGGCCTGTGCCGCCCTCGGCCATATTGCTGCGCTCGCTGGTCAGGCTGACGCTGGGCGGCTGGGGTCCGTCGCCCTCCTTCACCGCGATCCGCCCGACCTCCTGGGCCCGCAGCTCTTCGGCCTGACGCAGCAGCTCGGGGGCCGCCTCGTAGAAGAACTCGAGGGCCTCGCCGTGGCGGTCGACGCCGGTGAAGCCCACCACCACCAGGCTGCCCGAGGGGATGCCGCCCGAGGACATCAGGTCGGCCAGGGGCGCGTCGATATACTTCAGCAGCTGCTGGCGCAGGGGCCGCGCGCCGAAGCGCGAGTCGAAGCCCTTGGTCAGCAGATACTCCTTGGCCTCCTGGGCCAGCTCGACCCTGATGCCGTGACGCAGATACTGCTCGTTGCTCTCCTGGACCATATGGTCGAGCACACTGCGCAGCACATCGCTCGAGAGGGGCCTGAAGGCCACGATCTCGTCGAGGCGGTTGATCCACTCGGGCTGGAAGACCTTCTGCAGCGACTCGAAGCCGATCTGGTAGATCGTCTGGCCGGTCGACTCGACGTCCTTGTGGGGGGTGCGAAAGCCGATCGTGCGCCGGTCGAGGAAGTCGACCATCTCTTTGGCGCCGACATTGGTGGTGAAGATCACGATGCTGCTCTGGAAGCTGACCCGCCGGCCGCCGTTGAGCAGCAGGACCTCGCCATCTTCCATGACCTGGAGCAGCAGGTTCCACAGCTCGGGCTGGCCCTTCTCGATCTCGTCGAAGAGGACCACACTATTCTCTTGCTCGATGATCTCGGGGTTGAGCAGGGGCTTCTGGTCGCGCCCGACGTAGCTGGGGGGTGCGCCGACCAGGGCGCTGACCTCGTGGCCCTGGCTGAAGAGCGAGCAGTCGATCTTGAGAAAGGCCTCGCCGTCGGGGCGCAGCAATTGGGCCAGGGCCCTGGCGGTGGCCGTCTTGCCGACGCCGGTGGGGCCGAGGAAGAGCAGGGTGGCGCGTGGGCGGCGTGGGTTGCCGGCCGAGAAGCCGAAGCGGGCCCGGTTGAGCACGCGCACCACACTCTCGATCGCGCGCTCCTGACCAAACACCTGATCGCGCAGCCTGCGCTCGACAGCGTCGAGAGGGTTCTGATCCCCGCGCACCGCGCGCTGCATGCCGCTTATTCGCTCTGTCATAGGCCCGCGTCCTTCTCTATCAGTGCCGCCTGGACACGTCGCTGGTCTGGGTCGGCCTGATTGTAGCATCCGAACCTTACCTGCTTGTACCGCAGGCCAGCGATGCAAAAGACGGGCCAAGGCCTTCGTTGGCCCTAGCGTAGCCTGGCGATGGCCGTCACGATCGCGACGCCCGTGAACAGATACAGCCCCAGGGGCAGACGGAACAGCAGGCTCCCCATCCCCAGGATCAGCGGGGCGCCGATGGCCAGAGCCAGCCCGCCCAGCATGAGCAGGACGCCCGCCCCGTAGGCCAGGCCGACCGTGAGCTGCATGGTGCGCCCGCGCTTGGCGTGGGTCAGGCGGTCGAGCAGCCGCACCAGCAGGTCGCCCGCCACGGGCCCGAGCAGGAAGGCGATAAAGAGCCCGAAGAAGCCGATGTTGCCCAGCAGCAGCAGGGCGAGAGTGCTCGCGACGGCGCTGAGCAGCGCGGTAACGCCCCCGGCCACGGCGAGATTGCCCGGCGAGACCTGGTAGTTGACCGGGCGGCGGGCTTTGGCGCACTCGGGGCAGAGCTGCCCCACCGCCGCGCGCTGGGCGCACTCGCCGCAGATCGGCCGGTCGCAGCTCGTGCAGCGTAGCCCCGTCTCGCGGTCGGGGTGGACATAGCAGTACAGGGTATCAGACGGCGCGACCGGCGGGGCGGTCACTTCGGGGGGCTGCTCGGCCGTCAGGCCCGGGGTGGGCTCGCGCACCTGCACCCCGCCGGGGGCCAGGCTCTCGCCGGCGGCGAGGCGGGCCTCGACCTGGGCGAGGACGGCCAGGGCCTCGGGGTTGGCCGGGTCAATCTCTAGGGCCCGCCGCAGATGCTCGCGCTTCTCGCGGTAGGGGCGCACGCTGCCGGCCAGGCCGATCCAGGCCTCGACCCGCTCGGGGTCGCGCTCGAGGGCCTGGCGGAAGCGCTGCCGGGCCGTGTAGGCGTCGCCGGCGATCAGAGCGGCGTTCCCCTCGGCCACAAGGGAGCGCGCATCCTCGGCGGCGGTTGTAATGTCGGACGTTGGCTCTTCCATAGAACCATTATACCGCTCTGCGGCCGCTCATGCCTTACGCAGCACAAAGAAGTAGTAGGGCCCGTCCTCGCCGGGGGGGGCCTCGTAGATCCGGCGCAGCAGCGGCTCCCAGAGCAGGTTGGGCGTCAGCGGGGGCGCGACGAGCCAGCGGCCGGTGAGCTTCTTGGTCACCAGCGAGGGCGCGCCGTAGTAGTGGCTGAAGTCGAAGAGCTTGAGGGCGGCGGCGCTCATGTAGGGCCGCACCGAGACCACGCTGAAGCCGGCCCGCGCGAAGCGGGCGGTCCACGCTTCGCGGCTGAGCGTATTGAAGTGGTACGAGATCTTGTTGAACCAGGCCCCGTAGCGCCGGCCTTCGAGGCCGAGGGCGTCGAGCAGGCGGGTGCCGAGCAGGTCTTGCGGGAACCTGTTGCCGACCACCGAGGCGACGAACAGGCCGCCCGGGCGCAGCACGCGGGCCGTCTCGGCCAGGGTCTCGTCGAGGGGCAGCACGTGCTCGAGCACACAGTTCGAGATTGCGCTGGCGAAGTGGCCGTCGGCGAAGGGCAGGGCCTTGCCGTTGGCGATGCTCAGGCCGGCGTAGACCCCGCGGCCCAAGGCCTCGCGGGTGTCGGGCAGCATGGGGTCGATGCCGTAGACAGCCTTGCCGGGCAGGGCGATCTCGACGAAGGTGCCGTCGCCGCTGCCGATATCGACGATCGGCTCGGGCAGCGTGGGGGCCATCTCGGCGAAGAGGCGCGCCTCGATCGCACGCAGCATAGCCCTATGGATCGGCAGGGTCAGCAGGTGGGGGCGCAGGAAGTCGCGCGTCGGCGCTGGTGTGCTCATACTACTTGTGCCGCAGCTCGTCAAAGAGCCGCTCATACTCCACGACGGTCTTCTCGGTCGAGAACTTCGCGGCGATCTCCTCGCGGGGGCGCATATAGCGCTCGCGCAGCTCGATCACGCGCAGAATCGCGGCGGCCAGGGCCTCGCTGTCGCCGATCGGCACCACCTCGCCCATGCCGGTCTGGTGGACCGGCTGGCGCACCCCGGGCAGGGCGCTGGCGATCGAGGGTGTGCCGCAGAGCATGGCCTCGACCTGCACGAGCCCGAAGGTCTCGGTCGAGTTGAGCGAGGGGACCACCAGCACGTCGAGGTTCGGAAAGAAGGCCCCCATCTCGCGCGGGCCGAGGGTGCCCAGGAAGGTCCAGTTGGCGGCGAAGCGCGCGAACTCGGGCCGCAGCCGGCTGCCGTAGGCCTCTTCGCCGAGCACATTCTCGTGGGGGCCGGCGAAGAGCACCCTGGCCTCGGGGTGACGCTCGAGCACCCTGGGCAGGGCCTTGAGCAGCACCTCGACGCCCTTCTCGGCGGCGAGGCGGGCGGCCATGCCGATCACCGGGCCGCGTAGATTGAGCCGCTCGCGGAAGGCCGCCACCTCGGCGGGGGTGACGCTGGCCACCTCGACGGGGGGCGGGATGACCACGATCTTCTCGCGAAAGCGACGCAGGAAGGGCGAATGGTCGGCGAAGTCCTGGGTGTAGGCGACGATGCGCGTGGCGAGGGTGCCGGCCGCGACGTTGGCGCTGTCGACCACCCGGTTGGCGACCCGGTTGAGCAGGCCGGGGGGGAGCTGCAGGTCGCTATGGTAGGTCAGCACCACGGGCTGGCCGCGCAGGCGCCCGCGCAGAGCCAGGCCGGGGGCGTCGAACTGGGGCAGGTGCAGGCTCATGGCGTCGTGGGTCAGGGCCAGGGCCGTGGCGATGCCGCCGAAGGTGGGCATGATCACGCCCTTGCTGACCCGGGCCACGACGGGCGCCCGCACCACGCGCACGCCGTCCATGATCTCGCTACGGGGCAGGCTGGGGTCATACTGCGAGGTGAGCACGGTCACGCCGTGGCCGCGGCGGGCCAGGGCCG
>CAZKTU010000248.1:0-9683 GCA_964555675.1 uncultured Oscillochloris sp.
GGGCGTGCTCGCCGGGGGCGGGATGGGCGTGCTCGCCGGGGGCGGGATGGGCGTGCTCGCCGGGGGCGGGGTGCCGGCGTTGCCGCGCGGGCCGACCAGGTCGCGGTGAGCGTCGGCGAAGGCCCTGGCGGCGGCCCGGTCCACGGTCAGGCCGTCGTTCTGCGGGTAGTAGGCCCAGCCCCAGGCGCCGGCGTAGCCGCGGGCGAGCACATCCTCATAGCGGGCGAGGGGGTCGAGGTTGACGCTGGGGGGCACGAAGCCGTTCGGGGGCGGCGTGCCGCGGCCCAGGTAGACCTCGCCGAGCAGGATGGGCTGGGTGATGCCGTGGCGGGCCCGGATCTCATCGGCGGTCGTCGCCAGGGCGTTGGTGTCGCCACCCATGTTGTCGTAGTAGTGGGGCGACCAGAAGTCGACGTCGAGGGACTTCCAGAACTCGAAGTGGGCGGGCTTCACCCGGTCGGGGCCGAGGTTGATCAGGGCCCGGGGCGAGGCGCCGGCGAGGGCCTGGCGCTGCGCCGCGATCACCAGCCGGGTCAGCTCCTTGACGTTGCGGGCGTACGGGTTGCTGTCCTCGGGGTTGCCCAGGCCGGCCTCGGGCTCGTTGAAGAGCTCCCACGAAAAGATCTCGGGGCGGCCCGCATAACGGCCGGCGAGGCGGCCCAGCAGGTTGGCCAGGGCCTGGCGGTGCTCAGGGTTCTCCTTCCAGGAGGTCGGCAGGTCCATATGGCTGCTATAGACGGTGAAGTTGAGCTTCAGGCCGTACTCGTTGGCCAGGCCGAGCACATAGTCGATGTCGGCGTAGACGTCGGGGTGGAAGTCGACCGGCTTGCCCGCCCCGTCGACCAGGGTGACGACGTTGCCGCCATAGGCCGGGTAGGTCACCGGGTCGCCGGGGAAGAGCCACCAGCGCACGACGTTGAGGTCGTTGGCCCGGAAGTCGGCGAAGGCCGTGCGGATTTGCGCTTCGGTCTCGCGGATGTTACAGGCCGAGCCGAAGTCGCACCCCCAGCGGATCCAGGGGAGGTTCACGCCGTGGACGAAGTAGGGCTTCCCGTCGTAGACCACGCCCTTGAAGTTGGCGGGCGTGGCGGCGAAGCCGGCCCGCGCAATGAACAGCACCATCAGCAAGGAAAAGGCGGCGACATAGAGCCCGCTCTTTAACCTTTTTGTAACGTTCGAGCTGGAGCTGGTAGCGTCGGTGATGGCGTTCAGATGCCCTGCGCGGTTGTTGGCTGGGTTGGGGCTGTGATGAGGGCCGTGCATTGAGAACTCCTTGTTAACTATTTTTTCACCATTGCACCCGTCCTTTTTATACTATTTTTAACCTTCGCATGGCTAGAGGCCGACCTTGGCCCGTAGGTCCCTCTGTTTGTGGGCTACGGTCAGGGGTGGTACTGAGACCAGGAGGTAGGTTCAGCGCCGGCGCGCCTGCCGGTGCCGAGGGAGCATGTTATGATGTGGGGGTAACGCTTGAGCGGCGACCTGGAGAGCGACTGATGGCACGCATGATCCTTCTGGGCACCGGCACGGGCCTGCCCGACATCGACCGCGGCAACACCCATATGCTCTGGGACGGGCCTGGCGGCCCGCTGCTGATCGACGCCGGGGGCAGCACCTACGAGCGGCTGCTGCGGGCGGGCGTCGACCCTCAGGGCCTGACCGGCGTGCTCGTCACCCACAGCCACTGCGACCACATCAACGGCCTGCCGGGCCTGGCGTTCAGCATGCGCCTCGCCGGCCGCGAGGAGCCGCTGCCCATCTACGGCCTGGAGGAGACCCTCGCCATTCTGCGGGCCACCTTCGAGGCCATGTGCGTCGAGTACCACGTCCCCCTCGCCTGGCGGCCCCTCGTGGCGGGCGAGAGTCTGCCCCTCGCCGAGGGCTGGGGCGTCCGTACGGCCCTGACCGCCCACAGCCGCCCCTGTGTCGCCCTGCGCTTCGAGCACCCCGAGGCCGGGCCGGCTTTGGTCTACTCGGCCGACACCGAGCCCTGTCCCGCCGTGCAGGCCCTCGCCGCGGGGGCGCCGGTGATCGTCCACGAGGCGACCACGGCCGAGCCCTTCGCCGGCCACACCACCCCGGGCCAGGCCGGCGAGGTCGCGGCGGCGGCCGGGGCGCGCCGGCTCATCCTTGTTCACTACAGCCCGCGCTGGACCATGCCCGAGGCCGACGCCCTCGCCGCCGTGCGGGCGGGCGGCTTTGCGGGCGCCGCCGAGATTGGCCGTGACGGCCAGGTGATTGAGCTCTAGCCAATGGACGAACGAGCCCTACGCGAGCTACTCGAGCAGGTGCGGCGTGGCGACGCCGCGATCGACGAGGCCCTGATCGCCCTACGCCGACTGCCCTTCGACGATCTGGGCGGCTTCGCCCACCTCGACACCCACCGCGCCCTGCGGGCCGGCTTCCCCGAGGTCGTCTTATGCCAGGGCAAAGCGCCCGAGCAGGCGGCCGCCATTATCGCGCGCCTCGCCGAGGGCCCGGGCCCGGTGCTGGGGACGCGGGCCACCCCCGAGCTGTACGAACTGGTGCGGGGCGCAGTGCCCGACGCCCGCTACCACCCCTTGGCCCGGGCCATCGTGGTCGAGCGCGAGCCGCTGCCCCGGCGGCCGGGCAGCATCATGGTCATCTGCGCGGGCACCGCCGACCTGCCGGTCGCCGAGGAGGCCGCGATCACCGCCGAGGTGATGGGCAACACCGTCGAGCGCGTCGCCGACGTGGGGGTCGCCGGTCTGCACCGGCTGCTGGCGTATGTCGAGCGGGTGCAGCGGGCCAGCGTGCTGGTGGTGATCGCCGGCATGGAGGGCGCGCTGCCGAGCGTCGTCGGCGGCCTGGTGCGCCGGCCCGTGATCGCCGTGCCCACCAGCGTCGGCTACGGCGCGAGCTTCGGCGGCCTCGCCGCCCTGCTCGCCATGCTCAACAGCTGCGCCTCCGGGGTTACCGTGGTCAACATCGACAACGGCTTCGGCGCGGGCTACGCCGCGAGCATGATCAACGCCCTCGCCGCCGACGCGGCGGCCGAGGCGCGGGCCTGACGAGTAGGTCGTGGACACAATGAGGGCCGGCGAGGAGCATATGCAGACAAATTCATTAGATCACTTGCTTGATGCGAAAGAGGCCCGCCTACGGGCTGTCCTGGCCGAGATGGGCGGGGCGGTCATCGGTATGTCGGGCGGGGTCGACAGCGTCCTGCTCGCCCGGGTCGCCGCCGAGGTGCTCGGCGAGCGGGCCCTGGCCGTGACCGCCGACTCGCCTTCGCTGCCCCGGCGCGAGCTGCGCGAGGCCGAGGAGCAGGCCCGCCTGGCGGGCGTGACCCACCTGGTGGTCAAGACCGGCGAGGTAGCCGACCCACGCTACGCCGCCAACCCGAACAACCGCTGCTACTTCTGCAAGACCGAGCTCTTCAGCCACCTGCGGGCCATCGCCGACGAGCGCGGCCTCGTCTGGGTCGCCTATGGCGAGAACGTCGACGACCTGGGCGACCATCGGCCCGGCGCACAGGCCGCCGCCGAGGGCGGCGTGCGGGCGCCCCTCAAGGAGGCTGGGCTTGGCAAAGCCGATATTCGCGCTCTGGCCCAGCGCTATGGGCTGCCCGTGTGGGACAAGCCGGCCTTTGCATGCCTCGGCTCGCGCTTCCCCTACGGCACGCCGATCACCCCCGAGCGGCTCGCCCAGGTCGAGGCGGCCGAGGATGTCCTCTGGGAGCTCGGGCTGCGCCAGTTTCGCGTGCGCCACCACGGCGACCTGGCCCGCATCGAGGTCGACCCGGCCGACATGGCCCTGCTCATCGCCCACGCGCCCACCCTTGTGGCCCGCATCCGCGCCGAGGGCCGCTTCCACCACGTCACCCTCGATTTGGCGGGCTACAGGCGCGGCAGCATGAACGAGACGACCGGCCACACGATCGCCCTCGAGCCGGCGTAGGGCCGCCCGGAGGACGACCCTTTCCCACCAGTACTGTTTCGCCCTGTAAAGATCCGGGCTCTGCAAACCTTTGGTGTATTGACAGGAGATCAGATCTTTCGTAGAGTGAAAGCAGGGCCCCACAACCGACCTCGGTCGCGCAGAGGCAGTGAGGCACAGCGCATTTGGTCGGAGCAGCTATGCTGATCGTTGTTGCAAGCGCCAATATCTTCAGGCGCGAGTTCTCAAGCTACATCCTGGGCGAGGCCGGCTACGAGATCTGCGAGGCCCGCAGCGCGGAAGATCTGATGCGCGCCCTGCGCGCCAACCTGCCGGCGCTGATCCTGATCGACCTGCAGCTCGAGAGCGCCGACTCTGGTGTCACCCTCCGCGCCGTGCGACTGCTCAGCGACGCGCCCGTCCTCTGGATCGCCGACCCCCTTCACCACCGGCACCTGGGCGTCCGGCCGGCCGCCGACGTGATCACCTGGCCCTTCCGGGGCGATGACCTCAGCGCCGCCGTCGCCGGCCTCCTGGGGCGCGTCTCCTCGGATCCGGCCGAGATCAAGCTGCGCGAGCGCTACGCCGGCTCGGCCGAGTAGCGCCCTTCCCCGCAGCGCACTACCACGCGCTGCCGCCCTTGATAACCCCCCCTTCAGTGGCTATAATACAGCCACTGTGATCAATACCCCTCCCCACACCACCGGGGCCTGCGCCGTGGGCCGCCCCCCTGCACCGGTCCGCGCCGCCCTGGCCGCGGCTGGCGACCGGCCAACCACCTATGCGTGAGCGCGTCTACCGGGCCGAGGCGCTGATCCTGCGGCGCAGCGACTTCAGCGAGGCTGATCGTCTGCTGCTCCTCGCCACACCCGCGGGCAAACGGCGCGTGATCGCCAAGGGCGTGCGCAAGACCACCAGCAAGCTGGCCGGCCACATCGAGCTCTTCACCCACGCCAGTCTGCTGCTGGCCGTCGGTCGCAACCTCGATATTATCACCCAGAGTCAGGCGGTCAGCGCCCATAGTACGCTGCGCACCGACCTGCAGCGCCTGAGCTGCGCCTACTACGCCGCCGAGCTCTATGATCGCTTCACCCAGGAGGAGGAGGAGAACCGCCCCCTCTTCAGCCTGCTCATCGAGTGCTTCGGCGCCCTCGACCGCACCGCCAACCCCGACCTGGTCTTGCGCGCCTACGAACTGCGCCTGCTGCACCTGGCCGGCTACAGGCCCCACCTGCACCACTGCGCGGTCTGCGGCGAGCAGCTTACGGAGGACGCGGAGCGCTTCAGCCCGACCCTCGGCGGCGTGCTCTGTCCGCGCGACCAGGGGGGCGACCGCTTCGCATTGTCCATGAGCGGGGCGGCCTTCAGGCTCCTGCGTTATCTGCAGAGCCAGCCCCTCGCCGCGATCGAGGCCCTGCGACTATCCTCCCCTGTGCGTGGCGAGGTCGAGCGGCTGCTGCGCGCCTATCTGCGGCAGCTCCTCGAGCGCGACCTCAAGTCGGTCGCCTTCCTCGACGACGTCAAGGGCGTCGATTAAGGAGTGACGTCATGGCCTATCTCGACAGCCTGCTTGGCCGTGGCGAGCAGATCCTCTACGTGGCTCGTCAGCATATCTTCGTGCTGATCGCCAACATCCTCACCGAGCTGTCGCTGATCGCCCTCCTGGTCGCCGCCGGGGTCGCCTCCAATATGGCCTTCGACACCACCAGCGCCACCATCGGCGGGATCACCGCGAGCAACCTCATCCTGCTGATCTGCGTCGCTATCAGCGTCGTCGTGCTGATCAGCGGCTTCATGGACTATATGCGCTGGGCCAGCGAGCAGTACGTCGTCACCGACCGGCGGGTCATTCAGGTGCGCGGCATCCTCAACAAGCGCGTGATCGACTCCTCCCTCGAGAAGATTAACGATGTCGAGCTGCGCCAGAGCCTGTTCGGGCGCATGCTGAACTTCGGCACCGTCGAGATCCTGACCGCCTCGGGCGAGGAGGGCGTCAATGTGATGGACCGCATTGTCGCCCCGATCGACTTCAAGCGGGCCATGCTCGACGCCAAACACAACCACGAGCGCGGCTACGGCTACCTCCCCGACCCCGGCTACGACCAGGCCCGCCCCCAGGGCGCCCCGCCCGCCGACCTGGTCGATGAGCTAACCCGCCTCGCCGCCCTCCGCGACCGCGGCATCCTCTCCCCCGAAGAGTTCGAGACCGAGAAACGCGAGCTACTACGCAGAGGCAGGTGACTCTTATGTACGAGCTGATCGAGCAGGCCCGCCAGGCCATCGCCGCCCGCTCTTCCGTCACACCCCGGGTCGGCCTCATCCTCGGCTCGGGCCTGGGCGCCCTGGCCGACGAGATCGAGGGCGAGGTCATCCCCTATGGGGCCATCCCCGGCTTCCACGAGCCGCGCGTCGTCGGCCACCGCGGCGAGCTCGCCGTCGGCGCCCTCGAGGGGCAGCCCGTGGCGGTGTTGCGCGGCCGCTTCCACTTCTACGAGGGCTACAGCATGCAGGAGGTCACCTTCCCTGTGCGCGTGCTGCGGGCCCTCGGCTGCGACACCTTGATCGTCACCAACGCCGCCGGCGGCCTGCACCCCGACTGGGCCGTGGGCGACATCATGCGCATCACCGACCAGATCTTCCTGCCCGGCCTGGCCGGTCACCATCCCCTGATCGGCCCCAACGACGAGCGCCTCGGCCCGCGCTTCCCCCCGATGGTCGGCGCCTTCGCCAACCCCCTCGTCCCCCTCGCCCACGCGGTCGCCGGCGGCCTCGGCTTCGCCCTGCGCGAGGGCGTCTACTGCATGGTCGCGGGCCCCGCCTTCGAGAGCGCCGCCGAGCTGCGCATGCTGCGCACCATCGGCGCCGACGCCGTCGGCATGTCCACAGCGCCCGAGGTGATCGTCGCCCGCCACGCCGGCATGGCCGTCCTCGGCTTCTCGCTGATCACCAACCTGGCCCTGCCCGACGGGGCCCCCGCCAACCACGAGGAGGTGCTCGAGGCCGGCGAACAGGCCAAGCCCCGCTTCAGCGCCCTCATCCGCGGCATCCTGTCCAAGGTGTAGCCCACCCGCGCCCCCACCGGGGCGCCCACCCTTCGCAATGGCCACCCGCTGAACGTTGCAGAGAGGCACCCATGCGCGAGCTGATCCCGCTGGAGAAGGTGACCGCGATCGATGGCGCCCTGCGCAAGAAGCTCGAGGGCTACTGGATCACGTCCGTCGAGGAGCTCGTCTCGACCGCCCGTTCGAGCAACCAGACCCACGGCAGCGGGCGCGCCGCCCTCGCCGTCGCCCTGGGCATGAGCGAGGCCGCCCTCAAGCCCCTGATCGAGGCGGCCAGCGCCCTGCTGCCCCCCGAGACCTCGTTCAGCGTGCCCGTCGAGCAAGAGCTCGGCGACGGCCTCTTCCTCGACGAGTATAGCGACCTCGACGCCACCTCGTTCGCCGTGCCGGTCAGCCTGCCCCCCGTCGTCGAGCCCCTCTTCGCCCTGCCCAGGCCGGCCAACCAGGGCGTGCGCAATAGCTGCGTGGCCTTCACCCTCGCCGCCGCCTACCAGATCATCAGCAAAGACCCCACCGACCTCTCCGAGCAGTTTCTCTACTGGGCCGTCAAGAGTCAGGACGGCATCCCCGGCGACGTCGGCACCGACCCCATCAAGGCCGCCAAGGTGCTGCAAACCGTCGGCATCTGCAGCGAGGCCGCCTGGCCCTACAAGCCCGGCCCCAGCGACAACCAGAACCCCGGCCACGGCCCGCCCCCCCCGCAGGCCCTCGAGGAGGCCGCGAAGCGCCGCATCAAGGGCTTCGAGAAGCTGCCCGCCACCAGCGTCAATGCCCTCAAGGCGGCCCTGGCCGCGGGCAAGCCCGTGCTGATCGGCCTGCGGATCTGGGAACACTGGGGCGGCTCGTGGCAGGGTAGCACCCTCGGCCGCCTGCGCGCCCCTCTGCCCGGCGAGCGCCAGAAGGGCGGCCACGCCATGTGCGTGGTCGGCTACCGCGACGACCCCACGGCGCCCGGGCGCGGCTACTTCATCATCCGCAACTCGTGGGGCCCCGACTGGGCCAAAGATAACCCCGACGGCCCCGGCTACTGCCACGTGCCCTACAGGCTGATCGCCGAGCAGGGCCTCGCCGCCATCGCCATCGACGGCGTGCAGGCGCCCGCTACCCCCGCGCCCGCGGCGGGCCGCAGCCCCGCCACGAGTGTACCCGGCAAGCAGGGGCGCAACCGCGCCGCCCTCGGCGGCGGGCAGGTCAGCCTCGAAGCGCTCTACGCCGAGGCCCAGGAGCTCCACGCCCGCATGGGCGACCTGGTCAGCGACCTGGCCGCCCTGCTCGGGGCCGCGCCTGCGGCCGCCGACGAGGCCCCGGCGACCCCTCCGCCCCTCGCCGAGACCGATCGGGCCAGCCAGCCCGTCGCGCGCCCGAAAGTCTTCGACGGCGCGCCGGCCCTGCTCCGCAACCTGCTCAGCTCAGAGCCCGACCCGAAGAACGAAGAGCTCTATCCCAACGGCGTCTCGCCCGAGGGCAAGCCCCTGCTGCGCATCGACGCCCTCAGCGCCAGCAGGCTCGCCCAGGGCAAGGCCGGCGGCGAGCCGAAAGAGCGCCAGGCCCTCTATAAGGCCAAGCGCACCGCCAGCAGCGTCGGCCACCTGGGCACCGTCGCCGACGTCTCCCAGAGCAAGCTCGAGGAGGCCCGCTGGGCCGTGGTGATCAGCGCCACCGAGGACGCGGCCCTGATCAAGGCGATCTGGCCCCTGATCGAGCACCGCATGCAGCAGATGGGCCACAAGGCCCCCGCAGTCACCTGGCGCGACGGCGAGAACGCCGGGGCCTGGCTGAGCCGCCACAGCGACGGCCTCAAGCAAACCCTCAAAGAGAGCTGGGGCAAGATCCCGCCCGTGCTGCTCTACCGGCCCGGCGACCGGGTCAGCCAGTGGCTCGCGCGCCACGGCGTCTCGCAGGGCCCGGTCGACCCGCGGCGCGGCGTGCCCTTCTACCTGATGATCGCCGGGCGCCCCGGCCCCCTCGCCGAGGGCGACGACACCGCCGTCCCCCTCAGCTTCCAGTACGAGCTCGACATCTTCTGGGGCGTGGGGCGCATCTGCTTCACCGACGCCCAGGGCCAGCATCGCCTGGCCGACTACACCACCTACGCCGAGCGGCTGGTCGGGGTCGAGAAGCGCAGCGCCAAGCAGGCCGCCGAGCGCCTGCGCAAAGAGATCGTCTACCTTGCCACCAAGCACGAGGACGATAAGTCGACCAAACGCAGCGCCGAAGAGCTGGTCCTGCCCCTCGACCGCTGGAGCGCCAACCCCGCCAATATCCCCACCAAGCACGGCTTCGCCCACCGCCCCTTCGTCGAGGCCCAGGCGACCCGCGCCAACTTCGAGCGCCTGCTCAACGGCGGCGACGACGGCAAGGCCCCCGCCCTGCTCTTCACCGCCAGCCACGGCCTCGGCCTGCCCCTGAGCGACGAGCGTCTGGCCCTGCACCAGGGCGCCCTGGTGCTGCAAGACTGGAGCGGCTTCGGCAATGTCAAGCGCGAGCACTGGTTCGCCGGCGAGGACCTGGCCGGCCTGAGCGGCGGGGCCAAGGTCGAGGGCACCATGGCCTTCCTCTTCGCCTGTTACGGCGCCGGCTGCCCCGACCTGGACGAGTTCATCTTCGACGACGACAAGACCCGCCCCCAGATCGCGCCCTTCCCCCTGATCGCCCAGCTGCCCCAGCAGCTCCTGGTCAACGGCGCCCTGGGCGTGATCGGCCACGTCGAGCGGGCCTGGA
>CAZKTU010000249.1:0-9678 GCA_964555675.1 uncultured Oscillochloris sp.
CCGCGAGATCCTCGGCGTCGCGCGTCGCTGTGGGCACATTCCAGCGCGATTCGGCATACTTGCCGACGCCAATCACCAGGGCGTGGCCCTGCGGAAATCCGGGCATGGTGGCCTCTTGTGTGCAATGACGGAGCCGCCTGCCCAGAGTATAAGCTCCCCGTGGGGGCGCGGCAAGGGGCAGCCAATCGAACAGGCCCGAACTCGGCCGCGCGCCAGATGCGGGCGCACCCCTGCGGTGGTAGCCTGCCGACGTGC
This sequence comes from uncultured Oscillochloris sp., assembly GCA_964555675.1. Classification (GTDB taxonomy): domain Bacteria; phylum Chloroflexota; class Chloroflexia; order Chloroflexales; family Chloroflexaceae; genus CAIWXH01. Next base: position 256 of record CAZKTU010000249.1, read on the forward strand.
AGGCCGCCCCGGCGTGGGGCGCCACCCAGTCAGAGGCAACTATGACCGCCTACATCTGCCGCACCTGCGGCACCCAGTTCGCGCCGTCGGCCGAGCCGCCCGCCATCTGCCCCACCTGCGAGGACGAGCGCCAGTACGTCGGCTACGCCGGCCAGCAGTGGACCACCCTCGACGATCTGCGCCGCGAGCACCATAACCGCATCGAGCAGCTCGAGCCGGGCCTGACGGGCATCGGTACGGCGCCCACCTTCGCCATCGGCCAGCGAGCCCTGCTGGTGCAGACCCCCGCGGGCAATGTGCTCTGGGACTGCATCACCCTGCTCGACGAGGCCACGCTCGAGGCCGTGCGAGCCCTCGGCGGCATCAGTGCGATCGCCATCTCGCACCCGCACTACTACGGAACTATGGTCGAGTGGGCCCGCACCTTCGGCGCAAATATCTATCTGCACGCCAACGACCGAGCCCATGTTGCCCGCCCCGACCCCGCAATCAGCTTCTGGGACGGCGAGCGCCTGCCCCTGCCCGGCGGCCTGAGCCTCATCCACACCGGCGGCCACTTCGCGGGCGCCCAGGTGCTGCACTGGCCCGCCGGCGCCGGCGGCAAGGGCGCCCTGCTCACCGGCGATATCATCAATGTGGTCCAGGACCGACGCTACGTTAGCTTTATGTACAGCTACCCCAACCTGATCCCGCTGCCCACGCGGGCGGTGCGCCACATCCTCGCCGCCGTCGAGCCCTTCGCCTACGACCGCATCTACGGGGCCTGGTGGGATCGCGTGGTCGACCACGACGCCAAGGGCGCCGTCGAGCGCTCGGCCGCGCGCTATATCGCCGCTATCGAACAATAGCGCGAGCAGGGGCTGATGCACCGCGCGCTGCGCTCAAGCCCGCCGGCTCAACCGGCGGGCTCCGGCTCCGAAGCCAGGCGGCGCAGGGTCGGGCAGGGCACGCAGCGCGAGCGAGGGCGCCTTGATCCACGGCACGCTTCGTGCTATAATGGAAAAGACCGAACAGTCGGTTTTTTATCAGGTGAGACGACCATGGCTAAAGGCGAGTTGACCAGGCAGCGAATCATCGAGCGCGCGGCCCCCGTGTTCAACACACTGGGCTACAGCGGCACCAGCATGAGCGAGCTGACGCGGGCGACCGGCCTCGAGAAGGGCGGGATCTACAATCACTTCCCGAGCAAAGAGGCCCTGGCCCTCGCCTCGTTCGACTACGCGGTGCAGGTCGTCGCCGAGCGCTTCCGCATCGCCCTCGCGGGGGTCGAGCCGGCCCTCGCGCGCCTCGACGCGATGGTGCAGGTCTTCGCCGCCTACCTCGAGCAGCCGCCCCTCCCCGGGGGCTGCCCGATCCTCAACACCGCCGTCGAGGCCGACGACACCGAGCCGGCTCTGCGCGCGCGCGCCCAGGCCGCGATGACCGACCTGCAAAAGCTGATCGGCGTCACCGTGAAGGCCGGGGTCGCCCAGGGCGAGCTGCGGCCCGACACCGACCCGCGCGCCGTCGCCGCGGTGCTGACCGCGACCATGGAGGGCGCGATCATGCTCGCGCGCCTCTACGACGACCCCGCCCCGCTGCGCCACGCCCTCGCCCATGCGCGCTGGTACATCGGACAGCTGGCAAGCGACAGAGCTTCAGCAGATTAAGCCATAGGGAGATACGATGTCAAACGCCGAGCACCGGCTGCGCAGCAGGACCGTTACCTGGCAGGACCCGAGCGTCTCTGCCAGGGCCGCCCGCGAGCTGCCCGGCCGCAGCTTCCTCGAGGCCATCGCGAGCGGCGAGCTGCCCGCGCCCCCGGCCGTGCTGATGCTTGGCCTCGGCCTCGACGAGATTGGCGACGGGCGCGTGGTCTTCAGCCTCGACCCCGCCGAGCACCACTATAACCCGATCGGCAGCGTCCACGGCGGCGTGATCAGCACTCTCTGCGATACGGCCATGGGCTGCGCGGTGCAGAGCACCCTACCCGCCGGCGCCGGCTACACCACCCTCGAGCTGAAGGTCAACTTCCTGCGCGCTCTGACCACCGGCAGCGGGGCCGTGCGCTGCGTCGGCCAGGTGCTCCACGCCGGCGGGCGCATCGCCATCGCCGAGGGCCGCGTGCTCGACGCCGAAGGCCGGCTCTACGCCCACGCCACAACCACCTGCATGCTCTTCCGCCCCGAGCAGGAGGCGCGATGATCAGCCTGACGCCCAGGCAGCTGCACACCAGGCAGGGCCGCCCGATCAGCATCGCCCCGGCCGCCCCCGGCGACGCCGAGGCCCTGGCGACGATGCTCGGAGGCCTCTCGGCCGAGACGATGTGCCGCCGCTACCTGACCCCCGCCGTGATGGCGCCCGAGCGGGCGCGCGTCGAGGCCGAGCGCCTGGCCCGCAGCGACGACGACTATATCGTGCTCGTGGCCCGGGCCGACGAGGCCCCGCGCCCGATTGTGGCCATCGCCGAGCTCGCCCGCGACCAGGGCGCGCCCACTGTTGGCGAGGGCGCCATCGTCGTGGCCGACGCCTATCAGAACGAGGGCATCGGCCGCGCCGTGGCCGAGCAGATGGCCGCCGCCGCCCGCAACGCCGAGATCAGCACCGTACGGGCGACCGTCCTGGCCACCAACACGCCCGTCCGCCGCCTGATCGCCTCCCTCGGCCGCCCCTTCCGCATCCGCCACTGGCGCGGCGAGCTCCAGGTAGAGATCTCGGCATAAGGAGGCGTGGGGCGCTCTTTTGCCGGGGCTTGCTGCCCCTGCCGCCCCGCGTTGAGGCCTGCCGCCAGGCTGGCGCGAGGGCTGCGCCCCTCGACCCCACTGGAAGCTGGTGCTGCTGGTTCTGGGGCTGCGCCCCTGACCCCTGTTTTGTCAGGAGGGCCTGGCGGCAGGCCCTCCTGACACCCTCGCGCCGCGGGGGCTTCGCCCCTCGACCCCACAGGAAGATGCCTCTGCTATGCCGCTGGCCGTGCTGTCATGCCAGCGGAGCTATCGCTGACGGGCAGTTCTCCGCACGGCGCGCGTCTTGCGGCTACTCTAGGGACGCTTCAGGCATACAGGCTTCGCTCGCCTGGCGCGGGGGAGCGCGAGGGGGCCGGCGACTGCCCCGCTAAAAGAGCCCCACCGTATCCCCATTCTCATCGATGTCGACGTGGTGGGCGGCGGGGTCGCTGCCCAGGCCCGGCATGGTCACGGTGTCGCCGGCGATCGGGTAGATGAAGCCCGCGCCGACGCTGGCCCTGGCCTCGCGGATGGGGAAGGTGAAGCCCGTGGGGGCACCCTTGAGGCTGGGGTCGTGGCTGAGGCTGAGGTGCGTCTTGGCCATACAGATCGGCAACTGGCCGAAGCCGCTGGCCTCAAAGGCGGCGATCTGCTCGGCGGCGAGGGGGCTCAGCTCGATGTCGGCGGCCCCGTAGATCGTCGTGGCCAGGGTGCGGATCTTCTCGACGATCGGCATGTCGAGCGGGTAGAGCAGCTGCGGAGCGGGCCGCTCGGCGCGCTCGGCGGCGGCGATCACCGCCCGGGCCAGCTCCTCGCCGCCGGCGCCGCCCTGGGCGAAGACGCGGCTGACCGCCAGGGTCTCGGCGCCGGCCTCGGCGGCCACGCGGGCGGCGGCCTCGACCTCCGAGGGGTGGTCCTCGGGGTAGGCGTTGAGCGCCACGACCACCGGCACGCCGAAGCGGCGCACATTGGCGATCTGCTTGCGCAGGTTGGCCCCGCCCACGTAGACATCGTCGGGGTTCTCGGCCAGCAGCTCGGCGGGCAGGGGCTTGCCGGCGACGATCTTGTACTTGCCGGTGTGGCTCTTGAGCGCGCGCACCGTCGCCACCACCACAGCGGCGGCGGGCCAGAGGCCCGAGGCGCGGCACTTGATGTCGAAGAACTTCTCGCCGCCCATGTCGGCGCCGAAGCCCGCCTCGGTGACCACATACTCGGCGGCGCGCAGGCCGATCTGGTCGGCCAGGATCGAGGAGTTGCCCTGGGCGATGTTGGCGAAGGGCCCGGCGTGGATGATCGCCGGGGTGTTCTCGATCGTCTGCATCAGGTTGGGCTTGAGGGCCTCGCGCAGCAGCACCGTGGCCGTCCCGGCGGCGCGCACATCCTCGGCGGTGATCGGGGCGCCCGACTGGCTGAAGGCCACCACCATGCGCCCGATGCGCCGGCGCAGGTCGAGCAGGGCCTCGCGGGCGGTGCGCCCGTCGGTCATGGCCAGGATGGCCATCAGCTCGCTGGCGACGCTGATGTCGAAGCCGGTGTTGCGCGGGATGCCGTTGAGCTTACCGCCCAGGCCGACCGTCACCTGGCGCAAGAAGCGGTCGTTCACGTCGGTGACGCGCCGGATCGCGATGCGCTCGGGGTCGATGCCGAGCGGGTTGCCGTGGTACCAGCTGTTGTCGGTCAGGGCGGCGAGCTGGTTGTGGGCCTGGGTCACGGCGTGGATGTCGCCGTTGAGGTGCAGGATGCTACCCTCGAGGGGCACTACCTGCGAGTAGCCGCCGCCGGCGCCGCCGCCCTTGATGCCGAAGACCGGGCCGAGCGACGATTGGCGGATGGCGATCGCCGCCCGCCGGCCGACCCGGTTGAGGGCCATGCCCAGGCCGATCGTGGTGGTGGTCTTGCCCTCGCCGAGGGGCGTCGGCGTGATCGCCGTCACCAGAATGTACTTGCCGAGGGGGCGATCGGCAAACTCCTCGAGAAAACCGAGGTCGAGCTTGGCCTTGTGGCGACCGTGGGGCTCGACGTAGCGATCGGGCACGCCAAGGCGCTCGGCGACGGCGGCGATGGGGGCGAGGGTCGCCTCTGCGGCGATCTGGAGGCTGGTCTTCATTGGGGCGCTCCATGTGACTCTTGCGGGGCTCTGGGCCCCGATGATACCACTCTTGCGCCACACACGTCGCAGGGGCAGCAAAGCTTCTGGGAAGCTTGCGCCGGAGCCGCAGCCCGCTTACCCGCGCTCGGGGCAGGTAGTTGAGCCACGACACCTATTGGCGGCGCTTCCCAGAAGCTGTGGGTCTGGAAGGGCGCGAGCCCCTACGCCGCAGCCGGCTCCTCCTCGCGGCGGAACTGGCTCATGTACAGCTCGTAGTAGGCCCCGCGCAGGGCCAGCAGCTCGTCGTGGGTGCCCCGCTCGACCACCTGGCCGTCCTTGACCATCAGCACCTGGTCGGCGTTGCGGATGGTGCTGAGCCTGTGGGCGATCACGAAGCTGGTGCGGCCCTCGAGCAGCTGGTCGAAGGCGGCCTGGATCAGCCGCTCGGTGCGCGTGTCGACGCTGCTGGTGGCCTCGTCGAGGATCAGGATGCGCGGGTCGGCCAGGGCGGCCCGGGCGATCGCGATCAGCTGGCGCTGGCCCTGGCTCAGGCCCGAGCCGCGCTCGCCCAGCACGGTCTGGTAGCCCTCGGGCAAACGCTCGATGAAGCTGTGGGCCGAGGCGAGCTGGGCGGCGGCGATCACCTCGTCGTCGCTGGCCTCGAGGCGGCCGTAGCGGATATTATTCATCACCGTGTCCGAGAAGAGGAACGAGTCTTGCAGCACGATGCCGATCTGGCGCCGCAGGCTGGCCTGGGCCACCTCGCGCACATCGTGGCCGTCGATCGTCACGCTGCCGCCGGTCACGTCGTAGAAGCGCGGAATCAGGTTGATGATCGTCGTCTTGCCCGCCCCGGTCGGCCCGACGATGGCTACGGTCTGCCCCGGCTCGGCGACGAAGCTGACCCCCTTGAGCACCGGCTGGCCCTGCTTATACTCGGCTGCAACCTGATCGAAGACCACGCGGCCCGCGATCTGGGGCATCACCCGGGCGTCGGGGCGGTCGAGGATCTCGGGGTCGACGTCGAGCAGCCCGAAGATGCGCTCGCCGCCGGCCACGGCGCTCTGGATGTTGGTCCACAGCACCGCGATCTGCTGAATGGGCTGGTTGAAGCGCTGCACGTACTGGATGAAGGCGAAGACCGTGCCCAGGGAGATCACGGCGGTGCCGAGCAGGGGCTGGTTGCGCAGGGCGCTGAGCGAGCCGACCACCACGACGATCGCGATCGCCACGTAGCCCAGGGCCTCGAGCACCGGGTTGAGGGCGCTGGTGAAGCTGGCCGCGCGCACATTGGCGTCGCGGTTGGCCGCATTGGCCCGCCGGAACTGCTCGATGCTCTCGTCTTCGCGGTTGAAGGCCTGGACCTCGCGCACGCCGGCGATGCTCTCTTGCAGGCCGGCATTGACGCTGCCCATCTCCTGCCGACTCTTGCGGAAGGCCTTGCGGGCCTGCCCCGAGAAGTAGAAGGTGGCCAGGGCCATAAAGGGCACCACGCTCAGGCTGAGCAGGGCGTAGGGCAGGTTGGCCTGCAGCATCAGGGCCCCGGTGATCAGCAGCTGCAGGGCGCCGCTGACTACGCTCAGCAGGGCGAAGCCGAGCACCTGCTGGATGGTGTCGGTGTCGCTGGTGATCCGGCTCATGATGTTGCCGGCCTCGTTGCGCGAATAGTAGCCCAGCGAGAGCCGGTGGATCTGCGCGAAGGTGTCCTCGCGGATCTGCCTGAGGGCCCGCTGGCCCGCCCAGTTCATCGAGAAGAAGGCCAGGCCCTGGAGCAGCGAGCCGACCACGAAGAGGGCCACCATCACCAGGACGATCCCGCCCAGGCCGGCCAGGCGCGCGGCCTGGTCGGCGGCCACGGCGCCGGGGTCATACCAGCACGAGGCCGCATTCGGCAGCAGGTAACAGTCGACCGCCTGGCCGATAAAGGGCGCCGTGGCCACCTGCAGCACCGTGGCGACCACGATCAGCAGGCCGGTCAGGGCCACAGCGTACCACCAGGGCCTGAAGTAGTGCCAGAAACGACCCAGGGTCGCACCGACATTCTTCGGCTTCAGGGTCTCTTGATTCAACAGGCGGCCAGGGCCGCCAGGTCCTCCCATCATCATCGCAGGGTCTCCTTGCGCTCGTGCGGGGTTTGCACTCCGGCCGACAGCGACGCGGCGAGCATTGGCATCAGGCGCTCATCCTTCATCCTTCAGCCTTCAGCCTTCACGCCAGCGTCGTCGACGAGCTGCGACGTGTAGATATCACAGTAGAGCGGGCTGCTCTCGAGCAGCTCGGCGTGGGTGCCGCTGGCGGCCACGCGCCCTTTGTCGAGGACCAGGATCTGGTCGGCGCCAAGGACGGTGCTGATGCGCTGGGCGATCACGAAGCTGGTGCGGCCGCGCAAGAGCTTGTCGAGGGCCTGCTGGATCTTCGCCTCGGTCTGCAGGTCGACGCTGCTGGTCGAGTCGTCGAGCACGAGCAGGCGCGGGTCGAGCAGTAGGGCCCGCGCGATGGCGACGCGCTGCTTCTGGCCGCCCGAGAGGGTCACGCCGCGCTCGCCGACGCGGGTGTTGTAGCCGTCGGGGAAGCTCATAATGAAGTCGTGGGCGGCGGCGGCCTGGGCGGCCTCGATCACCTGCTCGTCGGTGGCCTCGGGGCGGCCGAAGGCGATATTGTCGCGGATCGTCCCGGTGAAGAGGTTGGTCTCTTGCAGCACCAGGCCGATCTGCGAGCGCAGGCTGTCGATCGTCACGTCGCGCACGTCGTGGCCGTCGATCAGGACAGCGCCCTCCGAGGCGTCGTAGAAGCGCGGCAGCAGGTTGATGATGCTGGTCTTGCCGCTGCCGGTGGCGCCCAGCAGGGCGACGGTCTGGCCCGGCTCGGCCACGAAGCTGACGCCCTGCAGCACCGGGTCGCCGCCGCCGATGTAGCGGAAGGTGACGTCGCGGAACTCGACGCGCCCGCTGATCGGCGGCAGGGCGATCGCGCCGGGCTTATCGGCGATCTCGGCCTCGGCGTCGAGCACCTCGAAGATGCGCTTGGCCGAGGCGCTGGCCTGGGCCATGAGCGAGATGATGAAGCCGAGCTGGCCCAAGGGGAAGAAGACATAGACCAGGTAGAGGCTGAACTTCTGATACTCGCCCAGGTCGAGGGTGCCGGCCAGGATCTGCCGCCCGCCGAAGTAGAGGATGGCGGCCTGGCCGAGCTGGGCCACCAGGAAGACCACGGGGAAAAGGAACGAGAAGGCCCGGCTGACCTTGAGCTGGGTGGCCATCAGGTCGGTGGCGGCCGCGTCGAAACGGCGCTCCTCGTAGGGCTCGCGGGCGAAGGCCTTGACCACCCTGATGCCCGCCAGGTTCTCTTGCAGCACCGTGTTGAGGGTCGAGAGCTTGAGCTGGACGATCATGAACAGGGGCTGGGTGATGCGCCCGAAGGCCATGAAGAGCACGAGGGCGATCGGCAGCAGGGGCAAAACGACCAGGGTCAGCCCGAGATTGGTGAAGGCCAGGATGATCAGGGCGCCCACCAGGAGCAGGAAGGACTGGGCGGTCATGATCAGGCCCTGGGCGATGAAGGTGCGCAGGCGCTCGACGTCGTCGGTGGCCCGGATCATGAGCTGGCCGGTCTGGTTGCGGTCGTAGTAGCTGAACGAGAGGCGCTGGATCTTGGTGAAGATCGCGTTGCGCAGGTCGAAGGCCAGGCCCTGTGAGGTGCTCTCGGAGTAGTAGGCCTGTAGGAACGAGAAGACACCGCGCAGCACGGCGAAGAGCAGGATGAGCCCCGCCGCGCCGAGGATGATCTGCTCGGCGGCGCTGGTGCCGCCCGTGGCCTCGCTGGCCTGGGTGACGGCGTCGATCATGTTCTGCACGAGGATGGGCACGGCCAGCTGGGCCAGGGTGGCGATCACCAGGGCCCCGTAGGCGATCAGCGCGGCGCGCCGCTGCCCGCCGAGGTAGCGGATGGCGCGCCCGAGGGCGCCGGGGCTGGCGGGGGCGCCGCCGGGGGGGCCTCCGCGTCGGGTCATTGGTGCCTGCACGTTTTGCTCCTAATGGGGGCGCAGCACGCTGCGCCCTACACGGGCCGGTGTCGGTCGCGGCCATCATCGGGCGTCGTCGCCCGCTCCAACAGGTCGAGCAGGGTCTGTTGCTCGCTGGGGCTCAGGCGGCCGAGCAGGCGGGACATGCCCGCAAGTTGCTCCTGGTAGAGCTCCTCGCGCAGGCTGCGCCCCTCGTCGGTCAGCTCGAGCAGGATCACCCGGCTGTCCTCGGCGTGGCTATGCCGCCCGACCAGCCCGGTCTCGACCAGACGCCGCGTTAGCGAGGTGACCGAGGGCGGCTTGATGCACAGGTGGTCGGCCAGGTCTTTCATGGCCATGCTCTGGCCGCCGTGGAGTGTATGCAGCACCCGCAGGTGCGACGGCGAGAGCTCGAGCTCGGCCAGGCGCTTGAAGGCCGGGCCGAGGAATTGGGGGCGCAGCCGCTCGAAGAGACGCAGCAGCCGCTCGGCATTGTTGGGGCTCGTGTCCATGCTGTTCAATTAGTTAGTCGAACTAAGTTTCATAGGGGTATGGTACCAATCTTTCCCTGACCCGTCAAGGAACTTTTTCTTGATCTCAGCACATTGTTTGTGCTGAGGGGATAGCTTCCG
>CAZKTU010000250.1:0-9673 GCA_964555675.1 uncultured Oscillochloris sp.
CCCATGTGTGCGCCCCACCGCGCTCACCCGCACCCATGTGTGCGCCCCACCGCGCCCCACCCGCACCCATGTGTGCGCCCCACCGCGCCCACCCGCACCCCAGCAAGACGCCAGATCGTACTGTCCTAGCGCCGCCTGCTCAGCTGGACCTGCACGAAGACGGCCATGTCGCGCCGGCTGAGCAGGCCGACCAGCAGCTCGCCCTCGGTGACGGGCATCAGGCCGTCGGGATCGTCCTTGAGGGCGTAGAGGGCGTCGAGGGCGGTGGTATGGGGGGCGAGGGAGGGCACCTGCTCGGCGGGGGTCATAGCCTGCTCGACGCGCAGGGTTGTCCACTGGCCCGTGGTGAAGCGCCTGAGGTTGCGCAGGGTCATCATGCCGACCAGGCGCTGATCGTCGCCGAGGGGCTCGACCACGGCGAAGCCGGTCTCGGACTGGCCGAGCACATAGCGAGCCACAAACTGCTCGAGGGTCAGCTCGCTGCTGACCGTGCGCAGGCGGCGCTGCATCAGGTCGCCGACGCTCACGCCGCGCAGGGCCATCTGGATCTGCAGCTGCCTGTAGCTGGCGCTGGCTGTGCGGTAGAGGAAGAGCCCGATCAGGGCGCCCCAGACCGCCACCAGGGGTTCGCGCACGGCCACAGCCAGGGCCAGGGCGCCGAGGCCGAGCAGCCAGCCGCAGGCGCGCCCGACCTGAGTGGTCACCCTGGTCGCGGGCAGCAGGTCGTCGTTGAGGAACCAGAGGGTCGCTCGCAGCACGCGGCCCCCGTCCATGGGGTAGCCGGGCAGCAGGTTGAAGAGGGCCATGATCAGATTCGCCGCCCCGAGGTGCACGGCCAGGGCGGCGACGGGGCCGGAGGGGGGGCCGCCGCCCTGAGCCCACCAGACCAGGGCGGCCGCCGCGGCGATCAGCAGGCTGACGGCGGGGCCGGCCACGGCGATGGCCAGCTCGGCCGTGGGGCTGGGCGACTCGGCGTCGACCTCGGCCACGCCGCCGAAGGCGAAGAGAGTGATGCTATGGACGGGCACGCGCATACGACGGGCCACGAGGGCGTGGCCCAACTCGTGGAGGAGCACGGAGATGCCGACCAGGGCCGCCATCAGGGCCGCGAGGGCCAGGTCGACGCCGCATGGCCTACCGCCGGCGCAGGCGTAGCGGGCATAGACCGGGCGCAGCACCGTGGCCAGCAGGGCGAAGATCACCAGCCAGCTCCAGTGGAGCCTGATGGGGATCGCGGCGACGCGCCCGATGGTGAGGGCCTGGTTGAACATGAGCTGCCCGCCCCCCTCTCCCGCCAGGGGGAGAGGGGGGGAAGAGGGGGTAGGGGGAGCGCCCTACTTCGCCACGTTCGGGTGGCCGGCGGCCGGCAGGTACAGCTCGGCGACATAGTCGGCGAGCATGCGGCGCATGCTGAAGGCGGGGGCCACGGTGGCAATCGCCTCTTTGCAGATCTGCAGCCAGGCCGTGGGCACGCCGGCGGCGTCGCGGGCGTCGTAGAAGCGCGGCGCCACCTCGTGCTCGAGCAGGTGGTAGAGCGACTGGGCGTCGTTCCAATCCTGCTCGTCCTGGTTCGAGTACTCGCGCTCTTCGCCGATCGCCCAGCCGTTCTTGCCGTTGTAGGCCTCGGGCCACCAGCCGTCGAGGATCGAGCAGTTGGGCGCGCCGTTGAGGCTGGCCTTCATACCGCTGGTGCCGCTGGCCTCGTAGGGGCGGCGCGGGTTATTGAGCCAGACGTCGACGCCCTGGGTCATGGCCCGACCGACGGCCATATCGTACTCCTCGAGGAAGACGATCCGGCCGGCGAGGCCGGGCTGGCGGGCCAGCTGGTAGACATTCTGGATAAAGTGCTTGCCCGGATCGTCCTTCGGGTGGGCCTTGCCGGCGAAGATGATCTGGATGGGCTTATCGGGCCGGTTGAGCAGATACTTCAGGCGCTCGACATCCTTGAAGATCAGGGTGGCCCGCTTGTAGGTGGCGAAGCGGCGGGCGAAGCCCAGGGTCAGGATGCCCTCTTCGAGGACGGGCCAGATCGGGGCCTGCTGGTTCTGGTGGCGGTAGTGGGCGGCGAGGCGCGCGCGGGCGAAGGCGACCAGCTGGGCCTTCAGCTTCTGGCGGGTGGTCCAGAGCACATCATCGGGGATCTGGTAGACCTTCTTCCAGACCTTCGGATCGTCGAGGTTATCCTCCCAGGTCTTGCCCAGGTAGGCGTCGAACAGCTCGCGCAGCTCGGGGGCGAGCCAGGTGGCCGTGTGGACGCCATTGGTGATCGAGCCGATCGGCACCTCGTCCTGCTCTTTGCCGGGGTACATCCACTGCCACATACCGCGGGCGACATGGCCGTGGAGCTTGCTGACCCCGTTGTGGTGGTCCGAGAGGCGCAGGGCCAGGGTGGTCATGGCGAAGGTCGGGCCCCACTGCTGCTCCTGGAGGGCGATGCTCATGAACTCATCGCGGGTCAGGTTGAGCTGGGGCCAGTAGCTCCAGAAGAACTTCTCGATCATCGGCAGGGGGAAGGCGTCGTTGCCGGCGGGGACGGGCGTGTGGGTGGTGAACACGCACTGGGTCTTCACCTGGGCCATAGCCTGGTCGAAGGTGAGGCCCTGGGTCACCAGCTCGCGGCAGAGCTCGAGCACGAGGAAGGCCGAGTGGCCCTCGTTCATGTGCCAGACCGTGGGCTTATAGCCGAGGCGGCGCAAGGCGCGCACGCCGCCGATGCCCAGCACCAGCTCTTGCGAGATGCGCATCTCCTGGTCGCCGCCATAGAGGCGGGCCGAGAGCTCGCGGTCTTGGGGGCTGTTGGGGTGGATATCGGTGTCCATGAGCAGCAGCTCGACGCGGCCCACGCGGAACTTATAGACCTTGGCGTAGATCGTGCGGCCGGGCAGCTCGACCTCGACCACCACCTCGTGGCCCTCAGGGTCGAGGGCGGGGATGGCCGGCACATCGGCGAAATTGATCTTGTTATACTCGGCGAACTGCCAGCCGCTCGGGTCGAGGCGCTGGCGGAAGTAGCCCTGCGGATAGATGAAGCCCACAGCCACGAAGGGCAGGGCCATATCCGAGGCTTCCTTCACATGGTCGCCGGAGAGGATGCCGAGGCCGCCGGAGTAGATCGGCAGCGACTCGTGCAGGCCGAACTCGGCGCTGAAGTAGGCGATCTGCACGTCCTTGGCGTCGGCGTGGTGCTTGACGAACCAGGTCTTCTTGGCGCCCATATACGCGTCGAAACCCTTGAGCACTGCGTCGTAGCTCTTGAGGTAGCCTGGGCTGGCCGCTGCTTCCTCGAGCTTGCGCTGCCGTACGTCGCGGAGAAAGTCGACCGGGTTGTGGTAGTCGAGCTCCCACAGATCCGGGTCAATCTGCCGGTAGAGCTCCTGGGCCTCGGGGTGCCAGGTCCACCAGAGATTGTAGGCGATCTCGCGAAGTCGGCCGATGCGCTCGGGGATAGGGGTGAACAGGATCTCGTGTTCCAGCCGGACCATGTGCGCTCCTCGTTTGGAAGGATGCCAGTCTGCAATCAGCTCACTGTGGGTGACGGACACAGACCGCGCCGCCGCAGAGCATTGTACATGAAAACAGGCACGAGGAAAACACGGTTTCCTGCGCCGGGCCGACAAAGATGAAGATATTGACAAACGATTACGGGCGGTGTATACTTTCGGAAACCGCTTTACTATATTCCTGATCCGGCTGAAAAGCGTCGCGCCGCCCTACTTGGGGTGAAACGCTTTACAGATCATACTCTCGTGCAGCCCAATGCTGGGCCGGCCCACTGACGGGTAACCCTGAATGCCGACGATCGACGAGATTGCCAGGCTCGCGCGCGTTTCGCCCGCGACCGTCTCGAAAGTGCTAAACAACCGCCCCTACGTCAGCACAGCGACGCGGGCGCGGGTTGAGCGCGTGATTGCCGAGACGGGCTTTGTGCCGAGCCAGTGGGCCCGGCTGCTGAGCCAGCGCCGCTCGTTTATCCTGGGGCTGCTCATCCCATACACCTCCGACCAGCTCTTCGCCGACCCGCACCTGCTCGAGATTATGCGCGGGATCGAGGCGGCGGCGAACCACCACGAGTACAACCTGCTGCTCTCGACCGCCCGAGCCCCCGTCGAGGCGGCCAGCGCGGCGACGCGCCTGTTGCGCAGCGATGTGATCGACGGGGCGGTGGTGGTCGAGACGCTCGACCTGCAGGCCTTCGCCGAGACTCTGGGCAGCCACCCGGCGCCCTGGGTGGTGATCGGCTACGCCCCGAGCGGGGCCGTGCCGGCCGTCCACGCCGACGACTACGGCGGGTCGCTCGCCGCCACCCGTCATCTGGTCGCCCGGGGCCACAGGCGGATCGGGGTGATCAGCAGCATGCCTCGGCCCTACGCCCTCGAAGAGCGCCTACGCGGCATCTGCGACGGACTGGCCGAGGTCGGTCTGACCCTCGACGAGACGCTGATCGCCACGGGCGACTTCTCGACTCAGAGCGGCGAGGCCGGCGGCCACGCCCTGCTCGACCGCCCTGCGCCGCCGACGGCGATCTTCGCGCTGAATGACCGTATGGCGATCGGGGTCGTGCGGGCGGCCTGGGCTCGTGGGCTCAGCGTACCTGGCGACCTGTCGGTGATCGGCTTCGACGATATCGGCCTGGCCAACTTGCTCACGCCGCCCCTCACCACCGTGCGTCAACCCGGCTACAAGCTCGGCGAGACGGCCGCCGAGGCGCTTTTCGATCTCCTCGGCGGCATCAAGGGCCCGGCGCCCAGTGTCATCCCGACAGAGCTGATCGTCCGCGGCACCGTCAGCGCGCCGCGGGCCCCGAAAGGGGGTGGTTGAGGCACCTACCGGCGCCCAACGACGGGACTTTTTCGCATCGATGCCGTAGTTAGCGAAAGGACACATGCTCATGCAGCGCATGCAGCGCAGGTTCTCCTGGATCAGCCTGATCGCGATCCTGACCGTAGCCCTCGCGGCCTGTGGCGGTGCCCCGCCCGGAGCCGCCCCGACCGCCGCCTCGGTCGCTCAGACGACCGTGGCCAACGTGGCCCCGACCGTCGCCGCCGCCGCCACCGCGGTGGCCAACGTGGCCCCGACCGTCGCCGCCGTCGCCACCAATGTCGCGCCCGCCGCGACTGAGGCCCCCGCCGCCGAGGGCGTCGCCCTCCGCTGGCGCACCCGCCCCGACAACCAGGCCGAGATCGACGTCTACCAGACGATCTCGGACGATCTGGACGGCCAGCTCGAGAATATCGCCCTGACCTACGAGCCGGGCGGCTCTGAGGGCGCCTCGTACCAGGACGTGCTGCGCACCGAGCTGTCGGCCGGCACCGCCCCCGACGTCTTCTGGATCCCCGGCACCGACATCGCCGACTTCGCGACCCGCGGCCTCATCCTCGACATGCGCGAGCTGGCCAGCGCCGACGCCGAGTACAGCGACGACGACTTCTACCCCGGCCCGATGTTCCACCTGACCTTCAACCCCGAGAGCGGCAACAGCGGCGAGGCCCTCTGGGGTCTGCCCCGCGACGTCTCGACCTTCGCGCTGTACATCAACAACGACCTGATCGAGCAGGCCGGCGCCGAGGACCCGCGCGAGCTGGCCAAGAACGGCGAGTGGACCTGGGACAAGTTCCTCGAGGTCGCCGTGGCCGTCAACAACCTCGGCGGCGACGTCAAGGGCTTCGGCATGAACGCCTGGTGGGCCAACCCCGGCCTGTTCATCAACTCGGCCGGCGGCGGCTTCTTCAACGAAGACCGCACCGCCTGCGCCCTCGACAGCGACGAGTCGGTGGCCGGCATGGAGTTCGCCTCGCGGCTCTATAACGAGTTCGACGTGGCGGTGCCCTACGGCGAGGACACCGAGCCGCCCTACCTGGCCGGCAACGTCGGCATGTTCCTGAACGGCCGCTGGGCCACCCCCGGCACCCGCGCCGGCGCTCAGTTCGACTGGGACGTGGTCGAGGTCCCCCAGGGCCCCGGCGGCGCCCGCAGCTGGCTCTTCTGGGGCGCCTACGTGGTGAACGCTAACACCGAGCACCCCGAGGAGGCCTGGCAGCTCGTCCGCGCCCTGACCACCGCCGAGACCCAGGGCAAGATCGCGGCGCTCGGCGCCAACATCCCCTCGCGCGTCTCGGACGAGGCGATCGACGCCTTCCTGACCTTCAGCCCGCCCGCCAACAACGCCGCCTTCATCAACAACCTGAAGAACGACCCGGCGGTCGAGGGCCCCCTGTGGGCCGGCTCGTGGCCCGAGTTTGACGCCGCCACCGGCGCCAAGTTCACCGCGCTGCTCAACGGCGATCTGAGCCTTGACGAGTATAAGGCCAGCGTCTGCGAAGAGGCCAGCCAGGCCTTCAACTAGTACGCTGTCCGAGCTACGCTGCGGGGTGGGGCGCACACATGGGTGCGCCCTACGGGTGGTAGGCTGCTGTGGGGGAGGGGAGCCGCTGGTTCTTCTCCCCCGCTCTTAATGACTGTTGGTCCGGCAGGAGATCACTCATGGCAAGCACGACCGTGCGTTCCAACGCCGCGACGGGCGGCTCGGCTTTTCTGATCCGGCTCGGCGCGGCCTGGCACGTTATCCTGGCCGTTGGCCTTGCCATGGCTGCCTGGTCGCTGCTCCAGACCACCTGGGCGCAGCGCGACGGTTTGCGGCCCTTCGCCGCCGCACTGGTCGTGCTCGGCGCCGTCGCCAGTGTCGGCGCCACCGTGCTGCTGCTACGCCGCGACGGGCGCGGCCGGGCGATCAGCCTCGGCCTCAACTATGTCCTTGGCGTCGGCGCGTTGCTCAGCCTGCTGGGCGTGCTCGGGCTCTATATCGGCCTCGACGTGATCGCCGAGCGTTTTTACGCCTGGGCCTGGCTGCTCGTCGGCGTGCTGGTGGGCTTCCTGATCGGGGCTATGGGCGACCGCTACGCCCACGCGCCGAGCACGCAGGCCGCCTTCCACCGGGTCGGCAACTGGGTGATGGGCGGCACGGTGATCGTCCTGCTCCTGGCCATGGGCCTCATCCAGGGCCTGATCGCTCTGCTGGGCGGCCTCGGCAACCCCGTCGCCCTGGCCCTGCTGGCCGCCACGGTGGCCTTCGGCGTGGCCTTCTGGGCCATGCTGCGACCCCAGAGTGCGGCCTACTTCGGCGCGGGCGAGCGCGACGCCGAGGCGGTGAGCGGCTACATGTTCATCGCGCCCAACCTGCTCGGCTTCTTGCTCTTCTTCGCCGGGCCCCTGCTCTTCTCGCTCTACCTGAGCTTCACCAACTCGGACTCGTTCACCGCCGAGTTCGTCGGCCTGCGCAACTACCTCGATATCTTCAGCCTGCAGTTCGTACAGGTCGCCGAGGGCCAGCGGGCCAGCGCGGTGCTCAGCGAGGGCTATATCGAGCTGGTTCGCGTCGGCAACTTTGTGATCGGCGCCCTCGACCGGGTCTTCTGGATCGCCCTCTGGAACACGGTGGTCTACTGCATCTGGGTGACCCTGCTGAGTGTGGTGCCGGCCCTGCTGGTGGCCACCATCCTCAACAGCAAGGTGCCCGGGATGCAGTTCTTCCGCGCGATCTACTTTATCCCCAGTATCGCCGGCGTGGTCGGCGTGGCCGTGATCTGGAAGTGGCTCTATAACTCGAATATCGGCTTCCTCAACTATGGGATCAACCAGCTGCTCGGCCTGATCAACTGGCTGCCCTTCGTCGAGATCGCGCCGGTCGAGATTCCCTGGCTCGCCAGTCAGCAGACGGCCCTGGCCTCGATCATCGTCATGGCGGCCTGGCAGCTGCTCGGCTTCAATACCATCCTCTTCCTGGCCGGCCTCCAGGGCATCCCCGGCGAGGTCTACGAGGCCGCGACGATCGATGGGGCCACCAACGCGCAGCGCTTCCGCTATATGACCCTCCCGCTGCTCGCGCCCACGACCTTCTTCGTGGTCACGACGACCCTGATCACCACCCTGCAGGTCTTCAGCGAGCCGTTCGTGATGACGCCCCCGCCGGGCGGCGGCCCGAACAATGCGACCATGACCGCGGTGCTCTACCTCTACCAGCTCGGCTTCAACCGCTTCGAGCAGGGGTACGCCGCCGCCGTGGCCTGGGTGGTCTTCCTCTTCATCTTCGCCGTCACCCTCGTGCAGTTCCGGCTCCAGCGCCGCTACGGCGATATGTAGGGGGTACCCATGAAGCGCACACAGTCATACCAGGCCCAGAAGTGGCTGACCTACATCGGCGCCTACGCGGTGCTGACGATCTTCGGGCTGCTCATTCTCTTCCCGTTCATGTTCATGTTCTTCACCTCGTTCAAGGCCCCCGACGCGGTCTTCCGCTCGCCGCCGCAGCTGCTGCCCTTCAGCGGCCAGACGGTGACGATCGATGGGCAGGAGGCACCGCTCTATCGCGT
The DNA here is from genome assembly GCA_964555675.1 of uncultured Oscillochloris sp. Classification (GTDB taxonomy): domain Bacteria; phylum Chloroflexota; class Chloroflexia; order Chloroflexales; family Chloroflexaceae; genus CAIWXH01. The sequence continues at coordinate 8,367 of CAZKTU010000250.1, forward strand.
GGCGACCGAGAGCGGCGAGCGCACCCTGGCCCTGGTCGACGAGGGCGCGCCCCTGGTGGTCTTCGCCAGCCTCGACGACCCGTCGCAGACCTTCGAGCGAGCCCCGCGCGATGCGACCCCGGTCGGCGGCTTCACCGCCCAGGAGGAGGTCACCGTCGGCGGTGAGGTGAAGAAGCTCTGGGAGATCGAGGAGGGCGGCCAGACCCTGCGGGTGGTCGAGGTGAGCCGCGGGCGCCAGGGCGTCTTCGTCGACCCCAACGATCCTTCGTTCACCGTCGAGGCCAGCTTGAACGACGCCCAGGCGGTCGAGCGACTCGACTTCCAGACCGGCAACTATCGCCGCGTGCTCGAGCTGCAGAATATCGATCGCAGTCTGACCAACACCATGCTCGTGACCATCCTGGTGGTGATCGGCCAGGTGGTGACCTCGGTGCTCGGCGGCTACGCCTTTGCGCGGCTGCGCTTCCCCGGGCGCGATAGTCTGTTCGTGGTCTACCTGGGGACGATCATGATCCCCTTCGTGGTGCTGATCATCCCCATGTACCAGCTGATGGTGATTGTCGGGTGGGTCGACCATATGGCCGCCCTGATCCTGCCCTGGATCTTCAGCGCCTACGGCACCTTCCTGATGCGCCAGTTCTTCATCAGCATCCCGAAAGACCTCGAGGAGGCCGCCCTGATGGACGGGGCCTCGCGCATGCGCATCCTCTGGCAGATCTTCGTGCCCCTGGCCGGCCCGGCCATCGCCACCCAGGCCACCTTCACCTTCCTCTACGCCTGGAACAGCTTCGTCTGGCCCCTGATTGTGATCAACACGGGCAACTTCGGCAACCAGGTCCTCACCCTCTCGCTGATGGTGCTGCAGGGCCGCGCCGCCGACAGCCCCAACCTGGTCATGGCCGGCACGACCATCGCCGTCGCCGTGCCCCTGCTGATCTTCGTCCTGGCCCAGCGCTACTTCGTCGAGGGTATCGCGACGACGGGCATCAAGTAGCGCGAGCCCGAGTATAATGGGGACGGTCCGCCCGAGGCAAGGAGCGCACGCGTGACCGTCCCCGTCCCACCCCTGAGCTATGCGGCCGCCCTGGCCCGCGTCGAGATGATCGCCGGGGCCGAGGCCGACCCCGCGATCAACCCGGTCTGCCGCGGCTTCGCGCGCACCCACGGCGCCCGCACGGCCCGCTGCGTGCTGCTGATCCACGGCTACACCAACTGCCCGCAGCAGTTCCGCGCCTTCGCCGAGCTGCTGCACGCCCGCGGCCACAGCGTCTACGTGCCGCGCCTGCCCGGCCACGGCATGGCCGACC
>CAZKTU010000251.1:0-9585 GCA_964555675.1 uncultured Oscillochloris sp.
TTTTGGGCTGCAGGCCGATCAGGGTCTTGATCGCGGCGCTGGTCTGGCTCTTGGCGCGCGATTCGAGGTATTTGCCGACCAGGATCAGGGTGATGATCAGGGCGGCCGTCTCGAAGTAGACGTGGCCCGCGCCGCCGCTGAGCAGCAGCCACAGGCTGTAGAAGTAGGCCGCCGACGAGCCGAGGGCGATCAGGGTGTCCATGTTGGCGGTGCGCGCCTTCAGAGCCTTCCAGGCGTGAACGTAGAAGTCCCACCCGCTGAAGAACTGCACCGGGGTGGCCAGAGCCAGAAAGAACCAGTTGAGCAGATCGTCGCGCGCGGCGATGTGGGCCATCATCTCGGCCATCGAGGCGCCGGGGTCGGCGGCCATCATCGCGGCCCCCGCACCGATCAGCCAGGGCTGGATCAGCCCGAAGTCGCGCGCCATCGAGAGCACGAAGAGGGGCAGCCCGAGGGCCACGCCGACGATCAGCTGGCGCCGCTTGTGGGCCAGCTCACTGGCGCGCGCGGCCGCCTCGACGTCCTCGGCCTCTGCCGGGGCGACGCCGGCGGTCTCGATCACCCCGTAGCCGGCCCGCTCGACGGCGGCCTTCAGCTCGCTATAGCCCGTGCTCGCGGGCGAGTAGGTCACCGCGGCGCGCTCGGCGGCCAGGTTGACGCTGGCCTCGAGCACGCCGGGGACCTTCCTCAGCGCCTTCTCGACCCGCGCCGAGCAGGAGGCGCAGGTCATCCCGGTGACGGGCAGCTCGACCCGGTCGGTGACGATGCCGTAGCCGGCCTGCTCGACGGCGGCCTGGATCTGCTGCGGGGCCAGCTGTGCCGGGTCGAAGCGCACACTGGCCTGCTCGGTGGCCAGGTTGACGCTGGCCGCCTCGACCCCGGGCAGCTTCTTGAGGGCCTTCTCAACCCGCATCACGCACGACGCACAGGTCATGCCGGTGACGGGGAGGTTCAGCTCGCTCTCTGCCATGATGGTATCTCAGCCCGCCACGGGGCTGACCTCGTCGTAGCCGGCCTCTTTGATCGCGGCTACGATCATCTCGGGGGCCACGCCCTCGCCGTGGGCCACGGTGACGATCTTGTTGTCGAGATTGACCTTCACTTCGCTGACGCCCGTCAGCTTGCCGACCTCGCTGGTGACGGCGGTGACACAGTGCTGGCACGAGACGCCGGGGACGAGGAACTGCTCGGTCTTCATGGGGTTACTCCTTTGTTAGACGCTTGACTTGGTCTCAAATACCTGGAGCAGCTCGCGCATGACACGCTCGCGCTCGCCGATACTGTCGCTCTGAATGGCCGTGGTGACACAGCTGCGCAGGTGCTCTTCGAGAATCAGGCTGTCGAGCCGGCTCAGGGCCTGCTGGATCGCCCGCGTCTGCTTCAGCAGGTCGATACAGTAGGTGTCCGCCTCGACCATGCGCTGCACGCCGCGCACATGGCCCTCGATCGTCTTCAGCCGGTTGAGCAGCTGTTGCTTGTGGTCGCTTTCCATAGGCCTCGCTTCCACCCCACCCCCCCGGGGAGGGGGTCTACACAAACAGTATAGCAGGGGTGTCAAGCCAGGGCAAGAGCCGTCACAGATACGCCACACTTCTGTGAAACCACGGGCACACAGTCGAGGTACGCTAGCGTCTGGTGGGAGGCGTGGCGGGGAGCGGCGAAGACCGTTACTCGGTTACGACCCTTTTCTTAGGGCGGGATGCAGCGAAAGGAGCCGCGATCATGCTCACAGCAAGGCCGAAGGGCTGGTGGAGCTACGACTACGATATCTTCGCCGGTGCGACCCCCATCGCCGAGGCGCGGCGGGCGATGTTCTCCGAGCGCGGCGCCCTGCAGGTCGAGGGCGTCGCCTACAGCGTCGCACGCGAGGATGGCCCCTGGATCCTGCGAGGGCCCGCCGGCGAGGAGCTGGCCCGCGCCGAGAAGCCGAGCGCCTGGCGCGACAGCTTCCTGGTGCAGGTCGGAGGGCGCGAGCTGCGCCTCGATCGCCCGTCGATGTGGCGCAAGACCTTCGTGTTGCGCCAGGGCGAGCAGCCGATCGGCGAGATCCGTCAGGAGGCGGCCTGGAATCGCAACGCCGTGATCGAGCTGCCCGGCGAGCTCGGACGCCCCGTGCAGGTCTTCCTCACCCTGCTCACGCTCTTTCTCTGGCAGCGCGAGGACACGGCCGTCGTCGCCGCGGTCTCGTAGCGGCCGCAGCTACCGCACCGCGGCGCACTGCTGCTCCCAGGCCCACGCGCCCAGAGGCCCCGGCTCGACGACGCCGCTGGCGGGGTTGGTGCGCAGGCTGCCGTGCTGGTAGTACTGCACGCGCACGGCGACCCCGCCCTGCTCCTCGGTCAGCTTGGGCGAGATCGCCGCCCCGAAGCGCCAGCGCCCGCCCAGGGCCCGGTAGATGTGGTCGAACTCGTCGTCGATCGCGCTAGGCTGCGGCGGCACACCCCGCGCCGCCAGGTACAGCTCGCCGATGTTCAACGGGCGGATCAACCGTCGCAACTGCTCGTCCCCCAGCAGCTCGCCCCAGTCGGGCGCCTCCGAGGCCTCGGGGTAGTAGGCCAGCACCGCGCCGCTGTAGTACTGCAGCACCCGCCGGTCCTCGCTCCGCTCGAACGGCTCGCTGATCGGCGGCCCAAAGCTGTAGCGCCCGTTATAGACCTCGTAGGCGTTGCGGAACTCGCCCTTCACATAGTGGCCCGTCTCGCCGATCCGGATCGGGGCCCGCAGCCCCCCCGGCGGAAAGACGCCCTCGACCGTCAGGGTCGTCGCCTGCCTGGTCGTGCTCGGCAGCGGCTCGCCCGGCCAGGCCCGCAGGTGCGCCGCGGCCGGTTTGAGCGTGCCGTCCGGCCGCACCAGGCCGTAGTGCTCCTCACGGGTGCTCCAGCGGTAGGTCGGCCCGGGGTCGTAGTCGCGCAGGGTCCAGGCCATCACCCCGGCCACCCGCCCGCGCGCGGCCTCGAGAATAGTCCGGTAGACCTGCTCCTGCTGGTCTTCGGTATACCCGCGCACGGCGCACTCGGGGCCGGTGGGCCAGCCGAACTCTTGCAGCAGGATGGGCTTGCCGGTGTTGCGGCGCACCTCGTCGAGCTGCCGGGCAGCGTCGGCGGCGTTGTAGATATGGACGCTGACCAGGTCGCTGTAGTCGACCACGCGCCGCCCGTCCGGCCCGCGGGCGTAGAGATTCTCGTACTGCCCCATGCCCACCGTCACCAGCTGGTTTGGCGCGATGCGGTGTACCTCGTCGGCCATGCGCCCCAGCCAGTCGAGCACCTGCGGCGCCTCGCCCTTTTTGGCCCAGCGCTCGTAGTGGTCGGGCTCGTTGTGCAGATCCCAGGCCAGGATGCGCTCGTCGCCGGCGAAGTTGCCGATCAGCTTGCGCAGGTAGTCGAGATTGGCGGCCTCGGCCCGCGTGCCCGCCGCCGGGAACTCCTCGTAAAAGTCGAAGAGCGTCACCAGAAGCCGCATATCCAAGTCGCCCACGATCTGCGCCAGCTGGCGCATGCGGTCGAGCACGCGCCCGCCCACCAGGCCCTCGTCGCCGCCGTCCTTCGAGAGGTCGTAGGGCAGCAGGATGCGCACGGTATTGATGCCGAGCTGCTCGCGGGCGGCCCGTAGTTCGCGCTCGATCTGGGGCGCGTCCCACTGCTGCCACATCTCGGCCCAGGGCCGCCCCTGCGGGTAGTAGTTGATCCCCTTGAGCTGCACCGGCCGCCCGAGGCGCAGCAGCTGGTCGCCCTGGGCCTGCACGAATCCGCCCGCGGCAAGCGGGGTGCCGGCGGGGGCGGCCGGTCCGGGGGCTATCGCCACGCTCTGCGCGCCCGCCTCGCGCCCCAGCAGCCCGAAGAGCACACCCGCGGGGCCGTGGTCCTCGAAGCGAGCCCGCTCGAACCACTGCACCGTATAGGCCCGCCCGTCGCTCAGCCGCTCCTCGCGCGGCGCCGTCAGCGGCAGCCCGAAGAGGGCCAGGCTCTCGTCGGGGGCGACCCCGGGCCGCCCGAGCTCGAGCCCATAGCTCCCGTAGGCCTGCAGAAACGCGCCACAGACGTTGAGCCCGGTCGCGGCGAAGTGGCGGCAGCCCTGGCGCGGCGCCTCGGCGGGGGCGGCGGGCTCGCCGCGGGCCGCCAGGGCGTCGGCGCCCAGGCGCCCGAGCAGCACGTCGTACGGCGCGGGGTTCGCCGGGTGATGCTCGAGGCGCGCCCGCTCGAAAGCCTGGACGGTCAGCGCACCCTCCTGGCGCGCCGGCCCGAGGGGGTAGCCGAAGACGGGCAGGCCGCCCTGGGCCTGCCAGAAGGCGCCGATCGCGCCGTCGATACAGTCGGCCACGCCGGGCACTCCGGGGAAGCAGCGGGGCGCGGCATGGACTGTCTGCCAGGGGATCAGGCCGAGGGCGAAGAGCGTCAGCAGCAGGGCGAGGGGCAGCCGGGGCATAGGGCCAACCAGTCTAGCGGTACGAGCTGGTAAGCGGGGCCAGGAAATTGTAGCACAGCAGCAGCGCCTCAGCCCGCCCGTGGGTGCGGGATCTCGGCCTCGATCAGCAGGCCGCCCTGTTCGCCGTTGGTGATGCGCAGGCGCCCCTGCAGCAGGGCCAGGCGCTCGCTGATCCCGACCAGGCCGTAGTGACCGGCCCGGGCCAGCGTGGCCAGGTCGAGGTTCTCGTCGAGCCCGCGGCCGTCGTCCTCGATCATGATCGCCACCGCCCGCGGCGAGGCCGGGCAGATGCGCACCCGCACGACGCGGGCCCCGGCGTGCTTGCGCACATTGGCCAGACTCTCCTGCACGATGCGGAAGATCGACAGCTCGATCTCCTCGGGCAGGCGGCCCAGGGCCGGGTCGACGTCGAGGCTCACGCTCACCCCGGTGCGGGCCGACCAGTCGCGCGTATACGACTGCAGGGCCGCCCCCAGGCCCAGGCTATCGATCGTGGGCGGGCGCAAATTGCCGCAGATCCGCCGCACCTCGTCGACCAGGGCCCGCACACTCTCGCGCACGTCGGCCAGCTCCTCAGAGGCCTGGCCCGTCTCGTCCTCCAGCTCCTCGAGCTGAAAATTCACGCTCAGCAGATCCTGGATGACCTGGTCGTGGAGCTCGCGGGCCAGGTACTTGCGCTCGTCCTCGCGCTGGGTCAGCAGGCGCCGCTGGGCGTCCTGCAGGGCCAGGTTGGCCTGGTCGAGCGAGCGCACCTGCTGGGCCAGCTGGCGGATCAGCTGCTGGTTGAGGCTATCCTGGGCCGCCAGGTCGCGCTCGAGGCGTCGCTGCTGCAGGCGCAGGCGCTCGGCCTGCTCGCGGGCGCTGTAGTAGCTCTCGAGGGCCCAGATCATGGGGGTGAGCTGCTGACGCTCGCCCTGGCCGATCTGGGCGGCCACGATCTCCTCGCGGGTGGTGCTGTCGGTACGGGTGTCGAGGGCGGTGCGCCCCTCGTTAAGCACAATCACCCGGTCGGCCACGGCGAAGATATGGTCGAGGCTGCCCGTGGCCAGCAGCACCGCGGCGCCCTGCCCCTGCCACTCGCGGATGAGCGCCAGCAGCCGCTGCTGGTAGTTGTAGCCGAGCAGGGCCGTGGGCTCGTCGAGGACCACCAGGCGCGCCGGCGCGACCATGGCCCGGGCCAGGGCGATCAGCTGGCGCTGCTCGCTGGTCAGGTGGTCGACCCCGGCCCGCAGGCTGGCCACCGACAGGTCGAGGCGCGCCAGCAGCTCGGCCGCCCGCTGGTCCATGCGCCGCCGGTCGGGCGCCCGCAGCCAGCCCATACGCCGGGGCCAGCCCAGCTCGGAGCCGAGGAAGATATTCGCGGTGATGTCGAGCCGCTCGGCCAGCACCGGGCGCTGGGGCACCACGGCCACGCCCAGCCGGCGCGGGCTGAAGGGCCAGCGCAGCCGCTCGCCGCCGATCAGCAGCTCGCCGGCGCTGGGGGCCAGGGTGCCCGCCAGGATCTGGGCCAGCACCGATTTGCCCGCGCCCGAGCGCCCCACCAGGCCCACCACCTCGCCGGGGTGCACGCTGAAGCTCACCCGGTCGAGGGCGTCGAGGCTGCCGAAGCTCTTGCTCAGCTGGCTGGCGTGAAGCAGCGTGTCCATCACGGGGGTGGCAGCGGCGTCTGAAAGTCGTTCGTCTCCCAGGCGCGGATCATGGCGTCGACATTGTTGCGGGTCACAATATCCATGCCGGTGTCGATAAAGGGCGGGTAGGACTGCTGGTTGACGATGTGATCATAGAGGATCTGCACCGAGTCGTAGCCCCAGCCCCAGTACTTCTGCCCGATCAGGGCCGTCAGGTAGCCGTCGCGCAGCAGCTCGAGCTGGAAGGGCAAAGTGTCGAAGCAGACCGTCTTCAGGTCACCGGCCCTGGTCGAGGCCTCCCACTGCGGCATAGCGCCGCGGTCGGCGAAGAGCGGCCAGAGGCCGGCGAAGAACCAGCCCCGCAGGTCGGGGTGGGCCTGCATCACCTCTTCGACGCCCTGCACGCCCTTGCTGATATCCTCGCCGGTGGCGACCTCGGCCACCACGCTCATCTCGGGGTAGCGCGCCACCACCTCGCGGAAGCCGGCCACCCGGTCCTCCAGGTTCAGCCCGCCCGGCACGCCGGTGATGATCGCCACCTTGCCCCTGCCGCCGAGGGCCTCGACCAGCAGCTCGGCGGCCTTGCGCCCCGCGGCGTAGTTGTCGATACTCAGGAAGGTGAAGCGCCCGCTCGCCGGCGCGTCGCTGTCCCAGGTCATCACCGGGATGCCCGCCGCCACGGCCCGGTTGATCGGCTCGGCGCAGGCGATCGGGTCGTTGCACGAGACGGCGATCCCGTCGACCTGGCGCGCAATCAGGTCGTCGAGCACGCGGGTCTGCTCGACGGCGTCGGCCGAGGTCGGCGCGGCCGAGATCAGCTCGACCTCGTAGGGCCCCGCGGCGCTCAGCTCTTGCGCCCGGGCCATGGCGCCGCTGTAGCCGTGGTCGAAGACCGGGTTGCCCAGACTCTTCGAGACCCAGGCGAAGGTCAGCTTCGGGCGCTGCGGCGTCGCCGGCCCCGCGCAGGCGGCCAGGGCCATCAGGCCGAGCAACAGCAGGCAGGCCCGCCGCAGTGCGGCCGGGCGCCCGCGTCGGGCCTCAGCCGTCGCCGCCGGCGCCTGTCGCATCTCGAGCATCAGCGCTCACCCCCGCGTCAGCCTGCGCCGGCGCAAATAGTCGATCAGCACCACCGTCAGGATCATAGCGCCGATCGCGCCAATCTGCCAGTAGGCCGGGAAGCCGAGCAGCACCATGCCGTTGCGCACCATCAGCATGAGCAGCGTGCCGAGCACCACCCCGAGCACCCCGCCCTCGCCGCCGAAGAGGCTGGTGCCGCCGATCACCGCCGCGGCGATGATGTCGAGCTCGTAGCCCTCGGCGGCCGTGGGGGCGGCCACGCCCAGCCAGGCCGTCATCATGATCCCGCCGCACGCGGCCAGCAGCCCGCTGAGGGTGTAGACCGTGGTCTTGATCTTCTCGGTCGGCACCCCGGCCAGGCGCAGGGCCTCCTCGTCGCGCCCCAGGGTGAAGATGTAGCGCCCCAGCACGGTGCGGTCGAGCATCAGGGCCACCAGCCCCGCCAGCAGGGCCATCGTCACCAGCGAGGCCGGCAGGGTCAGGGGCCCGAGCTGCAGGTCGCTCTGGCCGAGGGCGCGAAACTCGGGCGGCAGGTCGCGGATGGGCGCGCCATTGGTCAGCCCGAAGGTCAGCCCACGGGCCACGCCCATGGTACCCAGGGTCACGATGAAGGGCGGCAGGTTCAGGCGGGCCACCAGGGTGCCGTTGAGCAGCCCCACAGCGGCGCCGCTCAGCAGACCCGCCCCGATCGCCACCGGCAGCGGCCACTGGGCCCGCAGCCCCACCGCGCAGACCAGGCCGGCCAGGGCCATCACCGCGCCCACCGAGAGGTCGACGCCCCCGATCACGATCACCATGCTCACGCCCAGGGCGGCCACGGCGAACCACGAGACCCCGCGGGCCAGGTTGATCAGGTTGGTCCCCTGATAGAAGTTCGCGCTGAGCAGGCTCAGGCCCCCGGCCACCAGCAGCAGCAGCGCCAGGATCACCAGCTCTTGCCGGCTGCCCAGCGCCCGCAGCGCCGCCCGCCAGCGGCCCCTGCCGCCGATCCGCTCGGGCTGCCCGGGGGCGACATCGATCCGTGCCATAGCTCCTCGCTCACCAGTGCGACGCCGCGGTCCTCTATTCTACACTCTCGAGGGAGGTGTGGAGGGCTTGGCCCCCCACATCCACCCATCACGGCCCCCGCCGCGGGAAGCGGCGACGATCGTAACTCGGTTACGAAACCCCTACCGCGCGGCCCGGCGCGTCATCACGTCGAAGATCACCGCCGCGGCCAGCACGGCGCCGCGCACGATGTACTGGTAGCCGATGCCCACGCCCATCAGGTTCATACCGCTGGTCAGCGAGGTCATCACCAGCGCGCCGATCACCGAGCCGGTGACCCGCCCGACGCCGCCGGCCGCCGAGACGCCGCCGACGTAGGCCGCCGCGATCGCGTCGAGCTCGAACAGGGTGCCGGCCGTGGTCGAGGCCGACTGCAGGCGCGAGGCGAAGAGGATGCCCGAGAGGGCCGAGAGCATGCCCATCGAGCCGAAGACCACGAAGATGATCCGCTTGACGCTGATGCCGCTCAGCTCGGCCGCCTCGGGGTTGCCGCCCACCGCGTAGATATGCCGGCCCAGAACCGTCTGGGTCGTCACGAAGTGGTAGATGGCCACCACCAGCAGCACAATCACCACTGTCCACGAGAGGCCGTTGTAGCCGGCCAGGACCCAGGTGATCGCGCCGATCAGCCCCGAGACAAAGACCAGCTGCAGGATGAAGATATCGCGCGGCAGCACCTCGAAGCCGTAGGCGATCTTCTTGCGCCGGCTGCCCAACTCGCCATAGATATAGAGCCCAATCGCCGCGAGGCCGATCAGCACCGTCAGCTTATGCACATCCTCGAGGAAGCCGCCCAGGGGGATGTCGGGGATGAAGCCGTTGCCGAAGGCCACGAAGATCGGGTCGGTGATGCTGATCGTGCCGGTGCCCTCGGTCACCAGCTGCAGCAGGCCGCGGTAGATCAGCCAGCCGGCCAGCGAGGCCACGAACGACGGGATGCCCAGCAGGGCCACGGGGGTCGCCGTGAGCAGCCCCGCCAGAATGCCGAGGCCCAGCACGATCGGCACGACCAGGATGGTCGGCATGCCCCACGCCGAGAGGGCGATGGCCGCGATCGCGCCCAGGAAGCCCGCCAGGAAGCCGACCGAGAGGTCGATATGCCTGATCACGATCACCAGGGTCATGCCCACGGCGAGCACCGCGATGTAGCCGGTCTGGTTGAGCAGGTTGCTCAGATTGCGCGACGAGAGGAAGACGCCGTTGGTCGTGATCGCAAAGATCACCATGATCACGAACAGGGCGATGAACATACCGTAGTCGCGGATGTTCTGGCGCAGCACCCGGCCCAGGTTCTGGAAAAACGAGCCGCTCTGCTGCTTCTGTACATTCCCCGAGATCATCCTCGACCTCCTCAATTAGTAGCCAGCTGCATAATCTTCTCCGGGTCCGCCTCTTCGATCGCAAGCTC
>CAZKTU010000252.1:0-1075 GCA_964555675.1 uncultured Oscillochloris sp.
AAAGCTTCGCATCAACCCAACCCCAACTACATCGCGTCTGAACATCTCCCCGCTATCCTGCTGAGTGCGCCCCACACAACGGCAGCGCACAACGGCTCCGCAGACGGCGGCGCCGGCGACGATAACACTAAGGAGTACGACGATGCGATGGAGAACGATTGGTTTGGCCTCCGCCCTCAGCGGCGCCCTGGCCCTCGGGCTTAGCTTCGGCATGATCGGCCAGAGCGCCGTGGCCAGCGCCCAGACCACGCCCCAGGCCACCACCACGACGGGCACGAGCACGCTCGGTAATCTGTTCCTCGACAAGCTGGCCGAGGCCCTCGGCATCCAGCGCGCTGCGCTGGACACGGCGATGAGCAGCGCCGCCGGCAGCGCGGCCACCCAGGCCGTGGCCGACGGCACAATCACCCAGGCCCAGGCCGACGCCCTGACCGCCCGGGCCCAGGCCGGCGACTACGGCGCGCTGCTCGGCGGGCGCGGCGGCCCCCACGGCCCGCGCGTGCCCGGCGTCCGCGAGGCCATGCTCGAGGCCGCGGCCCAGACCCTCGGCCTGACCGCCGATGAGCTGCACACCGCCCTGCACGCCGGCCAGACCGTGGCCGAGCTGGCCGCCGCCAATGGCACCAGCGAGCAGGCCGTGACCGACGCTGCCCTCGCCGCCGCCAAGACCGAGCTCGACGCCGCCGTGACCGCCGGCACGCTGACCCAGGCCCAGGCCGACCAGTTCTACACCGAGCTCGAGGCCCGCGGCGTAATGCTCGGCGGCCCTGGCGGCCGCGGCGGGCACGGCGGCCCCGGCGGTCGCGGCGAGCGCACCCCGCCCGCCGATGGCACGGCCCCGGCTGCGCCCGTGACCACCCCCGACGCCTGATACACAAACAGCCCGGCTGTTTGGCATCGATAACCCGCAGCGGAAGACGAGTATTCGTCTTCCGCTGTTTGTTGTGCGCGCGAGGCTTAGGCCCGTTGCATCCTCGCCGCCCGGCGGCTGAAGCCGCGGGCTCCTGTCGCAAAGCCCGCCTGCGCGGGCTCCGGCAGGGCGCGCAGGCGGGCGAGGTTGCCGGAGCTTGTCGAA
>CAZKTU010000252.1:1175-9453 GCA_964555675.1 uncultured Oscillochloris sp.
TCGGGTGCGCGCTCAGCATCGCTCGCCGTGGGGCTGAAGCCCTCGGCTCGGATCAGCAAAGGCCGCCTGCGCGGCCTCGGCCAGCCGGCGAACGCCGGCTTCGCATAATGATAGCCCGCGGCTTGAGCCGCCGGGCGCCGACGGGCACAGCTACCCGATTACTTCGGCAATAATCATCAACCGCCGGGCGCCAACGGGCACAGCTACCCGATTATTTCGGCAATAATCATTACAGCCCCGACACGGCAGCGACGCTCTGTTCACAGCAGAGCGTCCCTCCAACCTTCGTGATCTTCGTGCCCTTCGTGGTGAAATGCAGGGGCGAACACGAGCGTGAAGGTGGTGCCCTGGCCAGGGGCGCTGGCCACGCTGACCGTGCCGCCGTGGGCCTCGACGATCGAGCGCACGATCGCCAGCCCCAGGCCCGAGCCGCCGCTGGCCTGCTGGCGCGAGGCGTCGGCCCGGTAGAAGCGCTCGAAGATGTTGGGCAGGTGCTCGGCGGGGATACCCTCGCCCGTGTCGCTCACGCTCAGGGCGAGCCCGGCGGGCAAGGCGTCGGCCGCGAGCGTCACCTGCCCGCCGGGCGGCGTATGGCGCAGGGCGTTGCTCAGCAGGTTGCCCAGGGCGCGCACCAGCTGCTCTTCGTCGCCCAGGATCGCGGGCAGGCCCGGCTGTGCCGCGATGTTCAGCTCTACCCCGGCCTGCGCGGCGGCGTGCTGGAAGCTGGCGGCGGCCCGCTCGAGCAGCAGCTGGGGCGCCACAGGCGCGCGCTTGAGCACCAGCTCGCCGGCGTCGGTCAGGGCCAGGGTGTGCAGGTCGGCCACCAGGCGCAGCAGCACCTGGGTCTCGTCGTGCATCATCGCGAAGCGCGCGGGCGTCGGCCGCAGCGTCTCGTCGCGCATGGCCTCGAGGTAGCCGGCGATCACGGTCAGGGGTGTGCGCAGGTCGTGGGCGATATCGGCGGTCATGCGCCGGCGCAGCTCGGTCGCGCGGTGCAGGTCCGAGCTCATGGCGTTGAACTGGCTGGCCAGCAGCCCAATCTCATCGCGCGAGCGCACCGTCACCCGCTGCTCCAGGTCGCCGGCGGCGATCGCCTTGGCGGCCCGGGTCAGGTCGCGCACGGGCCGGGTGATCAGGCGCGCCAGCAGGTAGCCGAGCAGCAGAGCCACGGCGACGGCGCCCAGGGCGGCGAGGCCCAGGGCCAGGTCGGTGCGGGCCAGGTAGCGCAGCTCGGCGGGGTTGCGCCCGGGCGGCGGGCCGAGCGTCACCAGCGTGCCAACGGTGGCGCCGTCTACGACGACCGGCGCGCCGGCGGCCAGCTCCTCGGGCCGGGCCTGCCTGCCCAGCATGAAGTCGGCCGGCGCCAGCACGATCGTGCCGCCCGCGTCGGCGAGCATAAAGCCCACCTGGCCCGGATCGGTGTCGCCGCGCTGCCCTGGGCTGTCGCGGCGCGCGCGGGGATCATCGCCGGGCGGGGCGGGCACGCTGCTCGTCAGCGAGACGGCCGCGCCGACGCCCTCCCAACTGCCGTTAAGCGCGTAGTAGGCGCCCAGCTCGCTGACCAGGGCGTCGCGGCGCTGGGTCAGGACGAAGGCGTCGAACTCGGTCGCGACGAACTGGCGTACAAACAGCGCAGCCAGGCCGATGCCGGCCAGGCTGGTCAGAGCGAAGGCGAGCATGAGCCGCGCGGTCAGTGAGCGCACGGCGTTCACCCTTCTGTCGCCGCGCGGCAGCGGTAGCCGGCCCCGAAGACGGTCTCGACGTAGCGCGGGTGGGTCGGGTCGGCCTCGATCTTCTTGCGCAGATTGCGGATGTGCACGTCGATGGTGCGCTCGACGCCCTCGTAGGCGTTGCCCTGCAGCAGCTCGAGCAGCTGCTCGCGGGTGAAGACCCGCCCGGGCGCGGCCATCAGCGCGCCCAGCAGGGTGAACTCCGACGGGGTGAGGCCGACCGGCTGGCCGCCCACGGTGACGGTGCGGGTGGCGTGGTTGAGCATCAGCTCGCCGACCTGCAGCACCTCCTCGGCGGGGGCGCGCTGGGTCGCCTGGCTGCGCCGCAGCACGGCACGCACGCGGGCCAGCAGCTCCTTCATGCCGAAGGGCTTGGTGATGTAGTCGTCGGCGCCCAGCTCGAGGCCGACCACCTTATCGGTCTCCTCGATGCGGGCGGTCAGCATGATCACCGGGGCCGTGCAGTCGCGCCGGTAGGCCTGCAAGAAGCCGAAGCCGTCGAGCCCGGGCATCATGATGTCGAGCAGCACCAAGTCGGGGCGCACGCGGCGGGCGATCAGCAGACCCTCGTTGCCGTCGCTCGCGGTGAACACCCGGTAGCCCTGCTCCTCGAAATATTCCGTCACCAGTGTGCGTACACTCGCGTGATCGTCGACGACAAGAAGGGTTTGTTTCATCATTTTTTTCGTAACCGAGTTACGGTTTTCGCCGCTACCATCAGTATAGACCGGAGTTGTTTAGAACCAGAGTAGATCCGCTTGAGAAACGATGAAGCGCCTGGCGCGCCGCCACTCTACACGGCGATCCAAACGCTTCTAAAGCTGTTCTGCACATGGGCGCGCTATGGTGAGGGTGCGCCGGCCAACGGCGACTCTTCACCTGAAGCAGGAGTGCAGAACTATGAGCGTTCATTCGACCGCTTCGGAGGCGAACAAGCTCGGCAGCCTCGGCCGGCGCAAGGGGCCCCGGCGCGCCGCGCCCTGGCTCGCCATACCGCTCTGTCTGGCCCTGGCGGGCGGTGGCTACGCCGCCTGGCAGTCAACCCAGGCCAGCGCAGTCACAACCACGACCAGCACGGCGACGCTCAGTCGCGGCACGCTCAGCCTGAGCGTCGCGGGCAGCGGCAGCGTGGCGGCGGCCCAGAGCCGCGCCCTCAGCTTCGCGGCCACAGGTACGATCAGCGAGGTGCTGGTCGCGGTCGGCGATACGGTCGCAGCCGGCCAGCCCCTGGCCCGCCTCGACGCCGCCGAGCTGCGGCTGGCCCTCCAACAGGCCGAGGCCAACCTCAAGTCGGCCGAGGCCCAGCTGGCCGCCGCCAACGGCCAGGGCGCCACGCCCGCCGAGCTCGCCGCGGCCGAGGCGCAGCTGCGCTCAGCCCAGGCCCAGTACGAGCAGACAGTCAGCGGCGACACCACCGCCAGCGAGCTGGCGAGCGCCCAGGCTCAGCTCGCTTCGGCCCAGGCCCAGCTCGATGCGCTGCTCGCGGGCGCCACGGCCAGCGAACTGGCGAGCGCCCAGAGCACGGTCGAGCAGGCTCGCCTGAGCCTGCAAGCGCAGAGCGCCAGCCTGGCCTCGGCCAAGGCCAAAGCCGAGAGCGCCGTCACCACCGCGGCCAACAATCTGCGCGACGCCCAGGATAGCTACAGCACACTCTACTGGCAGAACCGTCAGCTCGAGAAGCTGCCCGGCGACCTGCCGCAGAGCAATCAGGACGCCGAGGCCGCCGCCGAGCGGGCGGTCGCGAATGCGGAAGAGAGCCTCAAGCAGGCCCAGCTGAGCTACGAGCAGGCCAGGCAGGATGAGGCCATCAGCCTCCAGCAGGCCCAGGCCGAGCTGGCCAGCGCCGAGCTGACGCTACAGACGCTGCTCGAGGGCGCAACCGCGGCCGAGCTGGCCAGCGCCCGCGCCTCGGTCGCCGCAGCCCAGGCCACCTTCGACAGCCTGAGCCAGGGCGCGACGACCGAGGAGCGCGCGATCGCCCAGGCCAGCGTAGAGCAGGCGCAGATCAGCCTCACGCAGCTGAGCAGCCCGGGCTCGACGGCCAACATCGCCAGCGCCGAGGCGAGCGTGGCCCAGGCCCAGGTGGCGCTCGCGCAGGCCCAGCAAGATCTCGCCGACGCCACCCTGGTCGCGCCCTTCGCCGGTGTGATCTCGGAGGTGCTGGCCAGCGTCGGGGCCACAGCCGACGCCAGCGCCACGATCAGCCTGCTCGACCCGGGCAGCCTGTATGTCGAGCTGAGTCTGAGCGAGAGCGACGTGGCCGAGGTCGCGCTCGGGCAGAAGGTCGAGCTCAGCTTCGACGCGCTGCCGGACGCCATCATCACGGGCACGGTCAGCGCGGTCGCGCCGGCGGCGACGGTTAGCTCGAACGTGGCCACCTATGCGGTGCGGGTCAGCTTCGACCCGGGCGCGCAGCCGATCAAGGTGGGCATGACCGCCAGCGGCAATATTCTCAGCGAGGAGCGAACCGACGCCTTGCTGGTGCCGAGCCGGGCGATCCAGAGCGAGGGCGACCGCTCGCTGGTGCAGGTGCTGCAGGCCCCGGGCCAGCCGGCCACGCCGGTTGAGATCACGACGGGGCTGAGCAGCGACGGGCAGACCGAGATCCTCAGCTGCGTCGCCACCGGCACGCTCTGCCTCAACCCGGGCGATACGGTCGTGATCACAAGCGCGAGCGCCACGGCGAGCAGCACGGCAGCGAGCGGCGCGGGCGCCCTGGGCGGGCTAGCCGGCCCCGGCGCGGGCGGCCCGCCCCCTGGGCTGGGGAGGTAACCATGGAAGCGATGATCACGGCGCGCAACCTGGCGCGCACCTACCAGATGGGCGAGTTCGCGGTCCAGGCCCTGCGCGGGGTCAGCTTCAGCATCGAGCGCGGCGAGTTCGTGGCGATTATGGGCCCATCGGGCTCGGGCAAGTCGACCCTGATGAATCTGATCGGCTGCCTCGACACGCCCAGCAGCGGCAGCTACAGCCTCGACGGGCTGCCGGTCGAGCGGCTCGACCCGGCCCTGCTGGCGGCGGTGCGCAACCGCAAGATCGGCTTCGTCTTCCAGCAGTTCCACCTGCTGGCCCGGGCCAGCGCCCTGCAGAACGTGGCCCTGCCGCTAGCCTACAGGGGCGGGATCAGCGCCGCCGAACGCCGCGAACGCGCGGCCGCGGCCCTCGAACGGGTCGGCCTGGGCGAGCGCATGCAGCACCGGCCCCACGAGCTCTCGGGCGGCCAGCAGCAACGGGTGGCGATCGCGCGGGCCCTGGTCAACCAGCCGGCCCTGCTGCTGGCCGACGAGCCCACCGGCGCCCTCGACAGCCGCACCTCGGAGGAGATCATGCGCCTGTTCGGCGAACTCAACGCCGCGGGCATGACCGTGGTCGTGGTCACCCACGAACCCGACGTGGCCCGCCGGACCAACCGGCTGCTCGAGATCCGCGACGGCGCGCTGGTGCGCGACCTGCCCGCAAGCGCGGCCTGGCCCCAGGAGGCCACAATCAGCGGGACGGCGCGGCCGCATCGGCGCCGGCTGCCCACCCGCGCCCAATGGAGGAGCGCACCATGAGTGTCAGCCAGCAACTCCTCGCTGAGACACCCGCCCCGGCCCGCGCCGAGGCCGAGCTCGAGGCCCAGATCGACGACCTGCTGAGCGGCGGCATCGGCTGGGGCGAGACCCTGGGCTTCGCCCTGGCGACCCTGCGGGCCAACCCCATGCGCACCCTGCTCACCGCCCTGGGGGTGCTGATCGGCGTGGCCGCGGTGGTGGCGCTCCTCGCGATCGGCCGCGGCTCGCAAGAGGCGATCACCAGCAGCATCACCGCCAACGGGGCCAACCTGATCACCGTGCGCTCGGGGGCCGCCAATAGCGGCGGCGTGCGCGGGGCCGTGGGCGGCGCAGCGACCCTTAGCCTCGCCGACGCCGAGGCGCTGGCCGACCAGGCGCGCGCCCCGAGCGTCGCCGCCGTCTCGCCCGAGTACGGCAGCTTCGCCCAGCTGGTAGCGGGCGAGAACAATACCAGCGCCCAGGTCACCGGCGCGACCCCCGACTATGCGACGGTGCACAACACCAGTGTGGCCGCCGGCAGCTTCATCGACGCCGACCAGCAGCGCTCGGCCGAGCGCGTGGTGGTGCTCGGGGCCAACGTGGCCGAGACACTCTTCCCGGACAGCGACCCGCTCGGCGCGCAGGTGCGCATCGCCGGCCAGCGCTTCGTGGTGATCGGCGTGCTCGCGAGCAGCGGCGGCACCGGCTTCGGCTCGAGCGACGACGGCGCATTCGTGCCCCTGAGCACGGCCCAGCGCGTGCTGTTTGGGGCCAGGGCGGTGGGGGGCGGCTGGAGCGTCTCGAGCATCGCTGTGCAGGCGAGCAGCGCCGAAACGGTTGACGCGGCCGTCGCCGAGGTCGAGACGATTATGCGCGAGGAGCACGATCTGGCTCTGGACGGCAGCGAGGATGACTTTAGTACGATCAACCAGGCCGACATCCTCGCGACGGTGACGGCGACCACGCAGATGCTCACACTCTTCCTGGCCGCGATCGCCGCGATCTCGCTGCTGGTCGGCGGGATCGGGATCATGAACATTATGCTGGTCTCGGTGCGCGAGCGCACCCGCGAGATCGGGCTGCGCAAGGCCCTGGGGGCGCGCGAGGGCGACATCCTGCTGCAGTTCCTCTTCGAGGCCCTGGCCCTGAGCGGGGCGGGCGGCCTGATCGGGCTGCTGCTGGGCACGGCGATCGCCCTGGCGGTCAACCTCAGCGGCCTGGTCACGGCGAGCCTGGGGTGGGACGTGGCCCTGCTGGCCTTCGGCTTCGCCCTGGCGGTCGGGCTCTTCTTCGGCATCGCGCCCGCCCGCAGCGCGGCGCGGCTCGACCCGATCGTCGCCCTGCGCTACGAGTGAGCGCCTGCTGCTTCGAGCACACAATGCCGCCCCCCACCTGATGGTGAGGGGCGGCATCGCGCACGTGTGCTCGTATGGACTTACGCCTACGAACGCATGTCGCGGCGGCTGGCGTCGTACGGGGCGGCGTCGGGGTCGAAGCCCTTCCAGCCGCTGCGGCGCCACTCGGCGCTCTGGGTGTCCATGTCGAGGGCCGAATGGCGCTGCATGATGCTGTGGGCGGTGTTGGCCATCTGGTCGTCGGCGCTCACGCTCACCAGGGTGTTGCCCCGGCGCACGCCCTCGGCGTAGGCGTGGGCGTCGTCATCGGGCACGCCCGAGCCTACCAGGCCGCCCACCAGGCCGCCGGCCGCCGCGCCAATCCCGGCGCCCAGGGCGCCCGCGCCGACCGTGGCGGCGGTGGTGCCGATCGCGGCAGCCAGGGGCCCGGCCGCCAGCACCGGGCCGATGCCCGGGATGGCCAGCAGGCCGGCGCCGATCAGCAGGCCGGCCGCGCCGCCGATGACCGAGCCACCGACAGCCCCGGCCCCGGCGCCCTCGTCGGCCTTGCTGTGCTCGCCGACCTCGCGCGCCCCGGCCCCGGCACCGCGCGCCGCGTCGTTCGCGACCACGCTGATATTCTCGCGCCGGAAGCCGCTATCCATCAGGTCTTGCACGACATGCTGCGCCTCGGCGTAGCTCTTGAACATTCCTACGACGGTCTTCGCCATGTGGCGCTCCTTTCGCTCTGTAGCTCTTCTGTAAGTGTTACTCGCCGCCCCGTTGCGGCGATGAGTGTCTCGCCAGCCTGCACATCGCCTGTGGCGAGCCACTAGGCTTTAGATTGCACGATGTGTGCCAGCCAGGCAGGTTGAAATTGCGTTAGGGGGCCGAGCGGTCTACCAGGGCCTGCACCCACAGGTTCTCGGGCGCGTTGCCGGTCACCACCAGGGTGTAGGTCCAGCCGGGCGCGAAGGTCAGGTCGAGGCTCCTGAGCAGATCGGCCCCCGTGTCGCCGGCCGCCAGGTCGAAGGCGTAGGTGCCGGGCGGCACGTCGATGTTGGTCGAGCTGCCGAAGACCGCGTCCTGCAGGAAGGGCTCGCCGTCGGCCACGGCCACGTCGACCGTCCCGACCCCTTCGGCGGCGTGGATGATGCGGACGCGCGCCTCGTCGGGCTCGGGGGCGCCGGTCTTGTCCTGAAGCAGCAGGCCGCGCACATTGTTGCCCGAGCCGATCAGGCTGAGGGTGTAGACATCGCCTTGGTCGGCGTCGATGCGCTTGCCGACCAGCACCCGCGAGGGGGCTTCGCCGGCGCGCACCACGACCACCTCGTGCTCGCCCGGGGTCAGGGGGATGGTCCCCTCGGTGAAGAAGTCGCGGCTCGTCAGGGCCGCCTGGCCGTCGAGATAGACGTCGACCCCTGGCCCGCCGGCGGCGGCGTGGATCACCCGCAGGGTCGCGCCACCCGCGGCCGGCCCGGTCTGGGCCCGAGCGCCAATGGGGGCCACTAGAAGCAGCGCCGCAAGGGCGGCGAGAGCGAGCAGCATACGCTTGCGCATAGTTCGGTCCTCCGTAGGGTTGCGGCGCCCCCAGGCCGGCAGCAGGCCCGCCGTGGCGACGCCGGGGCCGCCTGCGCGGCCCCCGACCGGACAGCACATCCGGTGCCACGAGGGTCGGGCA
>CAZKTU010000253.1:0-9430 GCA_964555675.1 uncultured Oscillochloris sp.
ATCGCGCGGTGCTCGTCAACGGACGGGTCGCCCGCGTTAGGGCTATCCCCGCCACTCTGCTCGCGGGTCGGGCTGGGCCTGATATGCAGATCGTGATCGAGCGCGAGCAGAACGATGCCCCTTACTCCTAGCCGCTCGTCTTCCATGGTCGTTAGGTTCGAGGCTCTCGCCGAGCGCGATCCGCGCAGGGCGGGAATGTACGCACAACGGGCGATCGCTGCATGTGAGCTCGACGGCGCCGGGTTGCTTGCAGCGGGATGGGCCCTGTTGCGCTGGGAGCGCATCGGCGAAGCCGTCGCCGCACTGTCCAAAGCTGAGGCGCTGCTCTCGCCACACGAGGTAACAGCCCGTTTGCGCTGTCGCCGCGCACTCTTGATGGCCCGTCAGCAGAGTGGCGAGGGTCAGTCGCTGCAAGCCGATTGGGAAGCCTACGCCGGTGCCTGTGAGGCGGCAGATGCCTGGGGCGAACTCGCCCGAGGGCGCTGTGAGCAAGTCGCTCACCTGAACTTACTTGGACGACCGACTGAAGCGCGCGCCCTGGCCGAACGGATACACACGCTTGTGAAGCAGCACGGCACCCTTGCCGATGTGGCTCGCTATCAGTACGTCGCCGGCGTCGCAGCGGTCGGCTGCGCCGATCTGGATGCGGCCCTGCGACAGCTTGATGCAGCACACGAGCTGTTCGTCCAGCTGCGCAGGCCGGCAGAGGTGGCCCGCGCGAGTATCGAGCGCGCCTGGCTCTGGCTGCGGCGCGAGCAGCTTGAGCGTGCCGAGGATGATTTGCTCAAGGCGCTGGCGATTTGTCAGCGGCTGGACTTGCCGCTTCGCGCTGCGCTTTGTCGACGCGATCTCGGGCTGGTCGCCCGTTACCGCGGCGACTACGGCCAGGCGGTCGCCTGGCTCGTCGCGGCGCAAGAGCAGTTCGTCGCGCTGGGTCGCCTTGATCGCGCAGCGCACTGCGACTTCAACCTTGGAACCGTCGCCCATATGACCGGTCTCCTTGAACTGGCAGGCGAGGCCTATCGTCGGGCAGAGCACATCTTTACGACGCTCGATGATCAGTTTCATGCCCTGGTCGCGGCGCGCAATCAGGCCATGGTGCTCTGCGCCCAGGATCAAGCGGCTGAGGCTCTGGCACTGACTGATAATCTGATTGCGCACCTGGAGACCCTGGGCGATCAGCTCGAACTGGCAGAGCTGCGAGCGGTACGGGCTCAGGCTCTGCGCAGACTCGGACGCCGTGACGAAGCTGCGGTCGAGCTCCAGGCGACGCATCAGCTGTTCCTTCAGCTTGGGAACAGCCCGGCCGCGGGCGAATGTCAGCTCGAGCTCGCCTGGCTGCTGCTCGAGCAGGATGCCCCTGCGGACGCAAACGCCTACCTTCGTGCGGCTGAGCTAACCCTGGAGCAACGGCCGGCTCACCGCTGGCGCGTACACTATGGGCTTGGGCGGGCCGCTGAGGCCCTGGGCGATGGGGATGCCGCTCTCGTCCACTACGCGGAAGCCGTGCAAACTGTTTCCCGGCTGCGCCAGCAACTCGTCAGCGAGCACGCCTCGAGTCAGATCTTTAGCCAGGCGCGCCATCTCCATCAGGATGCGCTTCGCCTGGCCGCTGCCAGGAACGCCTCGGAGCAGCTCCTCGTGCTGGCCGAAGCACAGCGTGGACTCGTCTTCGGCCAGCAGCTGAGAGCGCTGGCCAGTGGCGCTGCGGCCCTTGGCCGGGCAGAGCGTGCGGCTGTCACCGCTTTGCAGACCAGCTTGCGCGGCGAGACCGGCGCGCCAGATCTGGCACGAGCGAGAAATGCCTACATCGGTGACCTGATTCGCAAGCGCCATCGCAGCCAGGTTGTCCCTGTCACCGAGCTATCGGCCGATCCGGCTCAGCTGCAAGAGCGCCTGAACTCGGCCTATGGCTCGGGCTGGACGGTGCTCTGCCCAATCTTCAACGACGACCAGTTACTGCTCGCTGGGCTGACACCTCAGGGCTTTGAACTGACCCGTGAGCCGTTTGATCGCGAGCTTCGTCACCTCGTCACGCGAGCGAGTCAGTCGGCCTTCCGCCTCCATGTCTACCGCGATCTCGAACGGCTCCAAGACTCGTCGCGGCTTCCCTGGGAGGATCTGCGCATCCTCGGGCGTCGCCTCGTCCCCGGCTGGCTATGCGAGCGGCTCGCCCCCGACCATCGTCTTTTTATCGTGCCCAGTGGGCCGCTGCACACGCTCCCTTGGGCGGCCCTCCAGCTCTCCGATGGCTGGCTCTGTGAGCGTGCGGTCATCGAGATGAGCCCCACCCTTGGGCAGGTGCCCGGAATGGTGCGCTCAAACGTGGCAGGCCCTGCGCTCCTGATGGGCTGCGACAACTTTGGCGAGCGCGCGTCTCCGCTACCAGGAGCTCTGACTTCGCTGGAGCTCGTGGCGGCTCATTGGCAGGGCGAGGTGCGACGACTGGTTGGACCCCAGGCAACATCGGAGGCACTCCGCGGATTAAGTCGGAGCGGTGACCTTCAGCGCTACCAGCTGCTTCATCTCGCCAGCCATGCCCAACTCGGGCAAGCAGATGGACTGCTGGCCCATATCAAGCTTGCCGACGACGACCTGTTCCTGGAGGAAATCCTCCAGCTCAGACTGGACGGCGCCCTGGTCGTGCTCGCCACGTGCGAGGGGGGCGCCGGTGCGGTACTCCCCGGCGATGAGGTCCTTGGGCTAAGCCGGGCGCTGCTGGCGGCGGGCGCCGCGTCCGTTTTAGCCAATCTCTGGCCAATCTACGACCGCGGCACCCTCGCCTTCCTCGAACCGCTCTACCGCGCCCTTGGCTCCGGCGTGGATGCCGCCACAGCCCTGGCTACCTCCCAGCGAGCCCTCATCCACGCGCCCGCCGCTGACGCGTCGGCCGGGCTCCTGAATACTCCCCTCATCTGGGGCGGCTTCAACGTGACCTCACGCTGGGTGGAGGCGGAATGAACCGCGACCGCTTATCCGCGGGCGCATGTTCACCGGCCGCGACGAGCAGTTGCGACAGCTTGCCGGGCTCTTGCGCACGCAGCGTCCTGGTGAAGTGGTCGCCATGGGGCGGGAGTGTCAGGGGTGCTTGTAACGGCCGAGCCACGTCCTCCGGGAGACGCTCCGCGACTGCGCGTTCTGTTGCCGCTGGTACAGCGCTGACAGGCCCGCGCGTTCTGAGCCTGCGGCACCATAGCGGAAGCGCAAGAGGGCCGGAGACGGCCCTCTTGCGCTAGGGTGATAGGGCCCGCGGACGACAGGTTAATCGACGATCAGCGTGCCCTTCATGCCCTCGCCGCTGGCCTTGTCGTAGTGCGGGGCGCAGTAGAAGGTGTAGGTGCCGGGCTCGGTGGGCCGGAACAGGGCCAGGCCGGTCTCGCCGACGGGCATGGGGGCGTGGACGTTCAGCTCGTCAATGTCGAACTGGTGGTACTCGGGGTCGCTATTCTGGAGGCGCAGGGCCACGGTCTCGCCGACCCGCACGCGGATCTCCTGCTCGGCGAACTCGAAGTTCGCGCCGGTCACCGCCGGCAGGCTCGCCAGAACCTCGGGGCTCACGCCGGAGGCTACCTCGGGCCTGGGCAGCAGCGCCAGCAGCTGAGCGCCCACAGCGGCGCCGACCAGCAGGGTGATCACGAGCGGCGCCCAGCGGGGCAGGCCGCGCTCGGCGGCGGGCCGGGCGTAGTTCTGCACCGTCGCCGCGAGGCCGAGGCCGATCGCCAGGACGCCGCAGAGGGCCAGCACCAGGCCGACGGGGAAGAGGGGCGAGCCGCTGTCGCCCAGAGCCATCGGTACAAACAACGCCAGCACCGGCAGCGCCGGCAGCAGCCCCAGAGCGGGCGTCCAGCGCCAGCCGGTGAAGATCAGGCCGGCGACGAGCAGGCAGACGCCGGCAATAGCGGCGGGCATCGGGGCAAAGCCGAAAAAGGCGAGCAGGATGTAGCCGATCGCGAGGGCTATGCCTACCAGGGCCAGGGCGCTCAGCCTGCCGAGGGCCGAGACGCGGACGGCGCGGGGGGCCTCGGCGGTGGCGGGCTGCTCAATGGTGCTCTGCACGGGAGGTCTCCTTGGGCTAGGTGGGGTCGGGTGCGGGGCCTTTGCCCTCGCTGCCCCTAGCCTAGCCCGCGGGCCATTCCCTCGTCATCGGCGGAACTCCCGACCGGCGCGGGCGCGTTTCCCGAGCGCGGGCCTCCAGGTCGGGAAGGTGCTCCCAGGCCGGAGGGAGCCGCCCCGATGCGACGGGAAGGGGCGCCGGGCTAGACTGGCTGCAGAGCCGGCCGTCGTGGTCGGCCCGCGACGAACACAAGGAGCGCCCCGTGAACCTCAAGCACTTTTCCCGCTGGAGCGGCTATCTGCTCGCCCTCGGCGGCCTGCTGCTGATCTGCGCCGAGGTGGCCTATATCTTCTCGCCCGAGGGCAAAGAGGCAGTCCTGACGCCGGCCGGGCGCGTCGCCGCCGCATTCTTCTTCAGCGGCGCGATCTTCCTGACCCTTGGCCTGCCCGGCGTTTATTTGCGCCAGGCCGAGGCCGCCGGCCGCCTGGGGCTGGCCGCCTTCTTCACCGCCCTGGCCGGCTCGGCGCTGATGATTGCCTCGGACTTCAACGAGCTGTTCGCCGCGCCGATCCTTATGCAGGTGCCCGGTCTGGCCGCCGAGTTCCCGCCCGAGCTGATTGTCGGCTTTATCCTCAACTATAGCCTGTACACCCTGGGCTGGCTGCTGTTCGGCGTGGCCACCCTGCGGGCGAAGGTGCTGCCGCGCCCCCTGGCCATCCTGCTGATCGCGGGCATTCTCCTGCCGTTCGTAGGTATGCTCGGGCTGCATTTCCCGGGCGACTTCATGCCCTGCTACCTGGCCTTCGTCGGGCTCGGCCTCGCCGCCGCCCGTGAGCCCCGGCCCGTGCCCGCGCCCCTGGGCGAGCCCCTCGCCGCCTGAGCGCCTGGACACGCTGCGGCTGGTAGACTCTGCGGAAATGAAGCGCGCGAAGCTCTAAGGTGCGCTAAAATGCTCACTGGCGAGATGCTCGACTCAAGGGACAACCAGGTGGCGGAACGAACCCACGGCGCGACCCCGCGCGCCTCCGCCCGGCGTGCGCTGGCCTGGCTGGCCTGGGGTCTGAGCCTCGCCAGCCTCGCCATGCTGACCGTCGGCGCGGCGCTCGGCGTGGGTAACGCAGCCCCGCTCTGGCGCCAGGTCTACCTGGCGGCGATCGCGGCCAACGCGCTGGTGGGCGGGCTGGTGGCCTCGCGGCGACCGGGCAATCCGGTGGGCTGGCTGTTCCTCGGCAGCTCGGTCGCCTACGCGCTGTTCTCGGTCGCTGTCCAGTATGCAGAGCGTGGGCGCGTGGATGGCGCCGCCGAGCCCACGGTGGCCCTGGCGGCCTGGGCGACCAGCTTTCTCACCATCCCTGGCGTCGGCCTGATCCTCGCTATCCTGCCCCTCTACTACCCCACCGGCCGCCTGATCGGGCCCCGCTGGCGGCCCATCGCCTGGTTCTCAGGCATCACCCTGGTCCTCACCGGGCTGCTGGCCGCGATCCGCCCTGGCGAGCTGAGCCAGTTGCCGGGCATGGTCAACCCCTTTGGCATCGAGCTGCTGCGCCCGCTTCTGCCCCTGCTCGACATAGTCTGGCTCGTGGCGCTGTTCGGCACGATCGCCGCAGCGGTAGTCGCCCTGGTGTTCAGGCTGCGCCGCTCGCGCGGGGTCGAGCGCCAGCAGATGAAGTGGCTCGCCTTCGCCGTGCTGGCCTGGGTTGGCCTGGTGCTGCTATCGTCGGTGCTGGCCGCCCTGCGCGCCGAGTGGTACGAGGTGCCCGCGCTCGAGCTGCTGATCGGCCTGGCCTTCTCGGCCATCCCCATCGCCGCCGGCGTGGCCGTGCTACGCTACAGGCTCTACGCCATCGACGCCCTGATCAGCCGCACGCTGCTCTACGGCGTGCTGACGGCGGCGGTGCTCGCGCTGTACGCCGGGGTGGTCGGCTACCTGAGCGCGCTATCGGGCACCAGCGGCAGCTTCCTGGTGGCGGCGGTGGGCGCCGGCGTGGTCGCCGTGGCCTTCCACCCGCTGCGCGTCGCCCTGCAGCGCCAGGTCAACCGGCTGCTCTATGGGCGCCGCGACGAGCCCCGCGCGGTGGTGGCCGCCCTCGGACGACGCCTGGAGGGCGCCGTCGCCGCCGATGCGGTGCTGCCTATGATTGTCGCCACGTTGACCCGCGAGCTCAAGCTGCCCTACGCGGCGGTGGTGCTCGACCGCCCCGACGGCGAGGCCGCCGCGGCCGCGGCCGGTGCGCCCGTGGCGCCTACCAGTGCCCTGCCGCTCGCCCACGGCGGGGCGATCATTGGCCACCTGATTGTCTCGGCCCGCGCCGCAGACGAGCCCTTCACCCCCGAGGAGCGCCGCATGCTCGAGGATCTGGCCCGCCAGGCGGGGGCCGCCGTCTACGCCGCTCGCCTCACCGAGGAGCTACAGCAGTCGCGCGAGCGCCTGGTGCTGGCCCGCGAGGAGGAGCGCCGCCGCCTGCGCAACGACCTTCACGACGGCCTCGGCCCGCAACTGGCCGCCCTGGCCCTCAAGCTCGAGACCGCGCGCAATCGCCTGGCCCACGAGCCGGGGGCCGAGGAGCTGTTCAACGACCTGATCCGGCGCACCCAGGGCGCGATCGGCGACATCAGGCGCGTGGTCTACGCTCTGCGCCCGCCGGCCCTCGACGAGCTGGGCCTGCGTTCGGCCCTGGAGGAGTGGGTGGCGCGCTACCCGCAGGGCGGCACGCAGATTGTCCTGGCGCTTCCCGAGCGTCTGCCGCCGCTGCCCGCCGCAGTCGAGGTGGCAGTCTATCGCATCGCCCAGGAGGCCGTCACCAACGTAGTGCGCCATGCGGGCGCCTCAGCCTGCACGCTGGCCCTGCGCCTCGACGAAGCCGCCGGCCGCCTGAGCCTCGAGGTGCGCGACGACGGCATGGGCATCGCCGAAGACGCCGCGGCCGGGGTGGGCCTGAGCTCGATGCGCGAGCGGGCCGCCGAGCTTGGGGGGAGTCTGTCGGTTCACGCCGCCCCTGGGGGCGGCACGATTATCCGTGTGACCCTGGGGTACCAATGAGCAAGATCCGCGTGCTGATTGCCGACGACCACCCGCTGTTCCGCGACGGCGTTCACGGCCTGCTCGACTCGCTCGCCGCCACCACGGTGGTGGGCGAGGCCGGCAACGGCGACGAGGCCGTGGCCATGGCCCGCGCGCTGGCGCCGGACGTGATCCTGATGGACGTGAAGATGCCGGGCGTCAACGGCATCGAGGCCACCAGAGCGATCGTGGCCGCCAACCCCGCCATCGCGGTGCTGATCGTGACCATGTTCGAGGACGACGACACCGTGTTCGCCGCGATGCGGGCGGGCGCCCGCGGCTACGTGCTCAAGGGCGCCAGCCAGGACGAGCTGCTCCACGCGATCAGCGCGGTGGCGGGCGGCGGCGTGGTCTTCGGCCCGGGCATCGCGCAGCGGATGCTGGGCTTCTTCGCCAATGCCAGGCCTGCGCCGGCGCCCACGGCGTTCCCCGAGCTCACCGAGCGCGAGCGCGAGATCCTGGCCCTGGTGGCCCGCGGGCTGACCAATGTCGAGATCGCCGAGCGCCTGGTGCTGAGCCTGAAAACGGTGCAGAACCACGTCTCCAATATTCTCGGCAAACTGCAGATCGCCGACCGGGCGCAGGCGGCGCTGCTCGCCCGCGACGCAGGGTTAGTTTAGGAGGCTCACGTCGATCGTGATGGCGCGATTTCGCGGTAGAATGCGCAGCACAATCCACGATCAGGAGTAGCGCCCAATGTCCGCCTCCCCACCCGCCCCCCATGACCTTGTCGCGACTCTGCCCGCCGCGAGCATGGCTGACCTCGGCGGCTCGCGCAGCCTCGCCTCGCTTCGCTCACTGGGGAGCATCGGCTCGCTCAATTCGATCGGCTGTATCGGCTCGGCCTTCTCGATCGGCAGCATCGGCTCGCTGCTCTGTCTCGGCGGCGCCGGCTCGCTCATGAGCATCGGCAGCCTCGGCTCGATCCTCTCTATCGGCAGCAGGGGCTCGATCCTCAGCATCGGCAGCACCGGCTCGATCCTCTCCATCAACGGCCGCAATACGATCCTCAACCGGCCGCGCAAGCCTGTCGACGCCGACGAGCGTTTATGAGCCCTGCATGGAGCATTCTCGACCCCGCCGACGCGGCCTGGCCGGGGGTGATCGACGCGCTCTGCGCTCGTCTCGACCCGGCGAGCGGCCTGGTGGTGCCCGACTATTTCGTCAAGACCACCTTTGTGAAGATGGGCGGTCTCGTCGCCGTAGACTCTGGCGGCGCCGTAGGCCTGCTCTTCCCCCGCGGGGCCGACGGCGAGCGGCGCAGCTATACCCTGCGCCTGCAGGGCGACGGCGACGTGCCCGCCCTGGCCGCACTGCTGGCCCCCCACACCCTGCACGCCTACGATCCCGCAGACCAGGTGCGCCTGACCTATCGTCCCACCTCGGGCGAGCAGGGCGGCTTCGACCTGGGCGCGCCCGCGCCCGACGAACTGGGGGCGATTGCCGAGCTGCACCGCGCGATCTGGGGCGGCGGCCCCGAGGCCCGCTACCCCGCCGATCTGCACAGCGCCGAGCTCGGGCCGGCGACGTCGCTGGTCGCGCGCCGCGACGGGCAGCTGGCCGGTTTCCTGCTCGGCTTCTACCGTTTCGCGCTGCCCGCCCTGGCCGGCCTCGAGCTGCCCTACAGACTCGACCTCGGCGTCGAGTCGCAGGTCATGGGCGTCGCCCCCTGGGCGCGGCGCTTCGGGCTCGCCGCCACCCTCAAGGCCGAGCAAGCGCGCCTGGCCCTGGCCCAGGGCCTCGACATCATTCACTGGACCGCCGACCCGCTGCAGTACCCCAACGCGGTGCTGAACTTCGGCAAACTGCGGGCCGTCGCGGGCGAGCACTATCGGGCCTACTACCCCTTCCAGAACGAGCTGAACCGCGTGCCGGCCTCACGCCTCGGCCTGCTCTGGCTGCCGCGCTCGGCCCGCGGCCGCGCCGGCCTGCTCGCCGAGCCGCGCCCCGCCGCCCGCGGCCTCGACCGCTTCCCCGGCTGCGCCACGCTCAACGCCGGCCCCGAGCCCCTCGCCGACCCCGGTGACGCCCCCTTCCTCGCCCTGGCCATCCCCGCCGACTGGACGGCTCTGCAGCGCGACGATCTGTCCCTGGCCGCGCGGTGGCGCGCAACCGCCGACGACCTGCTCGCCCAGAAGCTCGGCTTCGCCCCCGGGCGCTACCTGGCCGTCGACGCCGCCGCCGAGGGCGAGGCCCGCTACCTCGTGCTGCAGCGCTTCGAGCTGGGCCTGCTACAGTAGTGTGCCGGTGAGAAGTCCTTTGCCGGTTCTGACCAAAGACCAAGGACAAAAGACCAAGGCCGGGCTCTTGCCCGA
>CAZKTU010000254.1:0-9348 GCA_964555675.1 uncultured Oscillochloris sp.
GGGTCGGTCCACATGATCAGGGCGTCCTCGCCGTTGTCGGTGTAGTAGCGGGTGCGCGTGCCGGCGGGTTGGAAGCCGTACTTGAGGTAGAGGTGCTGGGCGCTGAGGTTGCTGACCCGCACCTCGAGGGTGATCTGGCGGGCGCCGAGCTCGTAGGCGTGGTCGATCAGGGCATTGAGCAGTAGCTCGCCGACGCCCTTACCGCGCTGGGCCGGCTCGACCGCGATTGTGGTGATATGGGCGTCGTCGACGGTGAGCCAGAGGCCCCCATAGCCGACGATGGGGGTGTCGGCGGGCTGCTCCTCGGGCTGGGGGAAGATCGCGCCGATCAGCTGGGTGATGAGGTTGGCCCGGCGCTGGGCCTGGGCTGGGCCGCTGGGGACTGGCGGCGGCGGGGCGGCGCTGGACCGGGCGACGATGTAGCGGCAGCTCTGGGTGTTGCGGATCTCGCGGCGGTAGGTGCTGGCCGACCAGGGGGTGGTGAAGCTCTGGCTCTCGATCGCCTGGACGTAGGGGATGTCGTCCTCCGTCATCGGCTCGATGAAGTAGTACATCGGTCGCTCCGCGAGACCAGGCGCGAGTGGGAGGGAGGGCGGGGGCCGGCAGGCCGCGTGTGAAGCCAGTAGCGGTCGCCTGCCCCCGCCCTTTGCCCCGCGCTTACTGGCCCAGGGGCGTGGCCGACTCGACGGTGAACAGGCTCTGGTAGGCGCCGTCTTTGCCGAAGCCGCCGCCGGTCTGGAACGTACCAGTGACCTCGACCAGGCCCCAGACGTAGCTGTTGTTCGGGCCGACATTCAGCTCGGAGGACTTATCGGGCGGGAAGCCCTCCATCCAGATCGGCGCGCCGATCGGCTGGGGGCTGGCGCCGTCCTCCTCGGTCGAGACGCCCTCGGCGAGCACATAGATCACCGAGTTCCAGAAATAGTAGCCCTGGGTGGTGATCGTCTGGCCGTTGTACTGCTCGGGGTTGCGCTGCAGCTCGAAGAAGCTGACCTTGCCCTCGCCGAGGGCGCGGTCCTCGATCTTGTTCTCGACGCGCTTGACCTGCTCGATCGGCTCGGCGCTGGTGACGTTGAGCTGATGCTGGTACTGGCCGCCGGGGCCAAAGCCGCCGCCCGAGCTGAAGTTGCCCGCCACGCGCACGAAGCCGTAGACCGCGTCGCCGGGGCGGTGCAGCTCGGAGGTTACCTCGGCCGGGAAGCCCTCGAGCCAGATTGTCTCGCCCAGGGGCTGGGCGTCGAGGCCGTTGTCGAGGGTGCTGACCCCAAGGGCGAGGACCGAGACGGTCGGGTCGCCGGGACGCCACAGGTAGGCCCCATCTACGGTGATCGGCTTGCCGTTATAGTCCTGGGGGTTGCTGGTCACTTGCTGAACATAGAGCGGCGCGCCGCTGGCGCCCGGCTGGCCGCCACAGGTAGCCAGAAGGAGCAAGGCTGCGCCAAGCAGGGCGGCGAGCGACACGGCCCGCCAGGGTTTCCGCAACATCTGTAAAGCCTCCTACGAGAGCCTGACTGCGCGCCTGCGGCGCGGGGCCGGGGGGCCGGGGAGCACGGCATGGTGCAGCGGGCCCGGGACAATACGACACAGGATCGCATCGCCGCGGCTCGGCGCGATTATACCAGAAGGCTTTGTCAGGGGCAACCGGACCCCCCGCGGGAATTCTATACTGATGAACGTAGGGAAATTCTTGACAGCGCGAGTCCTCGTCAGTATTATTAGCATACTTACGGAGCTTAATCCCAAACGGGCCTTCATGAGCACAACGGGGCTCACCCCCCAAGGTGACGCCCCGCTTAGTGCACTTTAACAACCGCATAGGAGGCTACTGTGATAGAGCTACTCTGGGTCGCGCTGGCCCTGGTAGTCGGACTTGCCGCAGGCGCGGGTCTGGGCATCGCATGGGTCAACAACGGAACCAACTCCCTGGCTCAGCAGAAGGCGGCCGAGGCCCGGCTGCTGCTCGAGGAGGCCCGCTCCCAGCAGAAGGAACTTTTGCTGCAGGCCAAGGATGAGGCCCTGCGCGTGCGCAATGACGCAGAGGCCGAGCTGCGCGAGTCGCGGCAGGGTCTGCAAAAGCAGGAAGAGCGCCTGCAACGGAAGGAGGAGAATCTCGATCGGAAGATCGAGGGCCTTGAGCGCCGCGAACGGCAGCTCCAGACCCGCGAGCGACAGATCGAGCAGTTGCACCAGGAGGCCGAGCGTCTGAAGGGCACCCAGGTGTCCGAGCTCGAGCGCATCTCGCAGTTGGGCCGCGACGAGGCCCGCGAGATCATCCTGGCGCAGGTCGAGCGCGAGACTCGCGACGATGCGGCCCGTCGCATCCGCGAGATCGAGCAGCAGACCAAAGAGGAGGCTGAGAAGACGGCCCGCAAGATTATCGGGCTCGCCATCCAGCGCTCCGCCAGTGATTACGTGGCTGAGATCACTGTCTCAACGGTGAATCTGCCGAGCGAAGAGCTCAAGGGCCGGATCATCGGTCGCGAGGGCCGCAATATCAGGGCCTTCGAGCAGTTCACCGGTGTCGATATTATTGTCGACGATACCCCCGAGGCCGTCACCCTCTCGTGCCATGACCCCGTGCGCCGCGAGGTGGCCCGGGTCGCCCTGATCAAGCTGCTGAAGGACGGACGGATTCACCCCTCGCGCATCGAAGAGGTGGTGCAAAAGACACAGGTCGAGATCGATGCCGTGATGCGCGAAGAGGGCGAGCGCGTGGCCTATGAGGCCAATGTGCAGGGCCTGCATCCCGACCTGATCAAGCTGCTGGGGCGGCTCAAGTACCGCACCAGCTACGGTCAGAATGTGCTCCAGCACTCGCTGGAGTGTTCGCTGCTCGCGGCGCATATGGCCGCCGAGCTCGGTGGAAACATCAACGTCGCCAAGACGGCGGCGCTGCTCCATGATATCGGTAAGGCGGTCGACCACGAAGTTCAGGGGCCCCACGCCCTGATCGGGGCTGATATTGCCCGCCGCCTTGGCCGCTCGCCCGCGATCGTCCACGCGATCGCCGCCCACCACCACGACGAGGAGCCGACTTCGGTCGAGGCCTTCCTCGTCATCGCCGCCGATGCGATCTCGGGCGGACGCCCCGGCGCTCGCCGCGAGACGCTCGACCTCTATATCAAGCGCCTCGAGGCGCTCGAGACGGTCGCGACTTCGTTCCCCGGCGTGCAGCGCGCCTTCGCGGTGCAGGCCGGCCGCGAGGTGCGCGTGATGGTCCAACCAGATCAGATCGATGACCTCGCCAGCATCCACCTGGCGCGCGACGTCGCCAAGAAGATCGAGGAGAGCTTGCAGTACCCCGGTCAGATCAAGGTGACGATTATTCGAGAGACCCGTGCGGTCGACTACGCTCGCTAGAGGGCCTTCGGT
This sequence comes from uncultured Oscillochloris sp., assembly GCA_964555675.1. Lineage (GTDB taxonomy): Bacteria > Chloroflexota > Chloroflexia > Chloroflexales > Chloroflexaceae > CAIWXH01. The sequence continues at coordinate 3,373 of CAZKTU010000254.1, forward strand.
GACAGGACGCCACGCTGGCACGCAGCTTGCTAGTATGACAGCCTGTCACCGATGTCTCAAGACCGTGTGGCCGCCCACCGAGCGCCTGTGGTACAATCCGCTGGCGACGCTGTTGATACATCTTCGCAAAGGAGGGCTGGCGCGATGAGCCTTGAAACGTCACCTGATGAGCTACCATCAGAGCCCACTACGACCGACACACAGGAGGACCGTATGACCAATGCTCAGTCGCTGCCGCTCGCTCGCGCTGTCGGCGCCAGTGCCCCACAGGCTGCCGAGACCCAGCGCTCGGCAGAGGTACTCAAGGTTTCCACCCGCTCTCGCCCAAGTGCCGTCGCCGGGGCTATCGCCGGCGTGATCCGCGAGAACGGCATGGCTGAGGTGCAGTCGATCGGCGCCGGCGCCACCAACCAGGCGATCAAGGCCGTCGCGATCGCCCGCAGCTATCTCAACGAGGAGGGGATCGACATTATCTGCATCCCCTCGTTCATCGACGTCGCGATCGACGACGAGGAGCGGACCGCAATCCGGCTCCTGATCGAGCGCCGCTAGCCTCCTGTGCGGTTCCGCGCAGTCTGTTGCGCGCGGCGACCGTCGCCCCTCTGGGGCTGCTTTGCTCTGGACAAGATACCGGGTCGTCTCGTTCGGTGACAAGGTGACACGAGGCCGCCCGGTATCGCCGGCGCCCGAGGCCGCATTGCGGCCCGCACGCCCCCTCTCCCCCCTGCTCTCACCCGCTCTGTGAGGGCTTCTCCATGGACGAGATTGTCGCTTTCCTCCAGGCCCACCCGCCCTTCGACCGGCTCCCGCCGGCCGCCCTCGCGCGCCTTGCCTCCGGCCTGCAGATCGAGTACTTTGCCGCCGGCCACCCTATCCTCACCCACGGCGGCGTCCCCGCCCGTTTCCTCTATGTGATCCGCAAGGGCAGCGTCGACCTCCTGCGCGAGCAGGACGGCGAGGTCGTGATCTTCGACAGCCTCGGCCCCGGCGAGGCCTTCGGTCACCCCTCGCTCATCCGCGGCCGCCCCCCTAGCGTCACCGTGCGCGCCCACAGCGAGACCCTCGCCCTGCTCATCCCCGCACAGGCCTTCCACGCGCTGCGGGCCGAACACGCCGCCTTCGCCGAGTTCTTCGCCGCCGCCGCCCTCGAGCGCCTCGACTTCGCCCTCAAGAGCCGCCACGCCGAGGCCGCGCCCTCGCTCTTCCAGCGACGTATGGGCGACCTCGTCCGCCGCCCTGTGGTCTGTGTGCGCCCCGAGGTGAGCGTGGGCGAGGCCGCCCGCCAGATGCGCGAGCACGATGTCTCGTGGCTGATCGTCGATAACCCGCCCTTCGATCTGCTCGACGCCGGCAGCGGGATCGTCACCGACAGCGATCTGCGCAACCGCGTGCTCGCCGCCGGTCTGCCCGACAGCACGCCCGTGCGCGAGGTGATGACCGCCCCGGCTACGACGGTCGATGCCGCGTGCCTGGTCTTCGAGGGCCTGATGCTGATGCTCGAGCGGGGCATCCACCACCTCCCCGTCACCGAGGACGGGCTGGTGATCGGCATGGTGACCGACGCCGACATCCTGCGCGAGCAGAGCAGCAGCCCGCTCTTCCTGCCCCGCCAGCTCGAGCGGGCCCGCACCCTCGCCGAACTGCGCCGCTACGGCGACCAGGTCTTCAGCACGGTCGCCGGCCTGATCGACGCCAACGCCCGCTTCTCGGATATCGGGCGCGTGGTCGCCGTCGCCCACGACGCCCTGCTCCGCCGACTCTTGCGCGACGCCGAGGCCGAGCTCGGCGCGCCCCCCGCGCCCTACGCCTGGCTGGTCCTCGGCAGCGAGGGTCGCTTCGAACAGACCCTGCGCACCGACCAGGATAACGCTCTGGTCTACGCCGACGGGGCCCCGCCCGAGGCCGCGGCCTACTTCAAAGCCCTGGCCGAGCTGCTGGTCGAGCGCCTGGTGGCCTGCGGCTTCCCCCGCTGCCCCGGCGAGATCATGGCCACCAACCCGCAGTGGCGTCAGCCCCTGGCCGTGTGGCAGGGCTACTTCGCCCGCTGGATCGAGACCCCCGACGAGGAGAACCTGCTGCGCACGGCGATCTTCTTCGATTTCCGCCAGCTCCATGGCGCCCTCGACGCCGAGGCGGTCCTGCGCCCGATCATCGCTCGCGCCCCGGCCCACAGGCTGTTTCTGGCCCGCCTCGCGCGGGCGGGGCTGCGCAACGAGGCCCCGCTCTCGTTCTTTCGCGGCCTGGCCCTCGAGCGCCGCGGCGAGCAGCGCGGCCTGCTCGATCTCAAGCTTCGCGGGACGGCGATGGTGGTTGACCTGGCCCGCCTCTTCGCCCTCGAGGCAGGCTGCGCCCTGACCGGCACCGTGGCCCGCCTGCGCGCCTCGTGGCCCGCGGCCAGCCTCAGCGATGGCGAGGCCGAGGCCCTGATCCAGGCCTTCGAGCTGCTCAGCTTGCTGCGGCTCAAGCACCAGCGGGCCCAGATCGAGACGGGGGCCGCGCCGACCAACCTGGTGGCGGTGGCGAGCCTGAGCCCTCGCGAGCAGCGCGAGCTGAAGGAGTCGCTGCAGGCGGTCGCCCGCGTGCAGCGCGGCCTGGCCGCCGAGTACCTGACCGAGAGGCTCGCCTGAGCCCTCTGCTGACATGGCTTCGCCGGCGCGACCCGCCCGACTTCGTGCGCGCCTACGAGGCGGGGCCCTGGCCCGGCCCGCAGCTGCCCTGGCGCGAGGTCGGCTTTGTGGTCCTCGATATCGAGACCAGCGGCCTCGATGCGCGGCGCGACGCCATCCTGTCCGTCGGCCTGCTTGGCGTCGAGGGCGGGCGCCTGCGCCTCGATACGCGCTGGTCGACCCTCGCGCGCCCCCCGGCGGGGCTGCTGGTGGGCGGCGAATCGATCCGCATCCACGGCCTCACCAGGGCCGAGCTGGCCGAGGCGCCCTCCCTCGAGGCGGTGCTGCCCGAGCTGCTGGGCCTGCTGCGGGGCCGCGCTCTGGTGGTCCACGTGGCCGGGGTCGATGTGGCCTTCCTCGACGCGGCCCTGCGCGCGCACTACGGGGCGCGCCTGCGCGGCCCCATCCTCGACACGGCTCGCCTGGCTATGGCCTTGCACGAGCGCGCCCAGCTGCTCGGCGAGGTGGCGCCCGGCACGCCCGCGCCGCCGATACAGCTGCGGGCCCTGGCTGGCCGCCTGGGCCTGCCGGTCTATGGCGAGCACGACGCCCTGAGCGACGCCCTGACCACGGCCCAGGTCTTTCTCGCCCAGGCTACCCGCCTCGAGCAGCAGGGCGCGGGGAGCCTGGGCGGGCTGCTGCGGGCCGGGGGCGTGCGCCGCGGCTAGGGACACCCCGCCCTCAGGTATAATGGGGCCAGTCGCTCGACGTCGAGCGCGACGCCATCGCGAGGAAGCTATGGGCACTCAGACTGCATCACCGACGAGCGTGAACGATGTCGCAATCGTCGCCGCGACGGTCAATGGCTCGGGCAGCCAGACCGCCAACACGGCGATCATCCGCGCGATCTTCCGCATGGGCCTGCCGGTCAACGGCAAGAACCTCTTCCCCTCCAACATCCAGGGCGAGCCGACCTGGTTCACCATCCGCGTGAGCGCCGCCGGCTACACCGCCCGCCCCGCCCAGGTGCCCATCCTGGCGGCCTTCAACCCGCGCACCGCCGAGGCCGACCTGGCCGCGCTGCCCCCCGACGGGATCTGCCTCTACCCCGGCGATGGCCCCTGGCGACCGTCGCGCGTGGATGTCGCCGGCTTGCCCCTGCCGGTCAAAGAGCTGGTGGCCGCCGGCGGCTTCGAGCCGCGCATGCGCGAGTACGGGGCGAATATGGTCTACGTTGGGGCCCTCGCCGCCCTGATCGGGATCGAGCTGCCCGAGCTGCGCGCGGCCCTCGCCCACCACTTCAAGGGCAAGCCCAGGCCCGTCGAGCAGAACTTCGCCGTGGTCCAGGCCGCCCACGACTGGCTCCTGGCGCAGATGGCCGGCGGCGAGCTGTCGGCCCTCGTCAGCCGCCTGGCGTCGCGCTACAGGCTGCAGCGGGTCGAGGCGCCCGCCGAGCGCATCCTGATCGACGGGAATACGGCCGGGGCCCTCGGCGCGATCTATGGCGGGGTGAGTGTGGTGGCCTGGTACCCGATCACCCCGGCCACGGGGCTCGCCGACGCTCTGCTGCACTTCCTGCCGCGCCTGCGGGGCGGCCCCGACGGCGCGCCGAGCTATGCGGTGGTGCAGGCCGAGGACGAGATCGCCGCCCTCGGCATGGTGGTCGGCGCGGGCTGGGCCGGCGCCAGGGCCATGACCAGCACCTCGGGCCCCGGTATCTCGCTGATGACCGAGTTCGCCGGCCTGGCCTACTTCGCCGAGATCCCCAGCGTGATCTGGGATGTGCAGCGGGTTGGTCCCAGCACCGGCATGCCCACGCGCACCTCGCAGGGCGACCTGATCTCGACTTACTTCCTCGGCCACGGCGACACCCGCCACGTGGTGCTGCTGCCCGGCAGCGTCGGCGAGTGCTTCGAGTTCGGCTACAAGGCCTTCGACCTTGCCGAGCGCCTGCAGACCCCCGTCTTCGTGCTCAGCGACCTCGACCTGGGCATGAACCTCTGGACCAGCCCGCCCCTGGCCTACCCCGAGCAGCCGATGGACCGCGGGAAGGTGCTCGGCCCCGAGGAGCTCGCGCGCCTGGGCCGCTTCGTGCGCTTCGCCGACCCCGAGGGCGACGGCGTCGGCGCCCGTACGCTGCCCGGCAACCCTCACCCCCTGGCCGCCACCCTCAGTCGAGGGACTGGACATAACGAGCGGAACGTCTATAGCGAGCAGCCCGAGGACTGGAAGGCCAACCTCGACCGGCTGGGCCGCAAGCACGAGACCGCCCGCCGGCTCGTGCCCCAGCCCGTGGTAGAGCTGGAGGACGGGGCCGAGATTGGCCTGGTCTGCTACGGCTCGGCGGTCTGGGCCCTGGAAGAGGCCCGCGACCTGCTGCGGGCCCGCGGCCTGCCGAGCAGCCTGATGCGCGTGCGGGCCCTGCCCCTGGGCGAGGCGGCCCGCGACTTCGTGGCCCGCCACAGGCTCTGTGTCGTGGTCGAGCTCAACCAGGACGGGCAGCTGCGCGACCTGCTGCGCCTGCACTGCCCCGAACATGCCGCCCGGCTGCTGAGTGTGGCCCACGGCGACGGGCTGCCGCTCACGGCGCCGTTCGCGGCCGAGCAGATCTGGGACGCCATTCAGATCGGCCGCGCCGGCCAGGCTGCTGAAAGGGCGCAGCCCGTGGCCGCCCTTCAGGAGAGGATATGATGACGACCACAAAGGGACCCACCAACAGCATCGGCCTGAGCAAGGCCGACTACAGGGGCGCCGCCTCGACCCTGTGCGCCGGCTGCGGCCACGACTCGGTCGCCAGCCAGATCGTCGCCGCGGCCTACGAGCTGGCGCTGCCGCCCCAGCGAGTCATCCGCATGAGCGGGATCGGCTGCTCGAGCAAGTCGGCGGCCTACTTCTTCGGCCGCTCGCATGGCTTTAACTCGCTGCATGGGCGCATGCCGGCGGTGACCACGGGCGCCCACATCGCCAATCATACCCTGCTGCCCCTGGCCGTCAGCGGCGACGGCGATACGGGCAGCATCGGCCTGGGCGGCTTCAAGCACCTGCTGCGCCGCAATGTGCCGATGGTTTATATTATCGAAAATAACGGGGTCTACGGCCTCACCAAGGGCCAGTTCTCGGCCACGGCCGACCAGGGCGCGAGCCTGAAGTACGCCGGGGTCAACGCTCTGCCGCCGATCGACCTCTGCGCCGAGGCCCTGCTGGCGGGCTGCGGCTTCGTGGCTCGCTCGTTCGCCGGCGATGCCAGGCAGGTGCGCGAGCTGATCAAGGCGGCTTTCAGCTTCCACGGCACCGCCGTGATCGACGTGATCAGCCCCTGTGTGACCTTCAACAACCACGACGAGTCGACCAAGAGCTACGCCTACGGCAA
>CAZKTU010000255.1:0-9344 GCA_964555675.1 uncultured Oscillochloris sp.
TGGCCGCGCTCTTCGCCCAGGCCGAGCCGCGCGAGCTCGTGCGGGCCAACCCGCGCCGCCTGGCCGAACAGCTAGCCCTGAGCGAGCGGGCCGCCCTGCGAGCCCTGGTGGCCGCCGTCTACGCCGGGCTGCTCGATCTGCACTGGGAGGTCGGCTGCCCCGCCTGTGGGGCCCTCAACCAGCGGGGCGACAGCCTCAGCGGGCTGCAGCACGAGACCGAGTGCGACGTCTGCCATACGCGCTTCGCCGGCCACCTCGACCAGGAGGTGCGGGTGAGCTTCAGCCTGCACGAGCGCCTGCGGCCGCGCGAGGCGAGCTACGACGCGCGCTACCGCGCCGAGGTCGACGGACGCCTTGGGCCGACCCCCGGCCAGGCCCTGCTGCTCTTGCCCGAGTTCCAGCGTCTCTTCCCGCGCCAGCGGCTGCTGCCCGACGAGAGCCTGGACGTGACCCGGGCCGCCCTGCTCTTCACCGACCTGGCCGGCTCGACCGCGATCTACGCCCGCAAGGGCGACCCGCGGGCCTACCACCTGGTGCGCCTGCACTTCGACGAGCTCTTCCGGGCCGCCGACGAGAGCGGCGGGCTCATGATCAAGACGATCGGCGACGCGGTCATGGCGGCCTTCCAGACCCCGGTCGAGGCCCTCGGGGCGGCCCTCGCGATGCAGCGCGCCATCGCGGCCCTGAACCGGCGGGTCGGCCTCGCGGACGACGAGCGGCTGATCCTCAAGGTCGGCCTGCACAGCGGGCCCTGCCTGAGCGTGACCCTCAACGACCGCTCGGACTACTTCGGGACCACGGTGAATATCGCGGCCCGCGTGCAGGGGCTCTCGCTCGGCCACGATGTGGTCTTCACCGAGGCGATCCGCGCCGACCCTGCGGCCCTGGCCCTGCTCGGCGAGCGCCCCTGCGAGAGCAGCCATGTGCGCCTGAAGGGCATCGACGAGCCGGTGCTGGTACACCGAGTGGCCCTGTCTGAACTCAATGGGTGAAAATTTTTGCCTAAAATAGTCCAGGTTGTACGTATTGGTACAATTGTGGTACGGCTTCGGGGGCAGAACTTTCGGCCGATCCTGCTACCCTCATCTCAGACACTGCGTGATGAGAAACGAGGGGCGTGTGGAGACAGTCGCGTTGCAGGCCACGGGCGCAGCGGCGCCGGCCGAGGGTAGCCATGAGGAAGAGGCGCGCATCATTGCCGCGCTGCGCCGGGGCGACGTACGAGCCTTCGAGGAGCTGCACCGGCGGCTGACCCCGCTGCTGCTGGCGATTGCGAGCCGCTATGTGGGCAGCAGGGCCCTGGCCGAGGATATCGTCCAGGATACCTGGCTGGCCGTGACCCAGGGCATCGGGCGCTTCGAGGGCCGCAGCTCGTTGAAGACCTGGGTCGTGCGCATCCTCCACTACCGGGCCCGCTCGGCCTCGAGCAAAGAGGCGCGCAAGGTGGTCATGTCGGCCCTGGGGGGGGGCGACGACGACCTTGCGCGCCCGGTACGCGACCACGTGCTGAGTGCTACCACTCAGCACGTGCAGCTCCGGGTCGCCTCGCCCGAGGATCACGCCATCAGCGCGGAGATCGCAGCCCAGATCGCCGCGGCCATCGCCGGCCTGCCGAAGACGCAGCGGGCCGTCGTCATGCTGCACGATGTCGAGGGCTGGCCGGCCGCCGAGGTGTGCGCCCGCCTCAATCTGAGCGCGGGCAACCAGCGCGTGCTGCTGCACCGCGCACGCCAGCACATGCGCCGCGAGCTGAGCCAATACATCCAGCAGAGCCTGTGACTGTTCTGCCTCAAGCGCGCTTCCGCCGGCGCCACCCGGCCGAGGCGGCCAGGCCAGCAACCGTCAGCTTCGTCGATGGGAGGTCCGCGTGATCGAGCTAGTGATCTTCGAGCTTGGGGCCTCGCTGGTTCAACTCGAGCTGATCGACGCCCTGGCCTTTGCGCAGGCGGCGCTCGAGCTACGGCCGGGACTCATCCTCGAGGATGTCGCGGCGCGCGTGCGACAGCTAGCCGGCATATCGCGCCACGAACTGGCCTACAGGCTGGTGCGTCAGTACGACCTGCGTGCGGCCGCGCTGGCCCGCCTGTCCGAGTTGAGCGTGGCGAATGACTGGCAAGTCCTGTTACAGCTGCGCGCCCAGGCCTATGATCGGCTGCTCGCCATGCCCGACACGATCGAGCGCGCGGCCTGGCCTCAGCCTACAGCCCTGCTCTATAGCGCGCGGCGCATGGGCTGCCGGGTGGCCCTGGTGAGCCAGGCCAGCGCCCGCCAGGGCGGGCAGGTGCTGCGCAGCCTCAACCTGAGCGACGCGTTCGACCTGGTGCTGGCCCGCGACGAGGCCGAGTTCGGCCTGGCCGACCCCGAGCTCTACCTGAGCGTTGCCCGCGAGCTCGAGGTCGAGCCGCAGGCCTGTCTGAGCGTCCTGCGCTCGCTGCTCGGCGTGCGGGCCGCCCTGGGCGCCGGCATGAGCGTGCTGGCCATGGCCCAAGGGCCGGCCCGCCAGCAACTCCTCCCCTTCGCCTCGTGCGAGCGCTGCGTGCTGGTCGACAACCACAGCGCCCTTCCCGGGCATCTCTACGCCCAGATTGCCTCGCGCCAGCGCGATCCGCAGATGCGCTAGGGCACAATGCCCATCGCGCCTGGCGGCTCAAGCCGCGGGCAACCATGGCGCGAAGCCGGCCTTCGCCGGCTCCGGCGGGCCCCGGCACGGCGCCGCCCTTGCTCTTCTGATGCATCAGGGTTATAAATGGATCGTACGAGGTGCAATGGAGCACAGGCGATCCACCCCGCGCTGAAGAGGAGCCGCGTGTCACTCTCGACTGTGCTCGAACGGCTGATGCAGCGGCCGAACTACCGCTATACCCCCGGCCTGCTCAGCCGGCTCTCGGGCGTCCCCAAGACCACGATCGTCAACTGGCTGATCGGGCGGGTGACCCGCCCGCGCCACTGGCAAGACCTGGTGATGGTCGCCGGGGCCCTGCGCCTGAGCGAAGCCGAAGTCGACGAACTGCTCGACGTCGCCGGCCACCCGCCCATTGCCGTCCTGCTGACGCGGACGAGCGACCCTGCCGAGCGCCAGCTGCTCGGCCCGTGGCAGCGTAGCGAGACGGGGACCCCGACGCCGGGCGCGGGCGCGGCCACCCTGGCCCCCCCGGTGCTCCCCGTACCTACGGCGCCGCTGATCGGGCGCGACGGCGAGCGCGAGCGAGCGGCGATGCTGCTGACCGACCCGGCGGTGCGCCTGCTGACCCTGACCGGGCCGGCGGGGGCCGGCAAGACGCGCCTGGCCCTCCAGATCGCCGCCGACCTCGGCGCATTCTTCGCCGATGGGGTCTATTTCGCCGGCCTCACCCCCCTGAGCGAGCCCGCGATGGTCGTGCCGACGATCGCCCGCACGCTGGGCATCGCCGAGACCGGGGCGCGCTCGCCGGCCCAGCGCGTGGTCGAGGCCCTGCAGCATCGCCACATGCTGCTCATCCTCGACAACTACGAGCATCTGCTCGCGGCCACGCCCGCGATCAGCGAGCTGCTCGCCGCCACCCCCGGGCTCACCGTGCTCGTCACCAGCAGGGTCGTGCTGCACATTGCCGGCGAGCACGAGCTGGCCCTGCCGCCCCTCGAGCTCCCCGACCTGGTGCATCTGCCGCCGCCGGCCCAGCTAGCCAAGGTGCCGGCGGTGGCCCTCTTCCTGGCGCGAGTGCGCACGGTCAAGCCCGACTTCCAGCTCACCGCCGCCAACGCCGCCGCCGTGGCGGCGATCTGCGTGCGCCTCGACGGGCTGCCCCTGGCCCTCGAGCTGGCGGCCGCCCGCAGCAAGCTACTGCCGCCCCGCGAACTGCTGGCCCGCCTCGACCAGCGCCTGAGCCTGCTGACGGTGGTCTATACCGACCGCCCGAGCCACCAGCAGACCCTGCGCGGCACGCTCGACTGGAGCTACCGCCTGCTGCCCCAGAGCGCGCAGCGCCTCTTCGCGCGGGTGGCGGTCTTCGTCGGCGGCTGGAGCCTCGCGGCCGCCGAGACGATCTGCGCCGACGCCGAAAGGCAGAGCCTCCACCTGGAGCGCCAGCAGATCCTCGACGGGCTCATGACCCTCGCCGACCACAGCCTGGTGCAGACAGCCGACGGCGAAGACGAACAGCGCTACGCCCTGCTCGAGACCATGCGCGCCTACGCGCTCGAGCTGCTTGTGGCGAGCGGCGAACAGCACGTCATTGCGGCGCGCCACGCCGCCTACTACCAGCAGTTGGCCGAAACGGCCGGCCCGGCCCTGAGCGGTCCCGAGCAGGTCCACTGGCTCAATCGCCTCGACCAGGAGCACGACAACCTGCGCGCGGCTCTGGGCTGGGCCCTTCAGCACGAACCCGACCAGGCGGCGCGCATCGCGACGGCGATCTGGTTCTTCTGGATGCTGCGCGGTTATCTGCAAGAGGGCCGGCGCTGGCTCGAGCAGATCGCGCCCCTGGCCGAGCCGCAACTGCGGGCCGCGGCGCTGCTGGGCGCGGGGCGCCTGGCCCGCCAGCAGGGCGACCTGGAGGCGGCGGCGGCCCACCTGACGGCGAGCCTGAGCATCCAGCGGGGCCTCGGCAACCAGCAGGGCGAGGCGATCGCCCTAGGCTATCTCGGGGTGGTGGCCTACGACCGGGGCGACTTTGCGCGGGCCGAGGCGCTGCACCGCGAGAGTCTGGCCCTGCGCCACCTCGTGGGCGATCACTGGGGCATCGCGGCGACGCTAACCAACCTGGGCGAGGTGGCCCGTCAGCAGGGCGATACCAGGGCGGCCCTGACCTTGCAGGGCGAGGCCCTGACCCGCTTCCGCGAGCTAGGCGACCGGGTCGGCAGCGCCACAGCCCTGCTGAATATCGGCATGCTCGAGCTGCTGCAGGGCCGCCACGAGGCGGCGCGCCCGCTGCTGCAAGAGAGCCTGGCCCTCTGGGTGGCCCTCGACGAGCAGGTCGACATTGCCGAGTGTCTCGAGGGGCTGGCGGCTGTGGCCGCAGACGCCGGCGAGGCCCTGCGGGCGGCCCGGCTGGCCGGCGCGGCAACGGCCGCCCGCGAAGCCGCGGGCTCGCTGCTCTCGCCGACCGACCAGCAGCGCCTGGCCCCCCACCTCGACCGGGCCGCGGCGCAGCTCGGCCCCGCGGCCTTCGCCGCCGCCTGGAACGAAGGGCGCGCCTGGCGTCTCGCCGAAGCGGTGGCCGAGGCGCAGAACGAGCGCGCAACGCCGCCGACACAGTAGCAACGGCCCAGGCTGCCCCCTTACGAACCTGCACGCCGCGCGACAGGAGCCCGGGGCATGTGCTCCGGGCTCCTGGCATGTCGCTCTGCGCCGGGGCCGGGGCTGTAGTACTATGTATCCATCAACAGAAGCCGTTTTCATCAGGAGCATACGCGCATGCAGACAGCAGCCGCTGCGAGCGCCGAGCCTTCGCCGATCTCGACCGGCCAGCTACCCGCGCCCGAACGCGTGCGCGCCCTGGTCGATGCCGCCCACGCGCGCTACAAGGACAACGACGCGGGGCAGAACGCCGACTACTACCCGGCCCTGGCCGAGGTGCCGCGCGAGCTGTTCGGGATCAGCGTGGTCGGGGTCGACGGCAAGGTCTACGACGTGGGCGACGCCGAGCGGCCCTTCACGATTATGAGCGTCTCGAAGCCGTTCATGTTCGCCCTGGTCTGCCAGGCTCTCGGCGTCGAGGAGGCCCGCGCGAGGCTGGGCGTCAACGGCACCGGCCTGCCCTTCAACTCGGTCATGGCGGTCGAGCTGAGCGCCGACGCGCGCACCAACCCCATGGTCAACCCCGGCGCAATCGCCGCCACCAGCCTGGCCCCCGGCGCCGACCCCGAGGCCATGTGGCGCTTCATCCACGCCGGCCTCTCGCGCTTCGCCGGCCGCGAGCTCGCGGTCAACCAGGAAGTCTACGCCTCGGCCTCGGCCAGCAACCAGCGCAACCAGGGCATCGCGCGCCTGCTCGAGAGCTACGGCCGGCTCGGCTGCGACCCGGCCACGGCGGTCGACCTGTACACGCGCCAGTGCTCGCTCGACGTCACCGCCCACGACCTCGCCGTGATGGCCGCGACCCTGGCCGACGGCGGGGTCAACCCGGTCACCCGCGAGGCCGTGGTCGACGGCCAGGTCTGCAAGCGCACCCTGGCGGTCATGGCCACGGCCGGGCTCTACGAGACCTCGGGCGACTGGCTCTACGACATCGGGCTGCCCGGCAAGAGCGGGGTCGGCGGCGGGATCATCACGATCGCCCCCGGCAAGGGCGGCCTGGCCAGCTTCGCCCCGCCCCTCGACGGCGCCGGCAACAGCGTCAAGGGCCAGCTCGTCGCCCGCTTCCTCTCCGACGAGCTCGGTCTGAACCTCTTCGCCTCGCGGCCGATGGTGTGATCGGTCGCCGCCGTTTGGGCACGCCGGGGACGTAAACAGCCCGGCTCCATGCTGCGAAGGCCCCGCTGGCCCGCTGAGTGCAAATCAACACCTGCGCCGATACGACACGGCGTAGGTGTATTTTCGCCTGCGCGGCGGGCTCTGTTGAGTAGCCCGAGCACGGCGCCGGGGTCACAAGAGGAGCAGCCGTTGAACGTTACCATGGTCAGCAGAGCGACCCTGATCGGGGTCGGACTTGCGCTACTCGCCGCCTGCGGGGGCGCCCCCCGCGACACCGTCGAGCTGGTCGAGGGGGCTCTGGCGGGCAGCGTGGCCATCGAAGCCGAGCGCGGCGCGGCCTTCAGCGTGCGCGAGAACCCGCTCAGCGGAGCGGCAGAGCTCGTCCCCCAGCCTGCCGCCACGGTCGACTATGGGGCCGGCGTCATCCTGGAGGACGGCCAGATCCTGACCAACGCCCATCTGGTCGACGGCGCGGCGCGCGTGCAGGTGCGCCCGGCCGGGGCCGACGGGCCGCCGCTGCCGGCGACGGTGATCGGGGTGAGCCTCTGCGACGACCTGGCCCTGCTGCGGGTCGACGACGCGGGCCTGCGCCCCGCCCGCCTGGGGGCGAGCGCCGATCTGCGCCTCGGCGCGCCGGTGGTGGCCCTGGGCTTCGCCCCGGGCGGCGCCCCGGCCAGCCCGACGGTCAGCGAAGGCATCGTCAGCCGGCTCGGCCTCGCCCCCGGCGGCCTGCCTGCGGCGAGCCTGTTTAGCGTCAGCGCCCCGCTGCAGCCCGGCGGCTCGGGCGGGCCGCTGCTCAACCCCGCGGGCGAGGTGGTGGGGATGCTGACCGAGGGGCGCTTCGCGGCCCCCGCCGCCGGGGCCGACTATGGGATCGGGATCGACTACGCGCGCCAGGTGGCCGAGCAGCTCGCCTCCGAGGGCTCGGTGCTCAGCCTTGGGCTCGACCTGGTCGAGTTCGGCGCGCGCCCCGACGACCCGAGCGCCGCCCCCTTCCTGCGCTACTTCGGCCTCGAGCCCGGGGCCGGGGGCCTGTTCGTGCGCAGCATCGCGCCCGAGGCCCTGACCACGGGCGTGCAGGCGGGCGATCTGCTGGTCGCGGCCGCCGGCCGGCCGGTCAGCTCGCTCAGCGACCTGTGCGGCGCCCTCGGCGACCCGAACACCGCCCTGCCGGCCGACCTCGAAGTCGTGCGCCGCAACGGCGAGGCGGTCGAGCGCGTGCGGGCCGCCCTGCTCGGCATCGCGTCGACGCCCCCGCTCGCCAGAGCCACGGCCGCGCAGCCGCGCCAGACGGGTGCGGCCGCTTCGCTCCAGAACGCCCTGGAGCCTGCGGCCGCGCAAGCCGAAGCGCCGCCCGCCGCCCCCGCGGTGCGCGCGCCGGTGGCCGCCGTGGGCGAGCTGAGCCCCGAGGAGCTGCAGGCCGCCCGCGAGGCCCTGGCCGCCGAGCGGGCCGGACACCAGGAGCTGTTCTTCGAGACCTTCGACAGCGAGGCGACCAAGGGGCGCTGGCGCCCGAGCGACGATGCGGCCGCCCGGCGCGAGCTGATCTATTCGTACTACCGCCTGATCCTCAAGCAGCCCGGGGCGCTGACGAGCGACTCGTGGGGCGACCGGCCTCTCGGGCCGCGCTACATCGCCGAGCTCGAGGTAGCCCTGCCGCCCAGCGGGTCGCCCGCGGTCGGCCTCGTCTACGACCAGCAGACCGACGGCAGCGGGCTGAGCTACTTCGTGCTCGCGGCCGACGGCAGCTGGCAGACCGCCACCTTCCAGGGCGGGGCCCTGGTCGCGGGCCGCTACGCCCGCGGGGCCAGCCCACTCTTCAGCACGGGGGGCGGGACGAACTTCCTGCGCGTCGTGCGTCTGCCCGATGGGGTGCAGTTCTGGCTGAACGACACCCTGGTGGCCCGGGCCGACCCCGGGCCCTTTAACGGGGGCCACGTCGGCGTGATCGCCATCGCCGGCCCCGAAGCCCTGCCCGAGCCGGTCACCGTGATTGTCGACAACTTCCGCCTGCTCGAACACCCATGAAGGAGGACCCCATGGCCCAATTGACTCCCGCGCGCCTGGCCCTACTCGCCCGCGCCTCGCGGCGCCTCACCACCCTCGGCCTCGCCGTCGCCCTTACGGCCGGCTGCACCGCCACCGGCCAGGTGATCGCGCCCACGGCCCAGCCGGGCCGCCTGCTCGACCCGACCGCCCCCGCCGTCACCGTCGCGCCCACCCAGGCGGGGGCCGCCACCGCCGCGCCCGGCACGCCGGCCCCCACCGCCGTCGCCGCGCCCGTCCAGGGCACGCTACAGATCATCGGCCTAGTCGAGTCGATCGACGGCGAGATCTGGGTGATCGACGGCCTGCGCGTGCGCGTGCCCGCAGGGGCGCAGCTCGGCCCCAACCTGGGCGTCGGCAGCCTCGTGCGCGCCATCGTGCAGGTGCAAGACGACGACGACGACGATGAGCAGAGTGTAGTCGCCGTCAGCGTCACGCCGGTGCGCGAACTGCCGCTGGTCGGCCAGATCGGCGCGATCGACGCCACGACGATCGTGATCGACGGGCGCACCCTGCTGATCCCCGCGGGCGTGGTCATCCCGGCGGGCCTGGGCGCGGGGACGATCGTCCGCGTGATCGTCGATGACGACGGGGGGAAGCTGGTCCTGCGCCTGATCCAGCCCCTGGTCGAGGCCCGCGTGCTGGGCGGCAGCATCGAGCTGATCGACGGCGAGTTCATTGTGATCGGCGGGCAGCGCCTGCGCCTCGCGCCCGAGCTGGTGCTCTGGCGCGTGCGCCTGGTGACGGGCGAGCCGGTGCGGATCATCGTCGTGCCGGTCGACGGCGTGCTGACCATCGTGACGATCACCGCCGTGACGATTGTCATTCCGCCGCCCGTGGTGGTCGTGCCGGTGCCGCCCACCGCCGTGCCCACCGCCGTGCCGCCCCCGCCCCCGCCCGCCCCGCG
>CAZKTU010000256.1:0-9279 GCA_964555675.1 uncultured Oscillochloris sp.
GGCGCCACTGTGGCCCGCTGAGTGAATACGGAGCGACGATGCGAACGATCGGCCTGATTGGCGGCATGAGCTGGGAGTCGTCGGCCGAGTACTACCGGCTGATCAACGAGGCCGTGAAGGAGCGCCTGGGCGGCCTGCACTCGGCGCGCAGCGTGATGCTCACCGTCGACTTCGCCGAGATCGAGGCGATGCAGCAGGCCGGGCGCTGGGACGAGGCCGGCGTGGCCCTCGCCGCGGCCGCGCACAGCCTCGAGCGGGCCGGCGCCGATTGCCTCGTCCTCTGCACCAACACCATGCACAAGGTCGCCGACGCCATCACCGCCGACCTGAGCATCCCCTTCATCCATATCGCCGACGCCACCGCCGCGGCCATCAAGGCCCACGGCCTGCGCCGCATCGGCCTCCTGGGCACCCGCTTCACCATGGAGGAGGCCTTCTACAAGGGCCGCCTGACCGACCAGCACGGCCTCGAGGTGCTCACGCCCGAGCCCCTCGACCGCGCCCTGGTCAACCGGGTGATCTACGAGGAGCTCTGCCTGGGCCAAGTCCGCGAGGAGTCGCGCGCCGAGTATCGCACAATCATGGCTCGCCTGGCGGCCCGCGGCGCCGAGGGCATTATCCTCGGCTGCACCGAGATCACGCTGCTCGTCGCCCAGCCCGATAGCGCGGTGCCCCTCTTCGATACGACCCGCCTCCACGCCCTCGCCGCCGTCGACTTCGCCCTCGCGTAGCCTTCACCGCCGATCAGGCCGCTCTACAGGAGCCGAGCATGAAGATGCGTGAGAGCCGCGCCGCCGGGCTGCGCGGCGCCACCTCCGAGGGCGGTTGGGACAACGAACTCCACACCCTGATCGCCCCGTGAGGCGCGTCCACGCACCCCTTGAAGCCGAGAGGATTGTCTGTGCCCACCCTGGCGAGTTACCTTGACCGAATTGCCTATACCGGCCCCCTGCGCCCCGACCTGGCGACGCTGCGCGCCCTCCACCGCGCCCACCTGCTCGCCATCCCCTACGAGAACCTCGACATCCACCTGGGTCGCCCCCTCGGCCTCGCGATCGAGCGCATCGCCACCCGGCTCGTGGACGAGCGTCGCGGCGGCTGGTGCTACGAGATGAACGGGCTCTTCGCCTGGGCCCTGGGGCAGCTCGGCTTCGAGGTGCAGCTCATCTCGAGCGCCGTCAGCCGCGCCACCCAGGGCGCCGCCGCCGAGGGCAATCACCTGGTGCTCCTGGTGCGCCTCGAGCGCCCCTACCTGGCCGATGTGGGCTTCGGCAACGGCTTCCTCGAGCCCCTGCCGCTCGCCGAGGGCCTCTACCGCCAGGCCCACCGCACCTTCGAGCTGACCTTCGCCGACGAGCGCTGGCATTTTCACCCCGAGCCGCAGGATGGCCCGGGCTACGACTTCGTCACAACGCCCGCGCAGATGGCGGACTTCGCCGAGCAGTGTCGGCGTCAGCAGACGTCGCCCCACTCGAACTTCGTGCGCACCACCGTCTGCCACCGCCTGACCTCCGACGGCATCGTCAGCCTCAGGGGCGCGGTGCTCAGCGTCGCCACCGCCGCCGGCGTCGAGCGGCGGACCCTCGCGGGCCCCGCCGACTACCGGGCGACCCTCCGCGAGCGCTTCGGCCTCGATCTGCCCGAAGCGCCGGCCCTGTGGGAGCAGATCTGGGCCCGCCATCAGGTCTGGCTCGCCGAGCAGGCCCAGCAACCGGCGTGAGCCAGTCTCGCGCCGACCGGAGAATCACCATGGACACCCTTGGCTTTGGCTTCGTCGGCGCCGGCGAGATCGCGGTCGCCTCGGCGCGCGCCCTGCGCGATGTGCCCGGCGCGACCCTCGTGCGCGTGACCGACGCCCGCCCCGAGCTGGCCGCCAGCCTGACCGCCGAGTACGGCGGGCGCCCCGCCGACTCCCTCGCCGAGCTCCTGGACGACCCCGAGGTGCGGGCGGTCTATATCTGCACGCCCCACTTCCTTCATCGCGAGCAGGCCGAGCTGGCCGCCCGCGCCGGCAAGCACGTCTTCGTCGAGAAGCCCGTGGGCGTGAGCCCCGCCGAGGCCAGCGCGATCGTGGCGACGTGCCGCGCGCACGGCGTGGCCTGCGGCGTGCCCTTCCTCGTCCGCTATGCGCCCGCTTACAGCGAAGCCCGCCGGCTCGTGCAGGCTGGGGCCATCGGCGAGGTTGTCGGCTTCCACAGTGTCTATAGCGGCGACAAGCCGCGCTCCTACTGGAGCGGCGGCTACTCGGGTCGGGCCACGGGCGACTGGCGGCAGCGCTGGGCCAGCGCCGGCGGCGGGGTGCTGATCATGAACAGCATCCACGACCTCGACGCCCTGCTCTGGATCACCGGCCTCGCGGTCGAGCAGGTGCAGGGCCGCTACCAGAACACCGCCAGCCCCGGCGAGGTCGAGGACGTCGGCCTCGCCATCCTCAGCTGCGTCGGCGGCGCCCTGGCCACCATCGAGGCCCGCGCCTCTCAGGCCGGCGGCGACGGCCCCGGGCCGGCGTGGGCCAATCGCATCTATGGGAGCGTGGGTCAGATTGCGCTTCCGTCGCCCTGGCGCAACGCCCCGCTCGCGCTCTACACCCGCGAGGCGGGCGAGTGGCGCGAGGTCGCGCCCGAGAGCCAGGTTGAGGCCCGCCACGGCGCCTTCGCCGGCTTCGTCGAGGCCGTCCTGGCCGGCGCCGAGCCCCCCGTGCCCGGCGAGGCCGGCGTGCGCGCCGCCACGATCATCCACGCCATCTACGAGGCGGCGCGCCGCGATGCGCCGGTAAGACTCTAGTGTCTCACGTCCTACCCGGCCCGCAGGGCCCGCATCACGGCCCGCGGCGAGAGCCGCTGCCCCGCCAGGAGCGCCCCGGCCCGGAAGAGTCGCGCCGCCAGCCAGAGGCCCAGGCCCGCGCTGAGCGCGAGGGCCGCCAGGCTAAGGGCGATCTGCCAGGGCGCGATCGCCGTCAGGGGTACGCGGATCATCATCGTAATCGGCGCGGTCAGCGGGAAGAGGCTCAGCCCTGTGGCCAGGAGCGAGTTCGGCCGCTCGATGATCGCGCCCAGGAAGAAGAGCGGCACGACGCAGGGGATGATCAGCAGCCCCGTCAGCTGCGACCCCTCGCGCACATTGGCGATCGTCGCGCCGACCGCGGCCAGCAGGCTCCCGTATACCAGGTAGCCCAGGACGAAATAGACCACCGCGAGGGCCAGCACCGTCCACGGCACCCCCCCGGCCAGCCCCGCGGGCAGCGCCGTGCCGCCCAGGCTCAGGAAGAGGAGCCCGAGGGCCAGCCAGATGACCACCTGCAGCAGCCCGAGCAGCCCCAGCCCCAGGATCTTGCCGCTCAGCAGTTGGAGCGGGCGCAGCGAGGTCAGCACGACCTCGATCGTGCGGTTCTCCTTCTCCTCGGTCACGCTTTGCAGCAGGAAGCTGGCCGCCGAGAAGATCGTCACATAGAGGATCATCGCGAAGCCGTAGGGGATGAAGAAGCTCCCCGGGCCGCGCTCCTCGTCCGTGGTGCCCGCGTCGGGCTGTTCGGCCTCCGCACCGTCGAGGGGCACGCTGCGCACCGTCGGCGGCGTCGCCAGCCGTTCGGCCAGCTGCGGGTCGTCGCGCAGCAGAGCCGCCCGCGCCAGGGCTTCGAGCGCGACCTGTCCCTGTGGGCCGCCCGGGCCTTCGCCGACCCACGCGACCGCGCCGCCCTCCAGGTAGTCGGGCGGGAAGAGATAAAAGCCCTCGATCTCGCCCGCCCCCAGGGCGGCCAGGGCCGCCGCCTCGTCCGGGAAGCGTCGCGGGTTCACCTGCTCGCTCGCGGCGAGCAGCCCGCTCGCGTCGACGTAGCCGATTGGCGCGCCCGCGATGGCCGCCTGCAGATCGCTCGGGTCGGCGGCGCTGGCCTGGCGGGTGACCAGCATCACCACCCCCAGGATCAGCGGCAGCAGCAGCGTCGTGATCAGAAAACTGGGCCGGCGCAGGTGCCGCACGAACTCGTGCCGGGTCACCAGAAGTGTTCTTCGCATGGGTTGCTCCTGTTATTCCACTCGCCCATCAGGCCCGCAGGGCGCGCCAGGTCTCGCGCAGGCTCAGGCTTTTGCCGTAGCTGAGCATGCCGGCCCGGAAGATGCGCGCGGCGCACCAGATCGCCAGGGCCGCCGCCAGGGCCAGCAGTACGATGCTCAGGCCGAGCTGCCAGAGCGGCACCTCGCCCGCCACCAGGCGTAGCTGCATAGCCACGGGCGCCGAGAGCGGGAAGAGGCTGAGGGCGGTCGGGATCGGCCCGTTGGAATCGATGAAGAAGAGCGCGCTGAACATCACGGGCAAGAAGGCGCCGATCGTCGCGATCCCGGCGAACTGCTGGCCCTCCTGGGGCGTGGTCACCACCGCGCTGATCGCCACCATCAGCCCGGCGAAGAGCAGAAAGCCCAGGGGCAGCATCAGGGCCGCCGGCGCGAGCATATCCAGCGGCAGCGGGACCGCGCGGATCGGGGCGAAGAAGGCCCCGGCGACGCTCCAGCCGAGCGCGATGGTCAGCAGCCAGACCAGGGCGATGGTCAGCCCCAGCAGGCCAAGCCCGAGGGTCTTGCCGCCAATCAGCTGCCACGGGGCCACCGAGGTGGTCACAATCTCCATGGTGCGGTTCTCTTTCTCCTCGACCAGGGCCTGCAACAGGTAGCCGGCCGCCGAGAAGACCGTCACCACAAACAGCAGGCTGCCGAAGACCGCCACGACACTGCGCCCGACCTGCACCAGCGGGTCGAGCGGGGCCCCGGCGGGCGTGCGCGCCGCGATCTCCCCCAGCGGGTCGAGGGCGCGGGCGGCCACCTCGGGCGCGAGCCCTGCCCGGGCCAGCAGCCCGCGGTCGAGGGCCTCGGCCAGGGTGCGCCGGCCCCGCCCCGAGAGCGACTCGAGGCCATAGACGGTCAGCTCGCCCCGCTCGCCGTAGTCGGGCGGAATGAGCGCGTAGGCGTCGATCTGCCCGTCCGCCAGGGCGGCGCGGGCGGCCGCCTCGTCGGCAAAGGCGCGCAGCGGGACGGGCGGGGGCTCGTCCGCTTCCGGCGCGGGCAGCGCGATTCCCTCGAGGAGGCCGGCGGGGTCGACATAGCCGAGGGCGGCCTCGGGGCGCAGGGTGTTGACGAGCACCAGGATCAGCAGGGCGACGCCGACGGCCGCCAGCAGCGGTAGGCCGAAGGTGGCCAGCAAGAAGCCCCTGCGGCGCGCGTGGCGCAGATACTCGTGGCGGGCGATCCAGAAGAGACGTCTCATCGCGCCACCCCCTGCGCCGCCTCGCCCCCGGCGACCCGCACGAAGATCTCGTCCAGGGTCGGCAGGGCCACGGCGAAGCGCTCGACGGCGTAGTTCGGCTGCTCGGCCAGGGCGCGGAAGACCTGCTGGGGCGTCGTCGTGCCCTCCAGGCGCAGCAGCAGGTTGCCGTTATCGCCGCGCGGCTCGACGGCGGCCACGCCGGGCATGCGCTCGAGACGGCCGTGGCCCTCGAGCAGCACGGCGTTCGCGGCGAACTGCCGGCGCACCGCGCTGACCGTGCCGTAGAGCACCACCTCGCCGCGGTTGATCATCACCAGGCGCTCGGCCAGCTCCTCCACCAGGTGCATCTGGTGGGTGGACATAATGACTGTCTTGCCCTGAGCGGCGAACTCATAGAGCACGTCTTTGATCAGGCGCGTATTGACCGGGTCGAGGGCGGCGAAGGGCTCGTCGACGATCAGCAGGTCGGGCTCGTGGACGAGGGCGGCGATAAACTGGGCCTTCTGCTGCATGCCGCGACTGAGGTCGCCGACCTTCTTGCCGGTGTGGGCGGCCAGGTCGAAGCGCTCGAGCCAATGGGCGAGGCGGCGACGGGCCTCGGGGGCGCGCAGCCCCTTGAGCCCGGCCAGGTAGACCAGACAGTCGAGCAGGTTCAAATTGCGGTAGAGGCCGCGCTCCTCGGGCAGGTAGCCGATGCGGTCGCGGCTCTGCTCGCCGGGCGGCCCGCCGAAGAGGGCGATCGTGCCGCTGTCGGGCTTGAAGATATCGAGGGCCATGCGGATCGTCGTGGTCTTGCCGGCCCCATTGGGGCCGAGCAGCGCGAAGATCTCGCCCGCGCCGACGGTAAAGCTGACGTCGCGCACGGCGACGGTCTGGGCGAAGCTCTTGGCGACATGGTCAATCACCAGGGGGTCCATGGGCAAAGCTCCCGCGTAATCAGGGGCGATTGGGGTGTGGGCTGAGGCGAACGTTGGCAACAGTGTACCGCGGCGATGCGGCGGGGCTATGGCCAAACTGTGCCAAAACGGTCACAACCGCCAGGGTTGTGCGGCGCCTCGCCCGCCCGGACTGGCACGCTCCGTGCTGCCGTACAACGACAGCGGCTGGAGGTGCCAGCCTGGCTGATCGAGCAAGGAGCGTGCATGTTACAGGGCGCCAGGCTCTACGAGCCGCTGAAAGAGCGCGAAGCCGGCTTCGTCACCGCGGCGGTGCTCGATCCCTTCGGCAATATCCTTGGCCTGATGTATAGCCCGCACTTTCTGGACGGGCTGAATGGCGCTCGCGGGCCGCAGGCAGCCTGATGACAGCCAGGTCCTTAGGTGGGGACGAGCTGCGCGGCTTCGCGCTCACCACGCTGATTGTCGGAGGCTTCGCCGCGGGCTGGGGCTTCGCCGGCAGCCTGGCTATCCCCGGCCTGGCCGGCACACTCGCGCTATTGCTGGTCCTCGGCGTCAGCCTGGCCCTGGTCATCACCGCCTTCAGGTTCTTTCGGGCGGCCAACGGCCGGCCTGGCGGCGCTGGTCAGGGGCCGAATCCGTTTCGCACGCGCGACTACCAGCTGGCCGTGTTGGCCGAGATCATCGCCATCCCGCTGGCCGGGCGGCTGCTCACCGCGGCGGGTCGCCCCGACGCGATCATGCCCGCGGTGGCCGCGATTGTCGGGCTGCACTTCTTCGGCCTGGTGCGAGCCTTTCAGTCGTGGCGCTTCGCCATCGTCGGCGCCGCAATGGTCATCCTGGCTCTCCTAAGCCTCGCGCTACCCACGTCGGTGCCCATCGGCCCCGACGGGGCGCTGCTCGGGCTGCGCGTGGCCGTGGTCGGTCTGGGGAGCGCCTTGTGTCTGTGGGGCGGGCTTGCTTCGGTGTTGATGACCAGGGACCGACGACCGATGACTGAGGAATGAGGACTCTTTGCAGGCTGTCACGCTTGGGGTCGCGGGCATACAACCTGCTCGTATGCTCGAACGGCCGGTTGGGTCGTTGGATTTTGTCACAGGTAAGGAAGGTCATGTTCAACACATTTCTGCAGGGCGAGCGTAGGCGCCTTGCGCTCCGAGTTGTCTCGGCCCTATTCATTGTCCTACTGCTGGTTGGGGCGGCGCCTGTCGCGCAGGCCCAGAGCCCCCTGCCGGGCTCATACGCGCCCGGGCCCTGCCCCATCCCCGCGCCCGAGGGCTACGCCCTCGACTGTGGCACCCTGACCGTGGCCGAGTCGCGTGAGCGCCGCAACGGGCGCACCATCCAGCTCGCCGTCGCCATTGTGCGCTCGCCGAGCCCCGAGAAGCGCCCCGACCCGGTGCTCTTCCTCGCCGGCGGCCCCGGCCAGCCGGCCCTGCCGCTGATCGCCCAGGCGCCGCTGGTCTTCGGCGAGATCCTGGCCACGCGCGACATGGTCTTCGTCGACCAGCGCGGCACCGGCTACTCGCGCCCCGCCCTGAACTGCGCGCCCCAGGCGGCCGCGCCCGCGCGCCTGCTCGTCCCGCTCGGCGCGGCCATCCAGGACCGGCCGGCCCTGCTTCAGGCGGGGGTCGACGCGCTGCTGGCCTGCGGCGCCGCCTTCAGGTCACAGGGCGTGGATCTGGCGGCCTACAATAGTGTCGAGAGCGCCGCCGACCTGGAGGATCTGCGCGTGGCCCTGGGCTACCCCCAGTGGAACCTCTATGGCGGCTCGTACGGCACGCGCCTGGGCCTCACCGCCATGCGCTACAGGCCGGCGACCATTCGCAGCGCCGTGCTCGACTCGGTCTACCCGCTGCAGGCCAACTTCCACACCGAGGTCTTCGGCACCTTCGCGGGGGCCCTGGCCCGGCTGAGCGACCTGTGCGCCGCCGACCCCGCCTGTGGGCCCGCCTACCCCAATGTCGAGGGCTCGTTCGCCCGCGTGGTCGAGCGGCTCAACGCCGAGGCCGTCGTGCTGCCAATCATCGACCTCGAGACCGGCGAGGCTCTGGACTATCTGCCCTTCACCGGGGTGGACCTGACGATCATCGTCTTCCAGCTCATGTATATCACCCCGGTGCTGCCGCTGCTGCCCGCGGTGATCGGCGAGGCCGACCAGGGCAACTACAGGCCTCTGGCCAACCTGGCCTCGGCCCTGTTCACTGAGCAGTTGCCGGGCGACGTGCCCGTGATCTCGCAGGGGATGCAGGTGGCCGTGCAGTGCAACGAGGACGCGACCTTCGCGCGCGAGCGCGAGTTCGTCACGGCCCGCGACCGGCAGCGCGCGGCGGCGGGGCTGGCCTTCAGCCCGCTCTTCAACGAGGCCATGCTCGAGATCTGCGCGGCCTGGGGGCTGACGGCCGACGACAAGGCCGAGAACGCGCCGGTGCGCAGCGACGTCCCCGCCCTGCTGATCAGCGGCGAGCTCGACCCGATCACGCCGCCGGCGAACGCCCGCGAGGCCGCCCGGAGCCTCGGCCGGGCCAGCGAGCTGGTCGTCCCGCGCGGCGGGCATTCAGCGAGCGTCCTCAGCCCCTGCGCCAGGGGCGCGATCGTGCGCTTCCTCGACGACCCCGCGGCGCGCCCCGATGCCGGCTGTCTGGCGCAGGAGGCGGCCACGCCCTTCCTGATCATTCCGTAGCCCGCGCCTCTTGCCGCCATCGGCGTACGGGTGCGCGCCGATGGCGGCGGGGGTCTCGGGGTAGGGCGGGCCATTTTTACCACGAAGACCACGAAGAGCGCGAAGGATTGGAGCATGCCGGGTGCCAGAGTCGTGCGCCTGTGCCGAGCGAGAGGCGCGCAAGGACTTGACCTGGCACAGCCTCTTTCCTCCCTTCGTGGCCTTCGTGTCCTTCGTGGTCACATTGACCGCGACCAGGGCCCGGCTACGCCCCTGGTGGTAGCAGTCTTCCCTGACGCTGGCAAGCACAAGAACCGAAGTTTCGTTGTAATGTTAGCGCACGTGAGCGCATTCGCGCTCTCGTCGGACCTGGCGCGGCTCGCTCTGATCTACCTGGTTGCGCCGCCCGCCCGTCGCGAGCAGCGCAGCGTCCACGACTACGTGGCGCGCAGCGTCGTGCAGCGG
>CAZKTU010000257.1:0-2115 GCA_964555675.1 uncultured Oscillochloris sp.
GCCCCGCAGTCCGTCGTCGCCCCGCAGCCCGCCCCGCAGCCCGCCCTCGCCGCGCCGCCCGCCGAGGCGGAGCCCCTGGCGCCCGCCCCGCCCGCCGGCCTGGCGGCCAGCGACGAGGGCGCCGAGGACGAGGGGCCCGAGCCCGCCGAGGTGGCCGCCGCCGTCGACGCCCTCGTGCTCGGCGAGGCGCCCGAAGAGGCCGAGGCCGCCCCCGACGGCTACGACGGGGCCCCCGCGCACGCCGCAGGCGATCGCTCGCCCGAGGCTGCCGCCGCCGCCAACGCCGACTTCTCGGTGCTCGAGAAGGTCGAGGGCCTGTGGGAGGAGATCAAGCGCGATGTGCGCCCGAAGAGCCCGATGGTCCAGGCCCTGCTCCACGGCGTGCGGCCGATCGACGTCGAGGGCCAGACGGTGGTGCTCCTGGCCACCTCGCCCTTCCACAAAGAGAACCTCGAGAAGCCCCAAAACCGGCGCATCGTCGAGGATGTGGTCAAGAAGCACCTGGGCGCAACCTACGCCGTGCGCGTCACCATCGAGGCCAAGACCGCCGGCCGCGACCTGCGCGGCCAGATCCGCGAGGCCCGCAAAGACGATCTCGTGCGCGCGGCGATGAACATCTTCGAGGCCCATATCGTCGATATCGAGCCCGAGGAGTAGTTCGCCTTGTCAGGGATCGTGGGCGTATGGTAAGCTAAGGCGACGCCGAATCGCCTGCAAGGAGCATAGGATGAACCCTCGCCAGCTACAGCAGATGGCCCAGCAGATGCAGCGCCAGATGCAGAAGATCCAGGAGGAGCTAGGCACCGCCATGGTCGAGGGCAGCGCCGGCGGCGGCGCGGTCACCGTCCAGATGAACGGCCACCGCGAGCTGCAGAGTATCAAGATCGAGCGCGAGGTCGTCGACCCCGAGGATGTCGAGATGCTGCAGGACCTGCTCGTGGCCGCCTTCAGCGATGCCGCGAAGAAGGCCCAGGAGCTGGCCGAGCAGCGCATGGGCCCGCTCATGGGCGGCATGAAGGGCGGCATCCCCGGCCTCTTCTAGCTCGCGCCCGCTACGCCCGGCCCGCCGAGAGTGACGAGGCCTGCTCGAACGGATACCCTGATGACAAGCCGCGGCGACAACCTGATCGTCGAGCCGGTCGCCCGCCTGATCGAAGAGCTCGGCAAGCTGCCCGGGATCGGGCCGAAGACGGCCTCGCGGCTGACCTTCTTTCTGCTGCGCGCCGAGGACGAGCAGGTCCGCGCCCTGGCCGCGGCGCTCCAGGCGATGAAGGAGCAGGTCACCCTGTGCACCCGCTGCTTCAACATCACCGTCGACGAGCTCTGCCCGATCTGCGCCAGCCCCTCGCGCGACCAGTCGAAGATCTGTGTGGTGGAGGAGCCCCTCGACGTGCTGGCGATCGAGCGCACCGGCGCCTTCCGCGGCCTCTACCACGTGCTCCACGGCCATATCGCCCCCCTCGAGGGGATCTACCGCGAGGATTTGAAGATCGACCAGCTGATGGCCCGTGTGCGCGGCGAGCCGGTCGACGAGGTCATCCTCGCCATGAACCCTAACACCGAGGGCGAGGCCACAGCCTTCCTGCTGCTGAAGGACCTGGCGCCCCTGGGCGTGCGGGTCACTCGCCCCGCCCGCGGCCTGCCCACAGGCGGCGACCTCGAGTGGGCCGACCCGGACACCCTCGGCTCGGCCCTGGAGGGCCGGCGCGAGCTCTAGCTGAAGGGGCCTTCGATGAGCCTGACCGCCATCCTCTATGACGCGCTCGACAGCGTGCCGGGCGCCAGCTTCGCCGGGGTCGTGGGCACCGACGGCCTCAGCGTCGAGATGGCCTACGCCGACGACGATGACGACTACGACCTCGAGCTGGCCGAGCTCGAGTTGGCGACCCTCGCCGCCGGCGCCACGGCCTCCTCGGGCCGGATCGGCAGCGGCCTGGTGCGCGGCATCACCATCGAGACCGACGACCTGACCTATCTCGCCGCCCTGATCACCCCCGGCTACTTCGCCGTCATGGGCCTCTCCCACGACGGCCACCTGGGCAAGGCGCGCTTCACCGTCCAGCAGATGGTCGAGCGTATGCGCGCCGAGCTGTGATGAGGCGCTCGCCCCAGGCG
>CAZKTU010000257.1:2215-9237 GCA_964555675.1 uncultured Oscillochloris sp.
GCTACCCGTTGAGCCAGGCGATCGTCGAGGTGGTGAGCCGGTCGAGGGCGCGCACCGAGAGGGCCAGGTGCTCTTCGAGGGTGTCCTCGATCTTGTTGTGCGAGATGCCGCGCAGGCTCTGGACGAAGAGCATGACCGTCGGCACGCCGGCCCGGGCCACCTCGGCGGCGTCGTGGAGGGGGCCGCTGGGTAGGCGGTGGGCGCTGCCGCTCACGGCCCTGATCGCCGCCTCGCCCAGGTCGATCAGCTCGGGGTGGAAGGGGATGGGCTCGATGCGCCAGATGCGCTCCCAGCTCACCTCGCAGCCCTCCTCGGCGGCGAACTCGGCCGCGGCGACCCTGGCGTCCTGCAGCATCGCGGCCAGCTCGGCGGCGTCCATGTGGCGCTGGTCGAGGGTGATCACGCACTCGCCGACGACGGCGGTGACAATGCCCGGCCTGGTGACGCAGCTGCCGACCGTGCAGACCCCGCCGTGGTTGCGCGCGATCGCGCGGATCTCGAGCCCCAGCCTGGCGGCGGCGGCGAAGGCGTCGCGGCGGCGGTCCATGGGCGTCGAGCCCGCGTGGGCGGCCTGGCCGGTGAAGGTGATCGCGTGGCGCTCGACGCCGAAGGTGCCGATCACCACGCCCAGGGGCAGGCCCATGCCCTCGAGCACGGGGCCCTGCTCGATGTGCAGCTCGAGGTAGGCCGCGGCGCCGGCCAGTTGGCGCCCGGCCAGTTTGGCCCTGTGCAGGTCGACCCCGTGGGCGGCCAGGGCCTCGGGCAGGGGCGTGCCGCTGCGGTCCTTCAGCTCGGCCAGCTCCTCGGGGTCGAGGTTGCCCGAGAAGGCGCTCGAGCCGAAGAGGCTGCGCCCGAAGCGCGCGCCCTCTTCGTCGGCCCAGTCGACCAGGCGCAGGGTGACGGGGGGCGTGCCCTCGGCGGCGACGCGGCGCAGCACCTCGAGGCCGGCCAGCAGGTTGAGGCAGCCGTCGAGCCAGCCGCCGTTGGGCACCGAGTCGATATGGCCGCCGATCAGCAGGGCCCGCTCGTTCTCGCCGCGCAGGGTGGCCCAGACATTGCCGGCCTCGTCGGTCTCGACTTCGACCGGCAGCTCGGCCAGCTTGGCGCGAAACCAGGCCCGCGCCCGCGCCCAGGTCTCGGTCCAGGCCACCCGTTGCGCGCCGTCGGCGTCGCCCGTGAGGGCCCGCAGCTCCTTCAGCTCGGCGATCGTGCGGGCGGGGTCGAGGGTTGAGGTTCTGGACATGGCTGGCGCTCCTTCAAAGCTACTGCCCAAAGGGCCGCCGGTGTACGAACTTGCCCGCGCCGGCCTCGCCGAGCCACTGCTCGCCCTCGACGAGTACGCGGCCGCGACTGAGCACGCTGCGCGGGGCGCCCACGACCTCCCAGCCCTCGTAGAGCGTGTAGTCGGTGCGCTGGTGCTGGGTGGCCGCGCTGAGCGTCCGGCGCGCCTCGGGGTCCCAGATCACCAGGTCGGCGTCTGCGCCGGGGGCCACGGCGCCCTTCTGGGGGTAGCAGCCGAAGAGCTTGGCCGGGTTGGTGCTGGTCAGCTCGACCCAGCGGTTGAGCGAGATTTTGCCCGTCCGCACCCCGTGGGTATAGAGCAGCATCATGCGCTCCTCGATCCCGGGGCAGCCGTTGGGGATGGCGGCGAAGCTCTGGCGGCCCAGCTCTTTGCCCGGCGTCCGGCCGTCCGTGCCGCCCTCGAACCAGAAGGGGCAGTGGTCGGTCGAGACCACCTGCAGGCTATTGTCGGCCACGGCGCCCCAGAGGGGCTCGTGGTCGCTGGCCTCGCGGAAGGGCGGCGAGCAGACCCACTTGGCGCCCTCGAAGCCCTCGCGGGCCAGGTCGTCTTTGGTGAAGAAGAAGTACTGGGTGCAGGTCTCGCCGAAGATCTGGGCGCTGTAGCCCCGCGCGCGCGAGGCGCGGATGGCGTTCATGGCGGCGGCATTGGTGACGTGGACCACATAGAGCGGCGAGCCGGCCACCTCGGCCAGGCGGATCGCCCGCTCGGTGGCCTCGGCCTCGAGCTCGGGGGGGCGGGTCAGGGCGTGGTACTTCGGGGCCAGGTTGCCGGCGGCCACGGCCTCTTTGATCAGGATATCGATCGCGTCGCCATTCTCGGCGTGGACCATGATCAGCAGCTTGTGCTGCGCGGCCTGCTGCATGGCGCGGAAGAGGGTGGTGTCGTCGACCTGCAGGGCGCCCTTGTAGGCCATGAACAGCTTCATGCTGGTGGCGCCATACTCGACGCAGTTCGGCATCTCGGCCAGCACGCTATCGGGCAGGTCGGTGATCGCCACGTGGAAGCCATAGTCGATCGCGGCCTTGCCGGCGGCCCGCCCGTGCCACAGGTCGAGGGTCTCGCGCAGGGTCGCGCCCTTGGGCTGGATGGCGAAGTCGATATGCATAGTCGTGCCGCCGAAGGCCGCCGCCCGGTGGCCGGTGAAGAAGTCGTCGGACGAGACCGTGCCCCCGAAGGGCATGGCCAGGTGGGTATGCACGTCGATACCGCCTGGGATGACATACGCGCCCGAGGCGTCGATGGTCGTATCGGCCGCCAGCCCGCGGCCCACCGCCACGATCTGCTCGCCCTCGATCAGTACATCGGCGGCGAAGGTGTCGCCCGCCGTCACTACGGTGCCGCCCTTGATCAGTGTGGACATAGCATAGCTCCCTTGCTCTGGCGCGCCTACGCGAATTCCGGGACCACGGCGGAGCCATAGGCCTCGAGGCAGGCCTCTTCGTCGCCGCTCATCAGGTAGATATTGAACTGATCGACCCCGACTGCGGCCAGCTCGGCCAGGCGGCGGCGCTGCTCCTCGGGCGGGCCGACGATACAGAAGCGCTCGACCACCTCGTCGCTCACGAAGGCGGCGTTGGAGGAGCCGACCTCGGCGTGTTTCTGGTAGTCGTAGCCGGCGCGCCCGCTCACGTACTGGGTGAGCTCGGCGGGCAGCTCGGCCGGGTCGTAGCGCGAGAGCAGGTCGACCACGTGGTTCGAGACCAGGGCCGGGAACCAGCGCACCTGGTCGCGGGCCTTCGACAGGTCGTCCGAGACCCAGACCGGGGCCGCGGCCATGACCTTGATGCTGGCCGGGTCGCGGCCGGCGGCCTGGGCGCCCGCGTGGACGAAGCCGAGGCACCATTTGATCAGCGAGGGGTCGGCGAACTGCAGGATCACCCCGTCGGCGATGCGCCCGGTCAGGTGCAGGGCCTTGGGCCCATAGGCGGCGACCCAGATCGGCAGGGGGGCCGCGGGGTCGGCCCAGGGCATACGCACGGGCTGGCCCTCGTGCTCGACCTCGTGGCCGGTGGCCAGGGCGCGGATCTTCAGGGCGGCCTCCTCGAGGTCGGCCAGGGTGGTGGGCTTCTTGCCGAGCACGCGGCGCGAGCTGTCGCCCCGTCCGATGCCCAGGTCCATGCGGCCGCCCGAGATCAGGTTGAGCGTGGCCAGGCTGCTGGCCGTCACCGTCGCGTCGCGCACGGCGGGGTTGGTGACACAGGTGCCCAGGCGCATGCGCTCGGTGTTCGCGGCCAGCATGGTCAGCGCGACATACGGGTCCTGCCAGAGCACATGCGAGTCAAAGACCCAGCCATAGCTAAAACCCGCCGCCTCGGCCTGCCTGGCCAGGGCCACACTGCGGGTGGGGGGCATATCGAGCTTTAAGGTGATCCCGAACTCCATAGTTGCTCCGCTGCTCGCAACGGGAGCTGTGGAAGGCCTGGCCCTCCACAGCTCCCGCCAGATAGTAGCTACTTCGTCGCCAGCTCCCAGATCTCGTGGGTGAAGGCGGCGTCCTCGGCGGGCTTGGTGATCACGCCGAACTGCAGGGCGGTGTCGGCGGCGAACTTGAACAGCTCGGGCTCGAGGAAGCCGATCTTGGTGTTGGGGTCGATCGGGTCGCCCCAGATCAGCTTATTGACCTCGTCCATCTGCCAGGCCTGGGCCTCTTTGGTCATGACGCCGCCGCTATCCTGCTTGAGTACGATATCGACGCAGGCGGCGGCATTATCGCGGCAGTAGGCCCAGCCCTTGAACGAGGCGCGCAGGAAGCGGGCGGCGACGTCCTTGTTGGCCGGGTCGGCGTTGAGCCAGTCGGCGGTCACGAAGATGCCGTCCTCGGGCATAGCCGTGCCCTCGGTGTTATAGTCGAGGATATTCAGCTCGTCGATCTCGTGGCCGGCGCTGAGGACCTGGTAGAGCTCATTGTAGGTCATGGCGGCGGCCGAGTCGACCTCTTTATTGAGCAGCAGGTTCATATCGAAGGGCTGCTGCACGAGGGTCAGGTCGCTGTCTTTGTTGAGGTTGTACTTGCTGAGGGTGGCGAGCAGATTGTACTCGTTGCCGCCGAACCAGACCGCGACCTTCTTGCCCTTGAGGTCGGCGGGCGTGGCCAGGTTATTTTCCTTCCACGAGAGCTGGCGCATGCCGGCGCGGGTGAAGACCTGGGCGATATTGACCAGGGGCGCGCCCTGCTCGCGGGTGGCCAGCAGGCTGGCCATCCAGTTGATGCCGAACTGGGCCTGGCCGCTGGCCACCACCTGCTCGGGCACGATGTCGGGGCCGCCGGCCAGAATGGTCACATCGAGGCCCTCGGCGGCGTAGTAGCCCTGGTCGAGGGCCGCGAAGTAGCCGGCGAACTGGGCCTGGGGCACCCACTTGAGCTGGAGCGCCACCGGGGTGACGGCGGGCGAAGTGTCTGCGGGGGCGGCGGTCGCGGCGGCGGCGGGGGCCTCGGTGGGCGCGGCGGCGGGGGCCTGGCCACAGGCGGCGAGCATGGCCCCGAGCAGGGCCAGGGTTGCCAGCAGGCCGAAGAGTCTGCGCATCTGCATGGGTCGATTCTCCTTGTTCTGAGTGCGAATAGCGACCGAAACCAACACTGTGACGCCTCATCGCCGGCGGGCCGCATTGCCCGGGTTGCTTTAGCTACTACGTTTCCAGGGCATCACGGCCCGTTCGACCAGCACGACGGCCAGGTAGAAAGCCAGGCCGAGCAGGCAGGCCACCAGGATGGCCGACCAGGCCTCGCGGGTGCGCAGGATACCCGCCTGGGTCTTGATATACACCCCGAGGGCGTTCTGGGGGCCGCCGAAGAACTCGGCCACCACCGCGCCGATCATGCTCAGGGTGGTGCAGACGCGCAGGGCGTTGAAGAGGTAGGGCAGGGCGGCGGGCGCCCGCAGCTTCAGGAAGACGTCGCGCTGCGGCGCCGCGTACGAGCGCATGAGCTGCAACGCGTCGGCGCGGGGCGAGGCCAGCCCCTTGTAGACGCTCACCAGGGTCGGGAAGAAGGTCATCACCGCCACCACCGCGATCTTCGAGGCGGGGCTGATGCTGCCGAGCCAGATGCCCATGAGCGGCGAGAGGGCGATGATCGGCACGGCCCCCGCCGCCACCGCCAGCGGCACCAGCCCGTCGGCGGCGATCGGCCAGCGCACGCAGGCCGCCGCGACCAGCACCCCGAGCGTGCAGCCGATCGCGCACCCCGCCAGGGCGTTGGCGAAGGTCGCCAGCCCGATGCCCAGCAGGTAGCCCGGCTTCTCGAGGAAGGTGGCCATGATCTGGCTGGGCGCCGGCAGCAGATAGAAGGGGATGTTAAAGAGGCGTACCGCCGCCTCCCACAGCCCGATCACGATCACGAAGGTCAGCAGGGGCGGCCAGATCAGCCCGAGCCACCTGGCCGAGCCTGCCGCACTGCTGAGCTTGGTTGTCGTCGTCGTAGCTTGCATGGTGTCCCTAGAGATCGAGGTCGGGTCGCAAGGCGGGCGGGGCGGCCTCCTCCATGGCGCGCAGACACTCGCGCACCTCGGTCACCAGGGTGAAGAAGCGCGGGTTCTCGCGGGTCTCGAAGGCCCGCGGGCGGGGCAGGTCGACCGGGATGACCCGCTGGACGCGGCCGGGGCGGGGCGACATCACGACCACCCGGTCGGCCAGGAAGACCGCCTCGGGGATGCTGTGGGTGACGAAGATCACCGTGGGGCGCGGGTCCGAGCCGGCCCAGATGCCGAGTAGCTCGAGCTGCATGCGCTCGCGGGTGATCTCGTCGAGGGCCCCGAAGGGCTCGTCCATCAGCAGGATCGAGGGCGAGAACGAGAGGGCCCGGGCGATCGCGGCGCGCTGCTGCATGCCCCCCGAGAGCTGGTGGGGGTAGGCCTGGCCGAAGTCGCTCAGGCCGACCAGGCGCAGCAGGCTGGCGGCCCGCTCGCGGCGCTCGGCCGGGGGGCGGCCCATGATCTCGAGCGGCAGCTCGACATTCTTGCTGATCGTGCGCCACTCGTAGAGCACCGGCGACTGGAAGACGATCCCGTAGTCGCGGTCGCGGCGGGCCTGCTCGGGGGTCTTCGACTTGACCAGCAGCCGCCCCGCCGAGGGCCGGTCGAGGTCGCCGATCAGGCGCATCAGCGTACTCTTGCCGCAGCCGCTCGGCCCGATCAGGGCGATGAACTCGCCCGCGCCGATGCTCAGGGTCACCTCGTGCAGGGCGGTGACCGGGCCGCCGCCGCTCTGGTAGATCTTCGAGACCCGGTCGAACTCGATGATGGGGGTTGTGCTCATGGATAGTTTCGCTGCGCGGCTATGTGCGTTTCCGGCTGGCGGGAGGTCAGGAGGGCTTGGCCCTTCACCTACTCGGCGCGGCGCGGGCCGACGACCAGGCGCTCGGCCAGGGCCACCAGGCCATAGAAGGCCACGCCCACCAGGCCCGCCGCCAGAATGGCCAGGTAGAGGGCCGGCGGGCGCGAATTGTAGAACTGGGCCGCGTTGAGGATCATCACCCCGACGCCCTCGCGCGAGCCGGCGGGCAGCTCGGCCACGATCGCCCCGATCACACTGGCCGTGGCGGCGATCTTCAGCGCGGTGAACAGATAGGGCAGGGCCGCCGGCATGCGCAGCTTCCAGAAGGTCTGGGCCGGGCTCGCGGCGTACGAGCGCATGAGGTCGAGGCTCTGGGGCGAGGCCGAGCGCAGACCCCGCAGCATGCCGATCGTCACGGGGAAGAAGGTCAGATAGGCGGCCACCAGCA
>CAZKTU010000258.1:0-9227 GCA_964555675.1 uncultured Oscillochloris sp.
GGCTTGCGAGCAGTCAGGCGGCCAGCGCCGGCAGGCGCACCGTGAAGGTGCTGCCCGCGCCGACGGCGCTCGCGACCAGCAGCTCGCCGCCGTGCCTGCGGGCCACCTCGCGCGCCAGCCAGAGGTTGACCCCCAGCCCGCCCCCGCTGGCCGCCGGGGCGTGGGGCGCGCGGTAGAAGCGCTCGAAGATGCGCGGCAGGGCCTCGGTGGCAATGCCATGCCCCTGGTCGATCACCGCCAGCTCGACCCAGCCCTCGGCCAGCCCGATCGCCAGGGTGACCGGCCCGCCGCGGGGGCTGTGGGCGATGGCGTTGCGCAGCAGCTCCTCGATCATCGCCGCCAGGCGCGCCTCGTCGCCCAGCACCAGGATGACCTCGTCGGGCACGTCGCACACCAGGGCGTGCCCTTCGGCGAACGGCTCGAGCTCGGCCAGCACCCGCCGCCCCACGGCGCACAGGTCGACCCGGCCCTGGGCGAGGGCCAGCTGGCCCGCCTCGAGCTCGGTCACCGTGAGCAGGGTTGTGATCAGCTTGCTCAGGCGCAGGGCCTGGCTGCCCACCACGTCGAGCATCTGGGACTCGCGCTCGCCGCGCTCGCCCCTGAGCTCGGCGCGCCGCTGGAGCAGCTGCACATTCCCCAGGAGCGCGGTCAAGGGCGTGCGCAGCTCGTGGGCCGCCGCGCTGAGGAACTGGTCGCGCTGCCTGAGGGCGGTCTCGGCGCGCGTGCGGGCGGCCCGCTCGGCCTCGTAGAGCCGGGCCCGCTCGAGGGCCAGGGCGCACTGGTGGGCCAGGGTGAGCAGCAGGGTGCGCGACTCGGCGTCGAAGCCATGGCCGCCGCCGAAGCCGATCCCGAGGGCGCCGATCGTCCGCCCGTCGACCAGCAGCGGCAGGGCGGCGATCGCGCCGGGCCCCGTCAGGGCCCGGGCCTCGCCCAGCTCAGGGTAACGCGCCCTGCGCTCCTCTTCGTCGGCGAGCCAGACCGGCTCACCACTCCTGATGGCGTCGCTCAGAGGCGTCGCGGCCGCGATCGGGAAGCTCCGCCGGTCGGCGGCCACCTCGGGCGGGTAGCCCACGGCGTGGACGATCGCGAGGCGGTCGCCGTCGCCGACCCGCAGGGCCAGGGCGGCCGTGCGCGCGCCGAGGGCCAGGGCGCCGCCCTCGGTCACCACGCGGGCCACCTCGGCGGGCAGGGTCACGGCGTTGAGGGCCTCGACCAGCTGCCGCAGCCGGTCCATACGCTCACTCGCCGCCAGGGCCAAACCGTGGGCCGCCTGCAGGGCCATGTGCAAGCGGGCGTTGCGCAGGGCCAGCCCGCAGCTCTGCCCGATCGCCTCGGCCACGACCAGGTCGTTGGCGCTGTAGCGCCGCTCCGACTCGGTGATCAGCAGCTGTAGCGCGCCGAGGATCACGCCGTCGGCCTTGAGGGCCACGGTCATGTACGAGCGGGGCGCGATCGAGCTGACCAGGGCGCGCTGCTCGTCGTCGAGCATAAGCGGCTCGAAGGCCTGCTGGGGCGCCGCGGCGATCAGCTCGGGGCGCCCCGTGCGCAACACCTGGGCCAGCCCAATTGGCGCGCTCAGATCGGGCGGGTAGCGCCGCTGGAGCTCGTGCACCAGCCGGCCCTTGGCCGGGTCGCGGTGAACAATCGCCAGCCGATCGAGGCTCTGGGCGTCGCGCACCAGGTAGATAATCGCCAGGTCGGCCAGGCGCGGCACCGTCAGGGCCGTGACTCGCGCCAGGATGGGCTCGACCTCCAGGGGTGAGGCGACCAGCGCCGTCACGACGTCCTGCAGCAGGGCCAGACCCGGGTCGGTTGGGACAAGCTGTTCCATAGGAGGCCAGACTGTGCGCGATAGGCCCGACCGTGTGTGCCCGCACAAAAGGCGCCCGGCGCTACTCTCTCGAGTGGCCGGCTGCTGGACGGGGTCTTGCTGCACACCTTCTGCAAGGGCTGTGCCACCTAATTATTAAAGCCCGATGATGTCCAGGTAGACGGTGCGCTCGTTCACCTCGCCGAGCTCGTCGCCGGCGAACTGCTCGCGCTCGGTCAGCACCAGGCGCAGCTCGGCCCCCAGCAGCTCGGCGGGGATGCGCAGCGCCCCCGACCAGCTCGTCTGCCCCCCGGCCCCGCGCTGGGCCTCGAGGCTCACGGCCGCGCCCGCAGGGGCCTCCCACCCCACGGTCGCGTCGGCGATGGCGGGGATGCGCCGCTCGAGCCGGGCCGTGATCTGGCTCAGCAGCTCGGGGCGCTCGACCCGCTCGCCGGGGTCGCCGCCGGCCACGGCGTCGTACGAGACGCCCAGCACCGTGATCTGCAGCGCCTCGGGCTCGGCCGGGTCGCGCGTCAGGGTGGCGGTGCGGCCGGGGAAGGTCTGCACACTGTCCGCCAGGGTCACGCGCGAGAGGTGCGCGCCCCCCAGCGCGGTCGGCTGGTAGCGCACCAGGGCCAGTCTGACGAAGGGGAAGTAGGCGTTGCCCGTGTCGAGCTGCAGGTCGCAGAACCAGCGCCCCGCGGCCGCATCGTACTGGGGCGTGAAGCCGACCACCGTGGCCCGCTCGCCGATCTCGAGCAGCGGCAGGGGCGGGCTCACTACCTCGGCGTTGGTGAAGATCGCCGCCCGCGGGACGGCCACAGGCGCGCTCGACCAGAGCGGGTCGCGGCCCATCAGCGAGGTGTAGGGGTAGTCGGCCGCAATGGGCGAGCTGACGCCCTTCAGCACCACGCCCAGCAGCTCGCCGTCGCCCGACGAGAACCAGGGGCGCTCGAGGTAGACCCGCAGCCCGCCGCCCTGGCGCGTGCTGGTGAGGGTCCGGCCGCCGTCGTCCAGGGTCGCCCAGCCGAAGGTCGGCACGATCGCGTGCACCCGCGGCGGCGCGGGCGGCGCGGTGCTGGGCAGCGCGATCACCATCGGCGCGCTCGGCCGGGCGATCGCGGCCCGGTCGGCGGTGAGCGCGGCGGGGAAGTAGTCGCGAAAGCGCGAGGCCGCCTGGAAGGTGTAGGTCACCAGGCGGTGCTTGGTGTCGCCGAACTGATGCGGGGGCGGGAAGCCGCCGCCCTGATCCTCGGCCACGATACTATTGAAGCGCAGCAGCCGCTCGTCCTCCCAGGCCAGGGCCGCGGGCCGCTGCGAGGCGGCGGCCGTGTCGAGGGGGATGCTGAAGACCGGGGCGCTCTGCTCGCGCCGCTCGGGCCCCGGCAGCAGCGGGTCGTCGACCCACTCGCCCCAGGCCGCCAGCAGGTCGGCCCGCTCGGTGCTCGGGCGGTGCAGCAGCAGCTCGCCCCGCAGCAGGGCCACGGTCGAGCCGTGGGGGCGCTCGGCCTCCAGGGCGAGCAGCTCGGGCGCCTCGAGGGGCTGGCGCAGGGCGTGGACCAGGGTGAGGGTGCGCCAGGGCGTGAACATCCAGTGGCGCGACTCCTTCGCCGCCAGGGCGATCCGCTCCAGGTCGGCGTCGTCGAGCAGCGGGGCCGGCAGGCGGCGCAGCTCCTCGCACCAGCCCCAAAGGGCCATCAGGTTGAGGTCGGCCCCCAGCAGCGAGCTCATGCGCACCGTGGCCACAGCGGACTTTGGCAGGCGTACGCTCAGCACGCGGGCCGCCGGGTCCCACTCGGGCGGGCCGGCGCCCTCCTCCAGGCGCAGCCTGAAGGGCGGGGCCTCGTGCCAGGCGGCGCCGTCGAAGGGCACGACCATGGGCTCGCCGGGCGCCAGGCCGGGCAGCCCGAAGAAGATCGCGCCCACGGCCAGGGGGTCGGGCAGGTACGGCAGCACGAGCTGCTCCTCACGGTGGACTGCGTAGCGCTGGGGCGGCTCGTCGGGCGCGCTGCCGGGAATGGTCACCAGCTCGACTGTGGGCAAGTTGGGGTCGTCGAGGGAGCCCTTCTCGCGGCGGGCCAGCTCGTAGGCGGCCAGCATGGCCGCCCGCGCCGCCTCCTCGTCCAGACCGTTGCGGCGCGCGTCGAAGGCCTCGTCGAGCATGCCGTGCTTCTCGACCAGGTCGAGGGCCGCCTTGGGGGCGACGACGTGGCGCTCGCTCACCGGGCCGTAGGGCTCGACCGGGGCCACCAGGGCGTTGAGCGCGTCGGCCTCCTCGGCGGGCGAGCGGTCGAAGTTGCTGCGCAACACCAGGCGCTCGAGAGACTCGCCCTCGCCGAAGCGGGCCCGCGGCGCCAGGGCGGGCGCGGGCACCGGCTCGAAGCGCCTGTAGACCAGGGGCTCGTCGGGCGGCAGCACCGTGCCGCGCTCGGGCAGGACGGCGAAGAGCGCGTCGGCCTCGGCCAGGGTGGGGCCGTTGCCGGCCAGGTCTACCGTGCGCACGCGCAGCCTGTAGGGCCTGCCGAAGCGCAGGCGCGGCAGCGTGCCGGGCTGCACGAGCGCGTTGATGCTCAGGGGCATGGCGGTGAGGGCCTGGTTCTCGACCGTCTGGGGCTGGGTCGCGGGGTCGTCGGGGCGGGGGGCCCGCGGGTCGCGGCTGATGCTCTTGCCGGGGCGCGGCGCCGAGAGGCTCCAGCCGTCCCAGGTCAGCAGCGTGGCGTGGGCGTAGACCTCGCTGCTCGGGTCGGGCTGCTGGCCAGGGGCCACGGCGGGCTCGGTCAGGCTGATCTGGGCGAAACCCTCGTCGCTGACGGGGGGCGGCGCGGCCTCGGGATCGGCCACGGTCAGGTAGTTGACGACGCGCTCGTGGAGCGAGCGCCAGGCCCCGCCGCCGTCGTCGATATCGAGCCTGTAGGCCCGGGTCAACTCCTCGGCGAAGAGGGTGCTCTCGGCGTCGGCGCCGAGCTCGTCGTCGAGGTGGCGGGCCTGCACGAAGGCCTCGGCGAGCTGGCGGGCGCGCTCGCCGGCCACCAGGGCCACCCCGCCCGTGCGCAGGGCCGGCACGCCCGCGCGGGCCGCCTCGTCGATCGGGCGCTCGGGGTGCAGCAGCCGGCCGGCCAGGGTGGCGGCCATGCCGAGCACCTTGAGCGCGGCGCCGTCGACGTCGAGCTGCAGGGCCGCGAACTGCTCGGGGGGCAACTGCAAGAAGCCGATCCCGTTGGCGCCGCGCCACTGGGGCACGAAGGCTCTGAGGCGCTCCTCGCGCACGTGGGCGTACTGGGTCCAGGGCAGCCGGTCGCGCGTGACCTCGGGCGGCATCGCCGAGGCCCAGGCCGGCAGCACCCGCAGGCGGCCCTGGCGCAGCTCGTCGGTGGTCGGCACCTGCTCGGCGGGCACCGCCAGGTCGACCACCAGGCCGAGGCGGCGCAGCAGGGCCGGGTGGTCGCCCAGGGCCGAGAGCATCTGGTGGAAGTCGACCTCGGCGCGGAAGCGCTCGGCGGCCTGGGCCTCGTCGCCCAGATCGTTGGGCGGGCCCGGCGGGCGGTAGTGGAAGAGGCGCAACCGGTCGAACTCGCCCGCGGGCGTGCCGTCGCCGGGCAGCGGCTCGAGGGGCGGGCCCCCGGCCACCCCCGGGTCGGCCCGCCGGGCGGCGGCCAGGCCGCGGGCCCTGGCCAGCAGGGCGGCGAAGGGGCCCTCGGGGTCATGGTCGCCCCGCTGCAACAGGCCGAAGACCAGCTCGGAGAACAGGTTGGCCAGGGCGGGCTCGCGGTCGTCGCGGGACGGGGTCGCCAGGGGCAGGTCGTCGGCGGCCAGGGCCGCCAGGCGGCCGTAGCGCTCGCGCAGGTAGCCGGCCACGGCCAGGGCGTCGAAGCTGACGATCGGGCGCTCCGAGAGGTCGTCGAAGCGGAAGGGCGCGAGGGGCGTCTGCTCGCCGAAGAGGGCCTGCCAGAGCCGCGGCTCGGGCGGGGCGCTCGTCACGCTCGCCGGCACGGCGGGCTGGCCGTCGACCTCGAGCGAAAAAGCGGCCGCGGCCACGCGCTCTGGCCAGGCCAGCC
The DNA here is from genome assembly GCA_964555675.1 of uncultured Oscillochloris sp. GTDB lineage: Bacteria > Chloroflexota > Chloroflexia > Chloroflexales > Chloroflexaceae > CAIWXH01. Next base: position 5,866 of record CAZKTU010000258.1, read on the forward strand.
AGTCGAGGAAGGGGGCCAGGGTGAGGGCCTCGTCGGTGCGCAGCCGCGGCGCGACGAAGACCGCGAGGCGCAGGGTGGCCCCGTCGTCCGCGAGGCCGCCCGGCAGCGCCACCCACTGGATAAGCTGCTCGATCGCCATGGGTAACCCCTATGCGAAGGCGGCGCAGTAGGCCGCCCAATTGTCCGCATCCATCGTATCCTCGAAGGTCGGGTCGCCCGCGGCCCCGGCGAAGCGCCGCTCGATCGAGAGGCTCACCGAGACGCTGAAGAAGACCACCTTGACTGACACCTTGAGGGTGGCCTGGCCCCAGACCTCTGAGCCCCCGGGCTTCTCGCGGTAGGTCAGCCCGAGATAGAACTCGAGCGAGAGTGTGATGATGCCCAGCACCGAGAGGTGGCCCCCGCAGCGCAGGTAGCCGGTGAGGGTGAGGGTGCTGGCGGTGAGCTTGAAGTAGATCCCGGCCATCACGAAGACGCCGCCGCTGGCCACGCCCAGGTTCAGCGAGACATTGCCGCCGAACTCGATCGCGGCCTCGACCTGCTCGACCCGCGCGGCGCTGACCACCAGGCCGAAGAAGCCGCCCCCGCCGAAGATGCCCACGGTGACGATGAAGGGGTGGTGGCGCTCCGAGAGCGCGAAGCTCACGCTGGCCGGCTCGTCGCCGAAGGGCACCGCCAGCCCGGCGCTGATCGCCAGATTCTGCAGGCTGAAGACCCCCACGCCCACCGTCGGCACGCCCAGGGTGTAGCCCGCCTTGATGCCCTGGGGGCCCACCTCGACGAAGGGCGGGTCGCTGAAGCCGTCGCTCGGCAGGATGTTGCGCAGCGTATTGACGAAGGTCAGGGGCCCCTCGAAAATCAGGTCCACCCCCTCGGCCGAGAGGTCGGGCTTCTTGCCCGGCTCGCTGCGGAAGCTCAGCTCGGCGATCACCAGGCGCGCCACGCCGCCGAACGAGAGGCTCAGGTCGCGCATGCGGCCGAGCACCAGCGAGCGGGTGTCGCCGTCGGGCGCGGTCACGATCCGCGCGTCGAGGGTCAGGTCGCCCCCCGCCGCGAAGTTCAGGATCTTGTGGGGCTTCAGCGGCGGTTTCCAGAGGTAGCGGGTCTCGACCGCGCCGCCGGGCAGCGGGCGGCTGCGCAGCAGGGGCACGGGCAGCCCCGCGCCGCGCTCGGCGATGATCTGCTCGATGGCCTCGTCGGGCAGGTTCGCCCGCGCGAAGTCCTCGGGCCGGGGCGTGACCGCGCCGAGGATGTCGCCCAGGGTGATCGCCCCGAGGATGCGGGCGTTGCCGAAGAGGGCCAGCAGGGCGCCCTCGCCCACGTTCGGCTGGGCGAAGGCCGCGTCGAGGGGCCCCTGGCGGCGCGAGACCCGGTTGACCGTGCTGGTCGGCCGCGCCAGGCCGCCCGCCCGGTCGGCCGCCGGGGCCAGCGGGGCGGCGCCCGCCAGGCTGACGAAGAGCTCGGCCTGGTTCCGCGCCTGGTCGAAGCCGTGCTGCAGATAGGTCGCGTCGAGGGCCACGGCCGCCGCGCCGGGCTTGCCGGTGATGCGCTCGAGGGCCTCGAGGTGGATCTGAGCGCCCTCGAGCCGGGGCAGGAAGGGTCGCAGCCACTCGCCCGAGGGGGCGCGGGCGGGGTAGGCGGGCGGGAAGAAGGCCCTGATGGTGAGCGACTCGGTCGGCAGGACCGTGTCGTCGCCGCTCAGGGGCGGCGCCAGGGCGACGCGCTGGTTGCCGAGGGGGCGCGTGGCCCGCGCCGGGTCCCTGAGCACCCCAGTCACGTACTGGGCCTGCAGCTCGGCGCGGCGCTTCAGGGCCGGGTAGGGCACGAACATCAGCGGCATGGTGAAGCTCACCGGCCTGCCGGCGGCGTCCTCGGCCACCATGCTGAAGGGCAAATCGCGCCCGCCCACCTGCACCCAGAAGGCCTGGTCGTCGGGCGCGGCGTCGAGCCGCGGGGTCTCGGTGGTGAGCAGGCGCAGCGCGCGCAGCGGCATCTCGCGCCCGGCGTGGGGGTACATCTCGCCCAGCTCGTCGTAGCGCACCAGGGGCTTGCGGGTGACGATGATGCGGTATTTGCGCAGGTAGGCCGTGGCCCCGAAGATCGCGACCCGCCCGTTGGGCGTCGGCTCCGAGCCAATCTGCTCGGGCTGGAACTGGCGCTCGACCACGTCGAGGATCACGGCCTGGTGACAGGTGGGGCAGAGCAGGCCCCGCTTGACCACGCGCACATATTGGTCGCGCCCGAGGGTGGCCCGGTGCTGGTACTGCTCGACGAAGAGGTCGGGCATGCCGAACTGCTGAAGCACCTCGGGCGGCAAAAAGGGGCTGATCTCCTCGGGGTAGGTCCACGCGCCGCGCAGCCGCGCCCAGGCCCCGGCGGCGCTCAGCATCAGCTGGTCGGCGCTGATCGGCTGGGGCACGTAGCGGTAGCCGAGCAGCCCGGAGCTGCGCAGTTGGGCCATCCAGCGGCCAAACGACATGCCGAGCTGCAACCAGGACTTCGGCGCGATCTGGAAGTTGGACGAGAGCTGCACAATCTCGTCGAGGTCGCGGCCGGTCAGGGCGTCGCGCCGCCGGTCGCCCGGGTTGCCCGGACTGAAGGGATCGGGCGCGTCGCGGCGGAAGATCGCCCGCACGTCGGCGCCGGCGCCATCGGGCCCCTCGAGACGGGTGTGCCACAGCTCGGGGCGGCCGCCGGGGGCGACGGGCGGCACCGAGTGACGCCAGCGCGCCTCGCCCACGGGCGAGAGCAGCAGGCGGTAGGGGAACTCGATCGCGGTCTGGTCGTCGGCGGGCATGGCCGGCGCGGGCCCGTCGGTCGCGCCGCGCGGCAGAGCGTTCGGCGCCAGACGCGGGATCAGGGCGGCCCAGTCGAGCAAGGCCTCGAGGGTCAGAGGCAGGCCCTCGGCCCCGTCGGGCAGCGCGAAGACCAGCCGGCTGGGCTGGGCGAGCCGACCGGGCACCGGCAGCGGGCCGGGGCTGATCGTGTTGGCCTGGTCCAGGAAGAAGGCCATCTCGGCGACGTGCTGCGGGGGGAAGGTGACGATCAGCAGCGGCTCGCCGGGGCCGTCGCGGACGAGCGTCTGGCCGTCGTCGCCGACCCGCAGGTTGCGCAACTCGAGCTCGAGGGCGAGCATGTCGTCGCGGCGCAGCAGGCGCAGGCGGAGTGAGGGATCTGCCAAAGCGTTCTCTCCCGGCACTACAGTGGCCCAGGGGGCGCGGGGGACGCATGAGGCGGTTGGGGTGGGGGTGGTGTAGGCCAAGCATACAGGACGATCCGGCACTTGGCAAGAGCGAGTGCGGCAGGCTCATGCCGGCGAGTAGGGCGAAGATCGCCCTGTTAGGGTGCTACACTGCGTGTAC
>CAZKTU010000259.1:0-9213 GCA_964555675.1 uncultured Oscillochloris sp.
GACGGACCTCAAACTGGGCGGTGTGGGGTGTGACGTAAAGTCTAGGTGGCCAAAATGCGGGTTGCCATCCAGAACTTTCGTGCTATACTTCGACGGCGAGAGGGGGGCGGCTCATTGGTGAGCGGGCCCCGCTGGTCTAGGAAGGAGCATGGCATGACAGGAGTTCGGGTCCTGGTCGGCACGCGCAAGGGCGCCTTCATTCTGACTGCTGACGGCAAGCGCGAGCGCTGGGAGGTTAGCGGCCCCCACTTCGCCGGGTGGGAGGTCTACCACCTCAAGGGTTCGCCGATCGATCCCAACCGGATCTTTGTCTCGCAGTCGGGTGGCTGGTTCGGCCAGCAGATCCAGCGCTCAGACGACGGCGGCAAAACCTGGGAGGCTGTGGGCAACGAGTTTGTGTACGATGGTGTCACCGGCACCCACCAGTGGTACGACGGCACCCAGCACCCGTGGGAGTTCAAGCGGGTCTGGCACCTCGAGCCCTCGCTGAACGACCCCGACTTGGTCTATGCCGGGGTCGAGGATGCGGCGATGTTCCGCAGCACTGACGGCGGGCGCAGCTGGCACGAGCTCTCGGGCCTGCGTCGCCACACCACCGGCGCGCAGTGGCAGCCCGGCGCCGGCGGCATGTGCCTGCACACGATCGTGCTCGACCCGAGCCAGCCGGGGCGTATCTACATCGCCATCTCGGCGGCCGGCGCCTTCCGCACCGACGACGGCGGCGAGACCTGGCGGCCGATCAATCGCGGCCTGCGCTCTGATGGCATCCCCGACCCCGACGCCGAAGTCGGCCACTGCGTGCATTGTCTCGCCATGCACCCGGCCCAGCCCGGCGTGCTCTATATGCAGAAGCACTGGGACGTGATGCGCAGCGACAACGCCGGCGAGCTGTGGCACGAGGTCAGCGGCAACCTGCCCTCAGACTTCGGCTTCCCGATCGCCGTCCACGCCCACGAGCCCGAGACGATCTACGTCGTGCCGATCAAGAGCGACTCCGAGCACTTCCCCCCCGAGGGCAAGCTGCGGGTCTACCGCAGCCGCAGCGGTGGCAACGAGTGGGAGGCGCTCACGAAGGGCCTGCCCCAGCAGGACTGCTACGTCAATGTGCTGCGCGACGCCATGGCCGTCGACAAGCTCGACGCCTGCGGGATCTACGTCGGCACGACCGGCGGCCAGGTCTACGCCTCGCCCGACGGCGGCGACAGCTGGAGCGCAATCGTCCGCGACCTGCCGGCCGTGCTCTCGGTCGAAGTCCAGACCCTGCCATGATCCGCGTCGTACTCCCCGCCCACCTGCGCACCCTGGCCCGCCACAATGGCGAGGTCGAGCTCGAGCTCGTCGGCCCCGTCACCCAGCGCGCCATCCTCGATGCCCTCGAGGAGCGCTACCCCGTGCTGCGCGGGGCCATCCGCGACCACGTCAGCAAGCAGCGCCGGCCCTTCGTGCGCTACTTCGCCTGCGAGCAAGACCTCTCGCACGACTCGCCCGACGAGCCCCTGCCCGAGGCCGTCGCCAGCGGCGCCGAGCCCTTCCTGATCGTCGGGGCCATGGCCGGGGGCTAACCGGGCTCGCCCTGCGCTGCGACCGACGAGGCCCTGGCATTTGCGCCAGGGCCTCGTCGTGCCTGTTTCTTTGAGCCGGGGTTGCCTTCGACAAGCTCTGGCAACCGCAAGCTCAGGCAACTGCCGGCTGAGCCTGTCGAAGCCGGGCGGCTGCCGCCCAGGTTCGAGCCCACGATAATCAGGGCCTCAGGCGGCTTCGGCCGCAACCTCGTCTTCGGCGGCGGGGCTTGCGTCGATCAGCTTGCGCAGGCGGTTCGCCAGCTCGGCCACGTGGGGCTGCTGAAACATTGTCTCGTGCGAGCCCGGGACGCGCTCGATCGCGACGCCGCCCCCGGCGAGGTCCGCCCAGCCCGACTTGCTGGTGGTGGCCGCCTCGAAGGTGTACCAGCTCTCGGTGGCGAAGAGCGTGAGCCGCCCGCCGAACGGCCGGGGGCGATAGCGCTCGAAGGCGACCGCATTGGCGATCAGGAGCTCGCGACGGTGCACCGGCAGCTCGGCGCTGTAGGGGACGTTATCGTCAGCCTCGGGCGGCAGACTCACGCCCCCGAGCAGCAGCGACACCGTCCGCTTAAGCCTGTAGCGCAGCCGCCACAGGGCCCACACCTTGCGCTGGCTCGGCGTCATCGAGCGCAGCTCGTCGCCGAGCCGCTGTGGCAGGTAGCGGATGGAGTTAATTATCCGTTTGAGGCGGCTCGGCCTGCCTGCGTCACTCTGGTAGGGGTCGAAGTCGAGGATCGCGACGAGGCCGAGCGTATCGCCGGCCGCCTCGAGCTGCCGGGCGATCTCGAGGGCGACGACGCCCCCAAAGGACGCGCCCGAGATGAAGTAGGGACCCCTGGGCTGGACGCTGCGCATGGCCTCGATGTACCAGGCCGCCATCTGCTCGATGCTGGTGGCGTACGGCTCGCCGGGCGCGAGCCCGCGGGCCTGCAGGCCGTAGACCGGTTGATCGGGGGCCATACAGCGCCCCAGTTCGTGGAACCAGAGCACGTCGCCGGTGATCCCGTGCACGCAGAACAGCGGCGGTCGCTCGCCCTCGGGCTGGATGGGCACCAGCACCGACCAGGCCGACTCCTTGTCTTCGGCGGTAATCGCCTCGGCCAGCGTCGCGATCGTCGCGTGATGGATCATGATCGAGACCGGCAGGCGCGCGCCGAGCTCGCTGGTGACGCGGCCGAGCATCCGCATCGCCAGCAGCGAGTGCCCGCCCAGCTCGAAGAAGTTGCTGTGCAGGCTGATTGCGCGCTGGCCCAGCAGTTCCTCCCAGATCGTGCTCAGCACCTGCTCGACATGGGTGCGCTCGCGCTCGTCGTCGGTGATCGGCGGGGCCTCGGCATACTCGGGCTCGGGCAGGGCGCGCCGGTCGATCTTGCCGCTGGGCGTCAAGGGCAGGGCCTCGAGCACCATCAGGGCCGATGGGATCATGTAGTGGGGCAGGCGCTCGTCGAGGAAGACGCGCAGCGAACGCGTCTCGACCGGGTCCTTCAGCACAACATAGCCCACCAGGCTCAGCTCGCCGGCCTGGTTGGGGCGCGTGATCACCGCGGCCGCCTGGACGGCGGGGTGGCTGCGCAGGGTCGCCTCGATCTCGGCCGGCTCGATGCGGTAGCCGCGCACTTTGACCTGCTGGTCGGCCCGTCCGTAGAACTGTAGCTGGCCATCGGCCCGCCAGCGCGCCAGGTCGCCCGTGCGATACAGCCGCACCGGCTCGGGGCCCTCGATCCCCGCGACGAAGACGAAGCGCTCGGCGGTCAGCTCGGGGCGGTTGTAGTAGCCGCGGGCCAGGCCCTCGCCCCCGATATACAGCTCGCCTTGGACGCCGATCGGGACGGGGCGCTGGTGCCGGTCGAGCAGGTAGGCCCGCTCGTTGGGCAGGGGCCGGCCGATCGCCATCGGCCCCGGCGGCTCGTCGAGGTGGGGCGACGGAATGTACCAGGTCGAGCCCACCGTTGTCTCGGTCGGGCCGTAGCCGTTGAATAGCCGCACCGTGGTCGGTGCCAGGCTGCGCCAGAGGTTGTAGCGCTCGCCCGAGGCGGCCTCGCCGCCGATGATCACCAGGCGCAGCGATGGGGGCAGCGCGCGCCCTTCGCTCAGCTCCGAGATCCAGGCCTGCCAGTAGGCCGTCGAGAAGGAGAGTAGGGTGATCCCGTGGCGCACCACCAGGTCGTGCAGCTCGGCGAAGTCGGGCGGGCTGAAGCCCGCAGTGACCACCAGGGCGGCCCCAACAACCAGCGGCACGAAGATCTCGTCGACCGAGGCGTCGAAGCTGACCGACGAGAAGTGCAGCCCCCGGTCGGCGGGGGTCATCTCGTAGAGCATCCCCGAGCCCAGCAGGTAGTTGGCGGCCGAACGGTGTTCGATCAGCACGCCTTTGGGCTTGCCGGTCGAGCCCGAGGTGTAGATCACATAGGCGAGCGTATTGAGCTCGGCCCGCTCGGCCGGGGCGGTGCTCGGCTGAACCCTGATGCGCTCGGCGTCCTCGTTGAGGTCGATGATGCGCAGTGGCGCAAGCTCTTCCTGCGCCGCTCCTACGCCGTCCGGCAGCGAGCCGTCGGTGATCAAGGCGACCGGCTTCGCGTCCTCGACCATGTCGGCCAGGCGCGCTACGGGGTAGATCGGGTCGAGGGGCAGGTAGGCGCCGCCGGCCTTGAGGATGGCGAGGAGGGCGATGATCAGCTCGGGGCCGCGGGCCATGCTCACGCCGACGATGCGCTCGGGCCCGACGCCGTACAGCCGCAGGTAGTGGGCCAACTGGTTGGCCCGCGCGTCGAGCTCGGCGTAACTGAGCTGCCCGTCCGCGAAGAGCAGGGCCGGCGCCTCGGGCGTGCGCGCGGCCTGGGCCGCGAAGAGCTGATGGATGCACGCGAACGGCAGGGGCGTCTCGGTTTGGTTCCAGGCGGCCATGCGCTCACGCTCGGCGACGCTGACGAACGATACCGCCAGCACCGAGCGCTCGGGCGCGGCCAGGGCGGCCGCGAGCAGCGTCAGCAGGTGCTCGGCCAGGCGCTCGACCGAGGCGTGCTCGAACAGATCGGCGTCGTAGCCGAAGGTTCCCACCAGCTGCCCGCGCTCCATCTGGAAGACCAGCGACAGATCGCAGGGGGCTGTGTCGAGGACTCCGCCAGCCGGCCACTGCGCCGGCTCGAGGCCGTCAGCCAGATCGCCGACATAGGCGAAGATCGCCTGAAAGAATGACGGGGTCGCCTCGTCCCGCTGCGGGTTCAGCGCCGCGGCGATCTGCTCGGCGGGGATCGCCCCGCGGGCGCGGGCGGCGGCGAGGAGCGAGCTCGTGCGCGTGAGCAGCGCGCGCAGCGACGGCTCGCCGCTCAGGTCGGCCCCAAACAGGAGATAGGCAACGCCGTGATCCGACGGCCCCTCGGGGAGCGGGCCCTGTTTGTCGGCTACGGGGAGGCCCAGCGAGAAGTGTTCGCCGCCCGTGTAGCGGGCAAGCAGGGCGCTGTAGCCGGCCAGGAGGGTCACCAGAGGCGTGACCTCCGCGGCTCTGCTCAGCTCGTCGATCGCGATGACAAGCTCGGGCGCCAGCGTGAAGCTGTGTCGGCCGCGCCGACCGCTCGGCGCCAGGGGCCGGCTCAGGTCGGTGACCAGATCGAGGGCGACTGGCGCATCCAGGAGCTGCTGACCCCACACAATACGCGGGCTTTCGTCTTTCTCAGCCGTGCGGTCGCTGGGAACGGCAAATGGCACATCGGTAGTGTGGTTGGGTGTCATGGCGATCCTTGGTTCCTTGCCTGTGGTGGTTCTTCTGGTCAGCTTTTTGTGTACCAGGACGTCTGTCAGCGGCCTTTACGGAACCGGCCGTAATAGTATGCAGAAGCTGCGTACGCACCTTACTGTAAAGAGCTTGCATTACCAATAGAAACTTCTGCATGCAGGATAACAAACGCAAATAAATGTCAAGCTAGAATATCTAGCCCGTCCTATGATGATTTCTTAATATACAAATTGTATTGTGTGCGCCTGCCCGATTCCAGGGTGACTTGCCGCTTGTACAGGGCTGTTTTGTCACGGTGCTTCCGTAAATGGGCTATTTCAGCGCATGTTCGGGTAGAATTACCCTGTTCAAGCAGTGGGTTGCTCGCGAACAACGGTAAAAATAACGTTTCCGCGCGCCATGATCTGTCTAGTGAGCGCTGCAGGTGCCGGCGACGATCTGGTTGCGCCCCCTGGCCTTTGCCAGATACAGGGCCTGATCGGCGGCAACCAGCAGATCCTCAAGCTTGTCACAATGCTCGCCGCTGGTGGCGAGCCCGATGCTGACCGTCATGCTGATGGCAGTGTCGTGAAAGCGCACAGAGCTTGCGGCCAGCGTCGCGCGCAGGCGCTCGGCGGTCGGCAACGCTTCGGCTGCCCCGGTCTCGGCGAGCAGGATCGCGAACTCCTCGCCGCCGTAGCGCGCGACCAGATCGTGGCTCCTGAGCTCGCCGCGCAGGATCGTGGCCAGATGCTGGAGGGCCAGATCGCCCGCGGCGTGGCTGTAGCTATCGTTGATGGCCTTGAAGTGGTCGACGTCGAGGATGCAGAGCGTCAGGGGGCGCTGGTAGCGCTGCCCGCGAGCCCACTCCTGGTCGGCCAACTCGAGAAAGCGCCGGCGATTGAGCAGATGGGTCAGCGAGTCCTCGTTGGCCAGCAGTTGCAGCTCTTGCTCGGTGCGCTTCAGCCGCAGCAACAGCCGCAAAAACAGGCCGACCAGCAGCCAGCCGAGAATGCTCGGGGTGATCGTCCCGATCAGCAGATCAAGCAGGTCGATCCGTCCCAGGAAGAGCAGGTCGAGCAGGCAGACAATCAGGATCGAGCTGAGGACGATCAGGCCGGTCATCAAAAACTGTACGGCGAACGGCCTCATCCGTTTGAGCAAGAAGAGCATAACCATGGCGCTTGCCGAATAGTGGTTGCCGGCACGGCGCCTGCTGGTGCGCCGTGCGCGGGCGAGTGGCATCATTGCCGTAGCTTCGCATGCTACCAGCAAAGTGCAACCATGGCGACGCCCTGCCCGCGCAGGCTATAATGGGAATCGGCCTCCAGGCGATGGATTATGCGGGGTTGGGCGATGCGTGCTGCGAGCGTCTTTGGGGCTGGTGTGCCGCTCCTCTCTGGGATCGGGATCAACCTGGTCCCGATTGGCGGGCTGCTACTCGGCGGCTGGCCGCCCGAGACGACCATGGCGATCTATATTGTCGAGACCGCCCTGCTGGTCGCGGTGATCGGGTTGCGCGTGCGTCTGTTGGCGCCCACACGGCTGCGAACAGCCAGCGGGGCGAGCCAGAGCCGCTCCGAGGCCATCCAGGCCTTCCTGCTGCTCACCGGCGGCTTCACCTTCGTCGCTGCGATCTTCAGTGCGTTCTTCCTCGCGCGCACGATCGACCTGGCCTTGACGCTGCGGGCCCTGGCGTACAGCCTGCCGATCTTCTTCGGCGTGCAGGGCCTGGCGCTCGCGGCCGACCTGTTGCTGCTGCGCGAGGCGAGCCAGGCTCAGGCCGAGCGCTGGATGCTCGGCGGCATGCGCCGGGGGTGTGTGCTCTACGGGGCCGTCTTCGGCGGTATGCTCGCCGCCCTATTCGGCTTCAGCGCCTATGTCTACCCCTTTATTGCCCTCAAGCTATTGATGGATCTCGGCGTCGCCGCCGAGGAGGCCCTGGCCCGCATCCGCGGGGTCCCGCCGCCCCTGCCGCAGGCCCTCGACATCACCGTCAAGCGGCGTGACTGAGGTCTCGCTCGAGCGGCCGCCCCCCTGAGGCGCTCAGCCTGGCTCGACGACCGGGGTCTCTTCGATGCGCATCAGGCTGGGGATGGCGAACCCGAGCAGGCAGATTGCCGCCGAGGAGAGCCCGCCGACCACGAAGATGCCGCGCACGCCGATCAGCTCGCCGAGCGGCGCCGCCAGGGCCAGGCCGATTGGCGCAGCGAGGCCCATCACCGTGGTCAGCAGCGAGATCACCCGGCCCTGCAGGTGGTTGGGCACCTGGGTTTGGATCAAGGCCAGCATGGGCGCGTTGCCCGTCGAGAAGGTGACGCCGCTGATTGCCCACCAGAGGGCCGCCACCCAGAGCATCGAGCTGGGGGTCATGGCGGTGAAGGCGACGGTCGCGCACGAGATGGCGAACGAGACCAGGATGGTGACGATCTTGCGCTTGAAGATCGGCACGGCGGCGATCAGCGCGCCGCCGGCGATCACCCCGATGCCCCCCAGCCCCTCCATAAAGGCCACCGCGTTGACCCCCCCGCCGAAGTGTTCGGTGACCAGCAGCGGGGTGAGCGTGAAGGTCGGCATGATCGTCAGCACGACCAGCGAGACCAGCCCGTAGAGCAGCAGCAGCCCGCGGTTGCCCGTCACTACCCGCGCCCCGATCATGAAGTCGGCCCAGAGGCTGGTGCGCTGCGTACTGCTGCGGCGTCGCTGCGGGATGGCGAAGAGCAGCAGCGGGACGATGCCCAGGACGGCCGTCACTACGTCGACCAGCAGCGCGCCCTGGAAGGGCAGGAAGGCCAGCAGTACCGCGCCCAGGGGCGCAGCGGCGATGACCATCACCCCCTGCAGGGCCTGGTTGAGCCCCGCGACCCGGTTCAGCCACTCGGGCGGCACCAGCATCGCCGTGCTCGCCGCCGCCGCCGGGGCCTGGAAGGCTTGCATGCTGCTGCGGATGAACATCATCGTATAGAGGTGCCAGAGCTGCACCTGCTCGCTGGCGAAGAGCCAGATCAGGACCAGCATGCAGCTCGCCGAGATGACGTCGGCGATAATCATGATCTGGCGTCGGCTGAGCCGGTCGGCCAGGATGCCGCCCAGGGGCCCGAGCAGGGCCTGCGGCAGCAAGGCCATCATGCCGGCGAGCGCCAGGGCCCCCGCCGACCCGGTGGTGGTGGTGATGTACCAGATCAGCACGAACTGGGTCAGGGCGCTGCCGATCAGCGAGAGCGCCTGGCCGATCCAGATGCTCCAGAAGCGCAACCGCCACGGTCCGGTCACTGGTTCGTTTGCGTCGGCGATCGGCGTCGCCGTAGTCTCGAGGTTCATCGACTAAGCTCCATGAGCTCTGCATACAGGGCCGCGCGCAGCTCGGGGCCGATCGGCGGCGAGCCGCTCATCTCGGCTAGGGCCAGCCCGTCGCAGGCGAGTCGGATCATCAACCCCCGCGCGGGGGTGAGCTGGTCGTCAGGCGGGCTGTCGATCGCCGCAAAGGCGGCGCAGTAGATTTCGAGCAGCTGGGGATAGGCCCCCAGCGCTCCGGCCAGAGCGTTGCTCAGGGCCAGTTCGTCGGGGGGCGTGTCGAAGGTCGCGCGGATGTAGCTGCGCGTCCAGCGGCCCTTGACCTCGGCCGGCTCGTCGGCCAGGGCCGCGTCGAGGCGCGCCGCAAAGACGGTCGCCAGATGCTCGGTCAGGCCCTCCAGCAGGGCCAGCTTGCTCGGAAAATGGTGCAGCAGCCCGCCCTTGCTCACGGCCGCGGCCGCGGCGACATGGTCGAGGGTCAGGTCGAGCAGCCCCCGCGCCGCGATCTCGTCGGTCGCGGCCCGCAGGATCTTGGCACGGGTCTCGGTCGGGTTCTTCTGACGCATCCTATACCGTCCAGCTAGACTGTTTCCAGAGCCAATATACCGTCTAGCTGGACGGTTGTCAAGGGTTGGAAGGTGCGTA
>CAZKTU010000260.1:0-9153 GCA_964555675.1 uncultured Oscillochloris sp.
ATGTCGTAGATGCGGATGATCTTGTTCTCGCGCAGCTCGATATCGTTGCCGAAGGGCGTCGAGCCGAACAGCTCGAAGCCGAGCGAGCGGTGCATGTCGTGGTAGAGATTGGCCCCGGTGCTGACGATCCAGTCGATCAGGCCGGCGCGGATCAGCGGCACGATCGCGGCCGTGCCGAGGCCCGTGGGCGTCAGGGCGCCCGAGAGAGTCACGCCGATGGTCACATCGGGCTGGGCGATGCGGCGCGCGAAGAGCTGACAAGCTTCGCGCAGGCGGGCGGCATTATAGGCATAGAGGTGATTGTCGACCAGTTCGCGCACGCTCAGGTCGCCGGTGATCGGGCGCGGGTCGAGCTTGACGCCGTAGGCCATGGATGCTTCTCCTTCTCGTAGAACGCGGGGAGACCCGGTCTCCCCAGCCCCTGCTGATCTTACCACCACTTGCGGCTGCGGAAGATCAGGCCCAGGCCGATCCCGATCGTCAGCATCAGGCCGAGGGCGAAGGGGTAGCCGAGGGGCCAGGCCAGCTCGGGCATGTATTGAAAATTCATGCCATAGATTCCGGCGACCAGCGAACAGGCCATGAGGATGATCGACGAGAGGGTCAGGGTCTTGACCAGCTGATTCAGCTGGTTCGACTGGAGCGAGAGGTAGCTGTCGAGGGCGCTGGAGAGCAAGTCGCGGTAGGTATCGACGCTGTCGGTGACGCGCACCAGGTGGTCGTAGACGTCCTGCATATAGACGATCGCCTCGGCCTTGAAGACGCGCGTCTCCTGGCGCAGCAGCACATTCATCACGTCGCGCTCGGGGGTGACCACGCGCCGCAGCAGCAGCAAGTCCTTCTTCAGGCCGAAGATCTCCTCGATCGCGCCCTCGCGGAAGCGGCTGAAGATCAGATCCTCCAGATCCTCGACCCAGTCGACGATCTGGTCCATCAGGGTAAAGTAGTCATCGACGATCGAGTCGAGCAGACTATGCAGGATACCCGCACTGGTGTGGCCGATTGGGCTATCGGGCAGATGCCAGCGGGCGATCGTGTCGGCCACCTGGGAGACGGGGCGGCGGTGAATGGTCACGATGAAGTTGCGCCCGACGAAGATCGAGAGCTGGCGCAGGTCGATCTGCGGGTCGCGCTTGGCCTGGCCCGAGCGCGTGGTGCGCATGGCCCCGTCAGGCCCCGGCTCGCCGGGGGTATGCTCGCCGCCATTGTAGGCCGCCGAGTAGAAGACGAAGAAGTAGTAGCGCTCGTAGGAGTCGACCTTCGGGCGCTCGTGGTCGCGCACAGCGTCCTCGATCGCCAGGGGGTGGAAGTCGAACTCCTCGGTGAGCAGCGCGATCTCGTGCTCGTCGGGCACCTCCAGGTCGAGCCAGACGGTCGTCTCGGGCTCTTTCAGGTGCTCGCTGATCGCGGCGAGGTCGGTTACCTGGCAGAAAACCCCCGCCTGGCAGACATGGAGGGTATGCACGGGGCTTAGCCAACCTCCCAGACCAGCAGAGTGGCGTCATTGCCGACCAGGTCGCCGCCGTCGACATAGTTGCGCAGCACATCGCGGACCACAAAGCCGTTCTTGAGCTGCACACTGAGCGTCGGGTCGAAGATGCGCCCGGCCACCACCTCGGCGATATACGCATCGACCGAGAGCCGCTCGGCGTGCAGGTAGTAGCCGGGCGTGGCCCCGGCGACCATGATCCCGCGCATGTCCCACTGGCGCACGAGCTCTTTGCGCAGCGTGTAGAGGCTCGTCCCGATCCCGCGCCCGCGGTAGTCGGGGTGGATGCTCATATCGGCGCCGTAGAGCCACGCGCCAGTGGGGTCATGGTTGCGAAACGAGTTGCCCGCGGTGATCGCGCGGTAGGTGTGCTGCTGGAGGCAGCGGTCGTCGATGCGAAAGGTGCTGCTCTGGCCGACCACGCGCTCGCCGTCGAGGGCGACGTGCTGGCCGGCGGGGAAGACCGCGAGCTGCGCGGCGAAGGCCTCGGCGGACATGAGGTCGTCGGGGTTCATCGTCGGGAAGCAGCAGCGCTGGTGCTCGACGAGCTGCGGGATATGCTCGGGCCGGGTGTTGGCGAGAACAATGCTCACGGCCTACCCCCGGATCACATCGACAAGGATCTCGAGCCCCTCGTCCAGCTGCTCGTCGCTGATGATCAGCGGCACCAGCAGGCGGATGCAGTTGGCGTAGAGGCCGGCGCGCATCACGATCAGGCCGCGCTGCAGGGCCTTATTGAGCATATCGAGCACAGCCTGGGCGGCGGCGGGCTCGCGGGTCTGGCGGTCGTTGACCAGCTCGAGGGCGATCATGGCGCCGAGGCCGCGAATATCGCCGACGACGGGGCCGGCGCCGCCCTCGTGCAGCAGGGGGTCGAGGCGCTCGCGGATGCGCGCGCCGAGCTGGGCGGCCCGCTCGAGCAGGCGGTCGCGCTCGATCAGGTTCATGACCTCGAGGGCGGCGACACAGGCCAGGGGGTTGCCGCCGTAGGTGCCGCCGACCCCGCCATAGTGGGCCGCGTCCATCACGGCGGCCCGGCCAGTGGTGGCGGCCAGGGGCATGCCGGCGGCCAGGCTCTTGGCGCTGACGATGATGTCGGGGGCGACCCCGCTCTGCTCGACGGCGAAGAGGGTGCCGGTGCGGCCGAAGCCGCTCTGGACCTCGTCGGCGATCAAGAGCGAGCCGTTGCGGTCGCAGAAGGCCCGCAGGCGGCGCATGAACTCGGCGGGCACGGGGATGAAGCCGCCCTCGCCCTGCACGGGCTCGATCAGCACCGCGGCGATGCTCTCGGCGTCGACCCCGGCCACCAGCATGCGCTCGAAGGCGGCCCAGGCCTGCTCGACGGCGTCGGCCTCACTCAGGCCCATGCGGTAGGCGTAGGGGAAGGGCGCGCGGTAGACCTCGGGGGCGAAGGGGCCGAACTTCTTCTTGAAAAAGGTGCGCGAGGTGAGGGTCAGGGTCAGCAGGGTGCGCCCGTGGTAGGCGCCGTCGAAGACCACAATCGCCTGGCGACCGGTGGCCGCGCGGGCGATCTTGACGGCGTTCTCGACGCCCTCGGCGCCCGAGTTGGCCAGCAGGGTCTTGAGGGGCCCGGGGATGGGCGCGGCGGCGTTCAGGCGCTCGCTCAGCTCGACGTAGGGCTCGTAGGTGCCCACGAGGGCCGAGAAGTGGATGAGCTTCGCGGCCTGGGCCTGGATGGCGGCGGTGACCTCGGGGGGGCAGTGGCCGACCGCCAGGGTGCCGATGCCGCTGACGAAGTCGAGCAGGGTATTGCCGTCGACGTCGGTCACCAGCGCGCCACTCGCCTCGGCGACGGCGAGGGGGGTGGCCTTGCCCAGGCCGGCGACGACGGCGGCGTCGCGGCGGGCGACGAGCTCGCGCGAGCGGGGGCCGGGGATCTCGGTGACGAGGCGGATGCTGCGCGCAGCGGTGGCGGTCATGGCATGCTCCCTATGCTCTTGACGTTGCGGATTGGGGGATGGTACACGCAAAGCCGTGCGCCGTCAATGTAGTTCTACCCCAGCCCCTGCATGATCCGCTCGGCGGCGGCCCAGCCGCTCTCGATCGCCAGGTGCACCCGGCCCTGGCCCCGCTCGAGGTCGCCGGCGACATAGAGCCCGGCGCGCCCCTCGAGGGCGGCCTGGCCGCAGGGCGCATCGCAGAGCGCGTAGCGCCAGCGGTGGACGTCGGCCCAGAGGGGCGCCCCGGGATCCTCGCCGAGCAGGGTGACCACCCCGGCGTGGGCCTCGGCCGCGCCAGCGGGGAGCCCCTTGTCCTGGCCGTAGGTGCCTTTGGGCAGCTCATCCCAGTGGGCCTCGCTCCAGGCGGGGGCCATCTGGGCGAGCAGCAGGCCCTGGCCGTCGGGGGCCCGACCGGGCTTGGCGTGCTCGCAGGCGAGCCAGGCGATCGGGTGTCGCCGGTCGATATTCACCAGGGCGTACCAGGGCGGCGCAGGCCGCGTCGGGTAGGCCAGGGCGATCGAGATACAGGCCCGGTAGCGCACGGGGGCCAGGGCCGCCAGCAGCTCGTCGCGGGCGGCGGGGTCGAGGTCGCTGGCGGCGAGGATGGCGGCCGTCTGGGGCGCGGGGGCGGTCAGCAGCACGGCCGCGAAGGGGCCGGCCGCGACTCCGGCGTCATCGACCACCTCGTAGCCATCGCCGGCGCGCCGCAGGGACGCAATGGTGCTCTCGAAGTGGATGTTCAGGCCTGCGGCCATGTGCTTCGCCAGGGCGTTATTGCCGCGCGGCCAGACCCACTTGGGCTCGGCATTGAAGTCGGGGTCGCCCGGGCTGACCTGCCCCTGGCCGTCGAAGACCCAGACCGGCCCGCTCAAGTCATAGGCCTCGCCGGCCGCCGCGACGAGGGCGCCGAGGGCCGCCGTGGGCGCCTTCATGAGCTGGGCGCCGTGGTCGACGGCGAAGCCCGCCACGCGCCGCGTCGAGACGCGCCCCCCGACCCCGCGGCTCTTCTCAAAGAGCACCACGCCGTGGCCGGCCCGCGCCAGCTCGCCACCCGCCGCCAGCCCCGCCACGCCCGCGCCAATGATCGCAATCTGAGCCATGTGTTGCTCGCTTCGTGCGCACCCAGGGCGGCGCGCCCGTTTGATTCGCCCCGGGTTCCGCACCTCGGCTGGAGCGCCGGCGGCAGCCCCGGCTCAGAGGCCTTCGGAGATCATGCCCTCGAGCTCGCGCCCGTCGTCGGGGCCGTAGGGGCCGATCACCGCCAGGTGCAGGGCGTCGTCACGCATGAGCCTGTGGGCCACCCGCTCGACATCCTCAGCGGTCACCGCCTCGACCTCGGCCACCACCTGCTCGACGGGCACGACCTGGCCGTAGCGCAGCTGGTGGGCCCCATTGCGCGAGGCGACCGACCAGGTGTCCTCGAGCGAGAGCAGCAGCCCGCCCTTGACCTGCTCTTTGACCATGGCCAGCTCGTCGCGGGTGACCCCGCCGCGGGCGAGGTCGCGCAGGGTCTCGAGGCAGAGGGCCACGGCGTCGCGCAGAGCCTCGGGGTCGACGCTGCCGTAGACCACCCACATGCCGGTGTCGGACAGGTCGTTGTGGTACGAGCCCACATTGTAGGCCAGGCCATGCTCCTCGCGCAGCAGCTGGAAGAGCCGCGAGGACATGCCGCCGCCGAGGATCGAGTCGAGGACCTGCAGCGGGCGCCGGTCGGGGTCGCCGTAGGCGAGGCCGGGCAGCCCGAGGCAGAAGTTGCCCTGCTCGGTGTCGCGGGCCAGCATAGTCAAGCGCGGGCCGGGCGTGGGCTGCGGCAACGGCTGCGGCGCGGTGGGCGCCCCGTCGGGCAAGTCGCCGAAGGCGGCGGCGACTGCGGCGTAGGCCTCGGGGGCGCTGATATTGCCGGCCACCGAGATCACCGTGTTGGTCCGGTTGTAGTGGCGCTGCCAGAAGCCGGTCAGGTCGGCCCGGCCGAGGCCGCTGACCGTCTCGACGCTGCCGGCGATGTCGCGGCCGAGGGGGCTGGCGGCCCACATCGTCTGCTGGAGCAGCTCGTGGACCCAGTCGCCGGGGGCGTCCTGGAGGCCGCGCAGCTCCTCGATGATCACCCGGCGCTCCTTCTCGAGCTCGTGCAGGTCGAAGAGGGGCCGCTGGACCATCTCGGCCAGCACGTCGACGGCGCGGTCGAAGTGGATGGTGGCCACCTTCGCGTAGTAGACCGTCGACTCGTAGGCGGTCGAGGCGTTGAGCATCCCGCCGACCCCCTCGACCGCCTGCGAGATCAGGCGGGGCGTGGGGTAGCGCCGGGTGCCCTTGAAGAGCATGTGCTCGATAAAGTGGGCCGCCCCGCCCTGCGAGGCCGCCTCGTGCCGCGCGCCGGCCGCCAGGAAGCAGCCGATCGAGACGGAGTACGTATGGGGAAGCTCCTCCACGAGCACGCGGAGGCCCGATGGCGCAGTAAACAGCTCTGGCATAGAGAGAAGAATACCACAAAGTTGGTGCGCCGGCAGCGCGGCCCGGGCCCTGGCCCCACCCAGCAGGCTGCGCCCAAAGCGCACGCCAGCCCCGGTCAGGTTCGGCCAGGGTTCGCATGCCCATCTATACTGCCGGGGTACGCAAACGTAGCAACCCCGGTGGTGGCCCATGTCCCGTTCCCTGCGCTATGGTCTCGACCTCGCGCTGCTGGCCTGCCTCGCCCTGGCCGGGCTGCGCCTGAGCAGCGGGCTCGAGGCGGTGGTCGACCTGACCCTTTTCGACGAGACGGGCTACCTCTACGCGGGGACCCACCTGCGCAGCGCCGGGCTGCTGCCGCCGGCCTGGGCGCCCCTCTACGGGGTCTGGTACTTCGGCCTCGCCCAGCTGCAGCCCGAGCCGGTGGCGCTCTACTATCTCAACTACCGGGTCCTGGCCACCGGGGCGCCGCTGCTGGTCTATCTGCTGCTGCGGGCCTACGCGCTGCCGCGCCTGCTGGCCCTGAGCTGCGCCTGGTGCTTCCTGCTGGCCGCGGCCAACCTGCCGGTCTGGCCGAAGCCGGGCAGCCTCGCCCTCTGCCTGAGCATGCTCTTCCTGATCGTGGCCCGCGACCTGCGCTCGCCCACGCGGTCCACGCTCATACTGACCCTCGGCGCCCTGCTCTGCTCGTACGTGCGCCCCGAGTACGCCCTGGCCGGCGCGCTGCTCTTCGGCCTCTACCTAGCCCTGCTCTGGCGCGGCCGGGCCCGCCTGGTCGCGCGGGTCGAACTGGCCCAACTGGCCGTCTTTCTGGTCGCCGCCTTCGGGCTTGCCGCCACCTTCGGGCTGGCCGCCCTCGACCGGAACAACGACCGCGGCTTCGAGGCCTTCGCGCAGCACTATGCGCTCAACTGGGCGACCTGGCGCCAGTCGAGCCTGGACCCCTGGACCGAGTACGAGCGCGCGATCGCCGAGAGCTTCGGGGCGGTCGACAGCCTTGGAGCGGCGGCCCTGGCGAACCCCGGCGCCCTGGCCCGGCACGTGGCGAGCAATCTGCTCGGCTACCCGCCCGCCCTGGCCGCGGCCTTCCTCGTCCACTTCACGCCCCTGCTGCCGCCCGCGGCCCCCTGGTCCCGGACCGCTGGGGCCTGGGCGCTCGGGCTGCTCGCCCTGGCGGCTGTGGCCTGGGGCTGCGTCCGGCGGCGCGGCGAACTGAGGCGGCGGCTGAGCGAGCATGGTCTGCGGCTGGCGATCTTTGGGCTGCTCTGCGCGCCCGCGGCCCTCTCGGCCGTTCTGATCTACCCGCGCCCGCACTACCTGCTGCTCCACGGGGTCGTGGCGGCCCTCGCCCTGGGGCTGCTGCTCGCCGAGGCGCCCCGGCCCGGCCGGGGCGCGGCCATCGTCTGTGTGGCGGCCGGGCTCAGCGTGGTCGCCCTGACGCCGCCCGTGGCGAAGACCTGGCTGGCGGCGGGCGACGCCGGCCACCCCAACCGCGACACGGTGGAGTTCATTCGCGGGCTGGCGATCAGCGCGCCGACCAACCTCCTCGAAGCCGAGGGCGGCTTCCATGTCTACCTTGGCGATCAGTTCGAGCGCGTGCCTCCCGACGCGAAGACGGGCGGCTTCATGACCTTTCTGCGCGAGCGCCGGATCGGCATGGTGGTCGTCTCCGAGAAGCTCGAGCGAGCCTTCGGCGGCGACCCGGAGTGGCGGGCGCTCATGGCCGACCCGGCCGCCGCAGGCTTCCGGCGCATGGTCATCCCCGGCACCGGCCGCCAGCTCTTGTTGGCCGACGATCCATAGCCGCCCGCGTTGGCGGGGCAGCGGCACGGGCCTTGCTCAGCACTCCCCGGATCTTCGCATCAAGGGGGGGCAATGATCGTCTCGTTATGGTTCCTGATCGTCGGCGCGGTCTTCGTCCTGATGGCCCTGGCAAACTCGTCCCTCGAGCGCTTGCCCCTCAGCAGCTCGCTGCTCTATCTGCTCATCGGCATCGGCATCGGGCCGGTCGGCCTCGGCCTGCTCGAGCTCGACCCGATCGGCGACGCGAAGCTGCTCGAACACCTGACCGAGGTGGCGGTGATCGTCTCGCTCTTCACCTCGGGGCTCAAACTGCGGGCGAAGCTGCGCGACCCGATCTGGCGCGTCCCACTGCGCCTGGCCTTCGGCGCCATGGTGATCACCGTCGGGCTGATCGCCCTGGTGGGCGTGGCCGGGCTCGGGTTGAGCCTGGGGGCCGCCGTGCTGCTCGGCGCCATCCTGGCCCCCACAGACCCCGTCCTCGCCTCGGACGTGCAGGTCGAGCACCCGACCGACCAGGACCGCCTGCGCTTCGGCCTGACCGGCGAGGCCGGGCTCAACGACGGCACAGCCTTCCCCTTCGTGATGCTCGGCCTCGGGCTGCTCGGGCTTCACGAGCTGGGCGCCTTCGGCTGGCGCTGGCTGGCCATCGACGTGCTCTGGGCCATTCCGGCCGGGCTTGGCATCGGCTGGCTCCTCGGCCAGCTGGTCGGACGCCTGGTGATCTACCTGCGGCGCGAGCACCGCAAGGCCGTCGGCCTCGACGACTTCCTCGCCCTCGGGCTGATCGGCCTGGCCTACGGGGTCGCCCACCTGGCCCACGCCTATGGCTTCCTGGCGGTCTTCGCCGCGGGCCTGGCCCTACGCCACATCGAGCTGGAGGCCAACGCCGAGAAGGAGCCCGAGGCGGCCGAGGTAGACGCGACCCAGGCCGCCGGCTCTGCCTCGGCCGTCGACGTGGCGGTGGACGCCGAGCAGGCCCCGGCCTACATGGCCCAGGCGGTGCTCGGCTTCAACGAGCAGCTCGAGCGCATCGGCGAGGTGGCCATGGTGCTGGTGCTCGGCAGCCTGCTCGTCCCCCTGGCCCTGCAGGCGCCGCCGGGAGTGCTCTGGTTCGTGCCCCTGCTGATCCTGCTGCTCAGGCCGCTGGCGGTCTACGTCGGGCTGCTCGGCTCGCAGATGGGCTCATTCCAGCGCAGCCTGACGGCCTGGTTCGGCATCAGGGGCATCGGCTCGCTCTACTACCTGATGTACGCAATCACCCACGGGGTCGAGGGCGAGCTGGCGCTGCAGATCTCCGGCATCGTCGCCGTGAGTGTGGCGGCCTCGATCGTCGTCCACGGCATCTCGGTCACCCCGCTGATGCGCCGCTACCGTCGCAAGGCCGAGGCGGTGCGCGCGTGAGACAAGCTTAACCGAGGTACGCTCTTCGCCGCTGCCTGCGGCTGGGAGGCA
>CAZKTU010000261.1:0-8988 GCA_964555675.1 uncultured Oscillochloris sp.
GGGGGGAAGAGATGGGCCAGGGTCGCGGCGGCGACCTCGGCCGGCAGGTAGTCCACCGTCACCTCGTCGGACTCGGCGAGGGCGACGAAGGCGAGCACACCGCCCTGCTCGGCCAGGAGGCGATTGACCTGGGCCACGCAGGGCGCGCAGTCCATCTTCTCGATGCTCAGGGTCAGGCGACGGGCCTGCGCGACCTCGACGGCCGCCGGGGCGGCAGGGGGCGCGACGACCGGGGCCGCCGCGATGCGTTGGGCGGCCGCGGCGGGCAGCGCGTAGGCCAGGCCCCAATAGCAGAGGCCAAAGGCGAGCAGCATCAGGGCGGGCGCGCGCAGGCGACGGGCCCGGCCGAGCCCACAGGCGGCCCCGCGGCGCATGGCCAGGGCGACCCCGAGGGCCAGGAGCCCCAGCCCGAGGAGAGATGCCGGCGTTCGACCGAGCTGTAGCGCGGCCAGGGCCGACGAGGCCCCCAGGCCCAGCAGCACGGCGGCGGCCGGGCCGATACAGCACAGGCTGCCCGCGACGGCGGCGACGAAACCCCAGGCGAGGCTGTACGCGGACCCTGGTTGGCGACCTGGCACTTGCATAGCTTCATTATGCCATAGCCCGCGCCCATGCGCGGGTAGACCCATCGCCATTTCGTCTTGACAAATTAGCACATATGAGTTATATTTAGCCGATTTTCACCAGTATGGAGGTGACGGCATGGACTGGAAGCTCGAGCTCGTGCTGCTCCCGGTGACCGACGTAGACCGCGCCAAGGCTTTCTACCACGAGCAGCTGGGGTTCGCCGTCGACGTCGACCACCAGGCCAGCGAGACCTTCCGCGTCGTGCAGCTCACGCCGCCCGGCTCGGCCTGCTCGATCACGATCGGGGTCGGGGTCACCCAGATGACGCCCGGCTCGATCCAGGGCCTGCACCTGGTCGTCAACGACATCGAAGAGGCGCGGGCCACCCTCGCCGGGCGCGGCGTCGCAATGGGCGAGACCTTCCACTTCGAGAACGGCGTGCGCACGCCCGGGCTCGACCCGACCCGCCGCAACTACGGCTCGTTCATCGCGCTCAGCGACCCCGACGGCAACAGCTGGCTCATCCAGGAGGTTGGGTACAGGGCTGCCGGCAGCTGACCGTGGGCCGGCGAGCAGCGACGAACAGCGGGGGCTGCGCCGGCCTCCGGTCGTCCGCCTTCGCTCAGTCGAGGGCCTCGGCGCGAGCGAGGCGGGCGAGGACATGCTGCAGGACGGCGGGCTCGACGGGCTTGGGGACATACTGCTGGAACCCCGCCGCCATGACCCGCAGGTGGTCCTCGACGCGCACATAGGCGGTCAGGGCCACGGCGGGGGTGGCGCCGCCCACGTCGGGCGGCAACGCCCGCACCGCATCGATCAGCCAGTAGCCGTCCTCGTTGGGCATGGCGATATCGGACACCAGCACATCGGGCCGCCAGCTGCGCAGGGCCTCGAGGGCCCCGCGGGCGCTCGAGCAGGCTTGCACAATCACGCCGCACGGCTCGAGCACATCCTGCAGCACCTCGAGGATGGCGGGCTGATCGTCGACGAGGAGCACGCGCAGCCCGCGCAGCTCGTGGGGATAGAGGGGCTGCGCGCTATGCCCTTCGCCCGCCCAGCCGTCGTCGGCGGGCCCGCCGCCGACGATCAGGCGCGGCAGCCTCACCGTGAAGGTCGCCCCCTGGCCCTCGCCGGGGCTCATCGCCCCGACCGAGCCGCCGTGAAGCTCGACCAGGTGGCGCACGATCGAGAGACCAAGGCCGATCCCGCCCTGGACGCGCGTGCTCGTGCTGTCAGCCTGGCGGAAGCGGTCGAAGACGAAGGGCAGAAAGGCCGGGCTGATCCCCTGGCCCGTGTCGCGCACCGAGAGCACGGCCTCGCGACCCTCGGGCTCGAGCTGCACGAAGATGCTCCCGCCCGGGGGGGTGAACTTCGTCGCGTTGGCCAGCAGGTTCCAGACCACCTGTTGCAGGCGGTTAGCGTCGCCGAGGATGACGGCGGCCTCGGGGTCGAGGCGCAGATGCAGGCTGAGCCCCTTGGCGTCGAGGGTCGGCCGCACCGTGTCGAGGGCGGCCCCCACGACCTCGCCCAGGTCGATGCGCTGCAGCTCGATGCGCAGCTTGCCGTTCACAATGCGCGAGACGTCCAGCAGGTCCTCGATCAGCTGGGCCTGGTCCTTCGCGCTGCGCACCATCTTCGCCACCGTCCGCGCCACGTAGGCCTCGTCGCGCGGGCGGCGCTGCAACAGCTCGGCGTAGCCCAGGAAGGCGGTCAGGGGCGTGCGCAGCTCGTGCGAGACTGTGGCCAGGAACTCGTCCTTGAGCCGGCTCGCCTCCTCGGCCTGGGCGCGCGCCGCCTGCTCCTGGGCGTAGAGTAGCTGCAGGCGGGCCTCGCTGCCCCGCAGGGCCGCCTGGGCGCGGGCCTGCTCGAGCAGAGGCCAGACGCGGGCCGCCACATCGCGCAGTAGCTGCACCTCGTCGGGCCGCCAGGCCCGCGGCTGCCCGCTCACGATGCTGAGGGAGCCCACCCACTCATCCAGGTGGATCACCGGCACGACGATGCAGGCGCCGATGGCGCGCTGCTGCAAGAGGGCCGCTGTCGCGGCGAGCCGCGGGTCGCGGGTCGCGTCGTCGACCACCATCGCCTGATCCTGGCGCGACTGAGCCACGACCTCGGGTGGGAGGTAGTTGCCCAGGTTGAAGCGGCCAACCCTGGCCGGGCCCGCGCGCCGCCACTCGTGGCGCACCTCGACCAGCTCGCCGTCGATATGCCCGAAGTAGCAGCTGGCGCCGTCCAGATAGGCGCCGACCCGCTCGATGACTACCTGCTCGATCGCAGCGGGCTCCAGCTCGACCATGCCGCCAATCGCCGCGCCCAGGTCGGCCATGAACTGCGCGTTCAGCTCAGCCTGCTTGATTTCTGTTATGTCAAATACTGAGCCGATATAGCCCAGGAAGTCGCCGGTGGGGCCAAAGCGCGGCGCGGCCGAGTCGATCGCCCAGCGGTAGACCCCGTCCGAGCGCCGCAGCCTGTAGTCGAGCCTGAAGGCGACGCGCCGCTCGTGGGCGTCTGTGAAGACCGTGGCCGAGTGGGCGCGGTCGTCAGGGTGGACGGCCTGCAGCCAGCCGAAGCCGAGACCGTTCTCAGGCTCCTGCCCGGTGAAGCTATACCAGCTCTTGCTCAGGTACGAGCAGCTCGCGTCGACCTCGGTGACCCAGATCATGACCGGGGCGTGGTCGGCCATGTTGCGGAAGCGGGCCTCGCTCTCGCGCAGGGCCTCCTCGGCCTGTTTGCGCTCGGTGATATCGGTCGAGAAGAGCAGCATGCCGTCGGCAATGGGGTAGGCGCGGTTCTCGATCCACTTCCCCCAGGGCTGGTAGTAGTGCTCGAAGACCACATCGCGCCCCTCGGCCTTGCCGCGCAGCATCTCCTGGTAGAAGCGGTTGCCGACGGCATCGGGGAAGAGATCCCAGATGCGCTGGCCGATCAGCTGTTCCTTGGGGTAGCCGAGGGACTGCGCGGCGTTGTCGTTGACATACACATAGCGCCAATCGTCGTCGTACATCACGAAGTCGTCGTTGATGCCCGCCAGGATGCGCTGCAGTCGCCCGGTGACCACCTCGGCGGACTGGCGCAACTGCTGCTCGCGCTGGGCGGCCTCGCGCCTGATCCGGGCCAGCTCGAGGTTGGCCCAGATGCGGGCCAGCAGCTCGCGCGCGCTGAAGGGCTTGGTCAGATAGTCGTCGGCCCCGGCCTGCATCCCCTCGACGCGGGCCTCCTCGCCGGCGCGGGCCGAGAGCAGGATCACCGGGATGGTCCGCAGGGCGTCATCGGCCCGCAGGGCCCGCAGCAGCCCGAAGCCGTCCAGCTCGGGCATCATCACGTCGGCCAGCACCAGGTCGAATGGCTGCCGCCGCGCCTCGTGCAGGGCCGCCGCGCCGTCGCTCACGGCGAAGACCGTATAGCTCTGGCTGAGCAGCCGGCTGACATAGGCGCGCATATCGGCGTTATCGTCGGCCAGCAGGATGCGCGCGGGCGCTGCGCCCTGATCGGCCAGACCGGCCCACCCGCCACCCTGGGGGGCGAGGGCCGTCTCGCTGCCCGCGCTCCGCAGGGCCTCGTCCGGCG
The DNA here is from genome assembly GCA_964555675.1 of uncultured Oscillochloris sp. Taxonomy (GTDB): domain Bacteria; phylum Chloroflexota; class Chloroflexia; order Chloroflexales; family Chloroflexaceae; genus CAIWXH01. The sequence goes on from CAZKTU010000261.1 coordinate 4,135, forward strand.
CCCAGCGCAGGGCCTCCTCGATATAGAGCTCGCCACGGACGCTGCCCGCGGCGGGAGGCGGGGCGATGCGCTCGGGGGGCAGGTGGGCCACGCCGAGGGGGAGGCTCACTGTGAAGGCGCTGCCGCGCCCCGGCTCGCTTTCCACGGCCACGCTACCGCCGTGGAGCGCCGCCAGCTCGCGCACAAGGGCGAGGCCGATCCCGCTCCCCTCGAAGGTGCGCCCGCGGGCCCCCTTGACGCGGTGGAAGCGCTCGAAGATATGGGGCAGCTCGTGCTCGGGGATGCCGGTGCCGCTGTCGCGCACGGTCAGCTCGACCGTCGGGCCGACCTGCCGCAGGGTGATGGCAATTTCGCCCGCGAAGGTGAACTTGAAGGCGTTCGAGAGCAGGTTGAAGACGATCTTCTCCCACATCTCGCGGTCGACATAGACCGGCTCGGCGAGGGGCGGGCAGCTGACGGTGAGGCGCAGGCCGGCGTCTTCGACGGCGGCGCGAAAGACACTGGCCAGGTCGGCGGTGAGGTCGGCCAGGTCGGTCGGAGTGTAGGCGGCCTGCATGCGCCCGGCCTCGAGGCGCGAGAAGTCGAGCAGGATATTGACCAGCTTGAGCAGGCGCAAGGCGTTGCGCCGGGCGAGCTCGACCTGCTCGCGCTGGGCGGGCGGCAGAGTCCCCTCGGCGCTCAGCAGCTCGTCGAGCGGGCCGAGCAGCAGGGTCAGGGGCGTGCGGAACTCGTGGCTGACGTTCGAGAAGAAGGCCGTCTTGGCGCGGTCGAGCTCGGCGAGGGCCTCGGCCCGCCTGCGCTCGTCCTCGTAGGCCTGGGCATTGGCGATGCCGGCGGCAATCTGCGCCGCGACCAGGTCGAGGAAGCCGCGATAGCCGTCGTCGAAGAGCCGGTAGGGGTTCAGGCCGACCACCAGCAAACCGGCCACGCCCCCGCGCCCCTGCGAGGCGATCGGGGTCACGACGACCTGCTGGGGCGCGCGGTCCCAGGCGCCTGTGGGCAGCGGCAGGGCGAGAGAGGAGCGGTCCACCTGAAGGGCGCGCCCGCTCGCCAGCACCTCGGCGAAGGGCCAGAGGCCTGGCCGGTCGAGGGCGACGCTGGCGGGGGCCGCGGCGCCTCCCCGCTCGATGCCGCCGCTCGTGGCGGCCAACTCTGCCGTCTGGGAGGCGGGGTCGACCAGGTAGAGCTGGGCGAAGGGCAGATCGTAGGGGTTGGTCGCGAGGCAGCTCGCGGCCAGGGCGCAGGCCTCTGCGACGGTGCGCGCGTCGGCGGTCTGAGCGGCCAGATCGCGCAGCAGGGCCAGCTGGCGCTCGCCGATCACGCGGTGGGTGTCGTCGGTGTTGGCGCAGAAGATGCCCCCGACACTGCCGTCATCGCCGGCGATGGGGCTGTAGGAGAAGGTGTAGTAGGTCTCCTCGGGGTAGCCGTTACGCTCCATGATCAGGCGCCGGGCCTCGACGTAGGTGCCCTCGACGCCGCCCAGGGCCGTATGCAGCAGCGGGCCGATCTCGTCCCAGATCTCGCGCCAGACGACCGCGGCCGGCTGCCCCAGAGCCGCGGGGTGCTTGCCGCCGACGATGGCTTTGTAGGGGTCGTTATAGAGCTTGGTCAGCTCGGGCCCCCAGCCCAACCAGATCGGCTGGCGCGAGGCGAGCATGATCCGCACGGCGGTCTTCAGACTCTGGGGCCAGGCCTCGATCGGGCCCAGAGGGGTCTGCGACCAGTCGAATGAGCGGATACGCTCACCCATCTCGCCGCCGCCAGGGAGCAGATCGGTCATCGTGGCTGTTCCAGAGTAAAGATGATGCTGCACTGGTGAATGCAAGAACTGTGCCAGGACGACCCCGAGATGCGAAAGAGACGAGGAGCCACGCTCCTCGTCTCCTGGTCAGGTAGGGTGGATGTGGAGGGCCAGGCCCTCCATACCGCGTTTCCTAGGCGGTGTGGTAGCTCTCGGCCAGGCCGTAGACCGGGGTGGCGATGCCCTCGTAGCGGGCCTTGAGCTGGAGCGAGAGGAACTGCGAGTAGTGGCGCGACTGGTGCAGGTTGCCGCCGTGGAACCAGAGGGCCTCCTGGCGGGTCGGCTTCCACATATTGCGCTGCTCACCCTCCCAGGGGCCGGGGTCCTTGGTGGTGCCCGAGCCGAGGCCCCAGCACTTGCCCACCTTGTCGGCGACCTCTTGCGAGATTAGCTTCGCCGCCCAGCCGTTCATCGAGCCGTAGCCGGTGGCGTAGACGATCACGTCGGCGGGCAGCTCGGTGCCGTCGGTCAGCACGACCGCGTTCTCGGTGATGCGGTCGATGCCGTGGCCGCTCTTGAGCTTGATCTTGCCGTCGATAATCAGCTGCGAGGCGCCCACGTCGATGTAGTAGCCCGAGCCGCGGCGCAGGTACTTCATGAACAGGCCCGAGCCGTCGTCGCCCCAGTCGAGCATGAAGCCGGCCGCCTCGAGCTGCTTGTAGAACTCGGCGTCGCGCTCGGCCATCTGCTGATAGAGCGGGATCTGGAACTCGTGCAGGATGCGGTAGGGCAGCGAGGCGAAGATCAGGTCGGCCTTGTCGGTGGTGATCCCGTTGGCCACAGCCTGCTCGGAGTAGAGGCCGCCGAGGCCGATGTCCATCAGGGTCTCGGACTTCACGATGTGGGTCGAGGTGCGCTGGACCATGGTCACGTCGGCGCCGTGCTCCCACAGGTCGGCGCAGATGTCGTGGGCCGAGTTATTCGAGCCGATCACGACGACCCGCTTGCCGCGGAACTCCTCGCCGCCGGGGTGCCTGCTCGAGTGGTGCTGCTGGCCCGTGAAGCTCTCGGCGCCGGGGAAGCTGGGGATGTTGGCCACCCCCGACATGCCGGTGGCCAGGACCAGCTGCTTGGGACGCAGCACGACGGTCTCGCCGGCGCGCTCGACGACGACCTCCCACTCGCCGCGCAGCTCGTCGTAGCGGGCGCTCTTGGCCTCGCTCGAGGTCCAGTAGTTCAGCTCCATGACCTTGGTGTACATCTCGAGCCAGTCGCCGATCTTGTCCTTGGGGGCGAAGACCGGCCAGTGGTCGGGGAAGGGCAGGTAGGGCAGGTGGTCATACCAGACCGGGTCGTGGAGGCAGAGCGAGCGGTAGCGCTTGCGCCACGAGTCGCCGGGGCGCTCGTTCTTCTCGACGATGATCGTGGGCACGCCGAGGCGCTTGAGGCGCGCGCCGAGGGCGATGCCGCCCTGGCCGCCGCCGATGATCACTACGTAGGGCTGGGTCGTGTAGCCCAGTTCGGCCTGCTCTTGCTGGCGCTGCTCGAGCCAGGTCTTGCGCTCTTGGACCACGCCGTGCTGCACACCCATGGGGCGGGTGAAGCCGCGGGGCTCCTCGTGGCCCTTGAGCTCGACCATGGTGGTGAGGAGGGTCCAGCACTGCTCGCCCTTGAGGCGGATGTGGCCCTTGCCGCGGGCGACGGCGGTCTCGAAGGTGATCCAGGCCTCGGTCACGCCGCCGGCCTCGCTGGCCTCGCCGTCGATCTGCCAGCTGCCGGGCTGCACCTCGTCGAGGGTGGCGTCGAGCATCTCGGCGATCGCGGCGCGGCCCTCCATGGTCTTGATGTTCCAGGTGAAGGAGACCAGATCGCGCCAGTAGCTGTCCTCGGCGAACAGGGCCGCGGCGGCGGCGCTGTTGCGGCGGTCGAGGGCGGCCCCGAACTCGGCGAGCCAGCCGGATACGCGCGCGGTAGGCGTAGTTGCGCCTGCTGTCATCATTGACTCCTCATCAGCGTAGGGTGAGAGCCGTAGGATACGCAGGGGCGCGGGGCGGGCGCAATCATCGAATCGATGATCCGACTATCCGGATCGCTTGACCTGGCCACTAGTCGACACGTGGTAAAAATTCTGTTATCATGAAGGCAATCCCGTTGAAGAATAGGCCGCGCGGCTCTGGTGGCTGCCCGCAAGGGCGCCGCCCGTCTTTGCGTAGCCCATCGTCACCGCCCGCGGCTCATCGCCGAGCCGCACGAGGGGTCGAGGTTGCCATGACCGGGGTTCTGATCGCCGACGCCACGCCAAACACCCGCACCACCATCGCCCAGATTGTTACGCGCGAACGCCCATGGCTCGGCCCGCTGGTCGAGGTCGACGCCGGCGACCGGGCCGTCCGCCTGGCCCGCACGCTGCAGCCCGACCTCGTCCTGATCGACATCAATACGCCCGGGCTCGACGGCCTGACGGCGGGGGCCCAGATCCGCGCCGAGCGCCCCACGACCATGCTGGTCATGCTGGGCGCCCACAAAGAGTTCGCCTACGCTCGCCAGGCGCTGCGCATCGGCGCCGCCGACTACCTGCTCAAACCGATCGTGGCCGACGAGCTGCTGGCGGCCCTCGACCAGCTGGGGCTCGCCGCCCCCATCGGCCAGCCTGCGGCAAGGGCGCCGGGCGGGCCGGCGGCCGAGCAGGGCAGCGCCCTGGCCCGCGCCCTGGCCCATATCCAGCACAACCTGCACCGCTCGGACCTGCGCCTGGGCGAGGTGGCCGATGTCGCGCGCATGAGCTCGTCGCACCTGGCCGCCCTGATGCGCCGGCAGCTCGGCCGCAGCTACCTGGGCTACCTCACCGCCCTGCGCATCGAGCGGGCCAAACAGCTGCTGCGCAACACCGACCTGACCGTGGCCGCCGTCGCCGAGGCCGTCGGCTACGAGAGCCCCGCGCCCTTCTATCACCGCTTCAAGCAGACCGTGGGGCTCACACCCCTGGGCTTCCGCAACCAGGTGTGGGGTTAGTTGTGCGTAGCGGAAGTTCGCGTGGAGTCGGGGACGAAAGACCAAGGACCAAAGACCAAGGCCGGGCAGGGGCAGACACGTGGGCCTGCCCGCCGGGCTGG
>CAZKTU010000262.1:0-8948 GCA_964555675.1 uncultured Oscillochloris sp.
GCCGCCGGCCTGCGGCAGCCTGCCCTACCTGAACCTGGCCCTGCTGGCCTGATCGGGGGGTGACGCTCGAACCTCTAGCCTCCCTGATCAGGCCTCTGCGCCCAACTCCACACCCATTGCCGCGGCGAGCCGGGCGAAGTCCAGATGCTCGATGCGGAACAGGCCGCGGCGGAACGGGAAGCCCCACTGCTGCTTGTCCTCGATGAACGCCAAGTCGGGGATGAGCGGCTGGATTGGGGCCTCCCGGCTCGCCGCAAAGGCCACCGCCCGACGCCAGGGGTGAAACGTCGGTGTCATCTCGACCTGGTAGGGGGCGTCGTCGGCGATCTGGCCCATGGCCGTGAAGGCCTGAAGCGGCTCGCCGCCGCGGAACTCGGTGCGCGGCGAGTAGAAGACGAGCCAGTCCCCACGCCGCAGCTGGCGCAGCCGGGTATTGCGACCGTGGTCGGCCTGGGTGAAGCCTCCGGCCACGCCAGTGAGCACATGGGCCCGCGAGACGGTGTTGATCCAGTACTGCATCGCCGCTCCTGTTACGCGTCGTGGACGGTGATCAGGTAGCCGTCCGGGTCGCGGAAGACAAAGGTCTGCCCGAAGGGGCTCTGGGCGAGCGGGCGGACGATCGGCACGCCGCGCTCCTGGAGCCGGGCGAGCATGGCGGGCGCGTCGTCAGCCTTCAGCCAGAGGGCGACGCCCAGTCCGGGCTGGCCGGCGTCGAGCTGCACGCCGGGAAGCGGGGTGCGCACCGCGAAGGCGATTGGCCGGGTGGCGAAGACCACGGCATCGGGTGGGCTTTGCGGGGCCCGCGCGAGGCCGACGACCTCCTCGTAGAAGTGGACTGCGTCGGCCAGGTTGCGCACCTGAAGGGCCACGAAGTCGGGTCCCTCGATAGTCGCCATTGGCGGGCTCCTCTCTCTGTGGTATCCTTAGTATCAGGATACTGATATTATATCAGGGCACTGATACTTGTCAAGGACAATACGATGGTGGAGCACCGGGTGGGCTATCAGCTGAAGCGGGCGCAGCACCTGCTGCGGCTCGCCACCGACGCGGCGCTGCGGCCGCTGAACCTGACCATGCCCCAGTACGCGACGCTGAGCGCCATCGCCGAGGTGCCGGGGGCCTCGAACGCGGCCCTCGCGCGCCGAGCGTTCGTGACCCCGCAGACGATGAATGAGATCGTGCGGGGGCTGGTGAGCGCGGGCCTGTTGGCGCGCCAGGCCCACCCCGAGCACGGTCGGGTGATCCAGCTCTACCTGACCCCAGCGGGGCAGGCAGCCCTCGGTAAGGCTCACGACCATGTCAACGCCGTGGAGGCGCGAATGCTCGACCGCTTGCAACCCGAGGAGGTAGCAGTCCTCGTCGGCTGGCTGAGGCAGTGCGCCGATCGTTTTGATGCTCTGGAGCCATGATGACCGGTGAACGTCGCCTCTTTTCATTCTTGACTGTTTGCTCAAAAACTGCTAAAGTAGGGGCAAGGAGGAGGAGCATGCCACGGCCACGGGAGTTCGACCGGGACAAGGCGGTTCAGCAGGCGATGGAGCTGTTCTGGCGCCAGGGCTACGAGGCCGCCTCGGTGCAGGCCCTCGGCGCCGCGATGGGGCTCAACCCCGGCAGCCTCTACAACGCCTTCACCGATAAGCACACGCTCTTCCTGGAGGCGTTGCGCTGCTACCAGGAGCGCGAGTACCGCCTCGCCTGCGAGCTGTTCACCGGCCCTGAGACAGGGCGGGCGGCAATCGCGCGCTTCTTCGCCCTCGTGGTTGAGCAGGACAGCGCCGACCCTGACCACAAGGGCTGCCTGATGGTCAACTCGGCCGCCGAGCTCGCCGACCGCGATCCCGAAGTGCGGGCGCGCGTTGCGGCCAGCCGCGACCAGATGACTGCTCTGTTCCACGACGCCATCCTCCAGGCCCGGCGCGCCGGCGAGATCGCCGCTGACCGCGACCCCGAGACCCTGGCGGCCTTCCTAGTCAATAGCCTCTTCGGGCTGCGCCTTACCGCAAAGGTTCAGCCTGATCGGGCGGCACTCCTCGCCATCGTCGACACGACGCTCGCCGCGCTCGGCTGACGGCGCTTTTTTTTGCGGCTATTCTTGAGCGAAAGCTCAATAACTAGCGATGCTGTTCGAATAGTCTACACACAGGAGCGACAACCATGGGCAAGCTCGACGGCAAGGTGGCGGTGATCACGGGCGGGAGCAGCGGGATCGGCTACGCGACGGCGCGAGCGTTCCGCGACGAGGGGGCGCAGGTCGTCATCACGGCCCGGTCGGCAGATGCGCTCGCGGCGGCGGAGCGCGAGCTGGGCGCGGGGGTTGTCGCCGTCGTCGCCGACACGCGCAAGGACGCCGACCGGGCAGGCCTCTTTCGCGAGGTCGGTGAGCGCTTCGGGCGGGTGGACGTGCTCTTCGCCAACGCGGGCATCGGCCGCTTCAGCGCCCTGGGCGAGACAAGCGAGGCCTTCTTCGACGAGATCGTCGACACCAACTTCAAGGGGCTCTTCTTCACGCTCCAGGCGGCGCTGCCGCTGCTCAGCGACGGGGCCAGCGTCATCCTGAACGGCTCGGTCAACGCCCACGTCGGCTTCGCCAACGCTTCAGTCTACTCGGCGAGCAAGGCCGCGGTGCACTCGCTGGCCCGCACGCTCTCGGCGGAGCTCGCTCCCCGGGGCATTCGGGTGAACACGCTGAACATCGGCCCTGTGGAGACGCCGCTCTACGGTAAGCTGGGCCTGCCGGCGGAGGTGGTGCAGGGCTTCGCGCAGATGGTGGGGGCCCGCCTGCCGATCAAGCGCTTCGGGCAGCCCGAGGAGATTGCCCGGGCGGCGGTATTTCTCGCCTCGACTGACTCAACCTTCGTCGTCGGCTCGGAGCTGACTACCGACGGCGGCCTCAGCATCAACGGTCTCTAACCTTCCGCTCCACCCACCACATCTGCAGGAGGTCGCGACCTTTGGAAGCAGCGCAACAGCCTCTTCCATCAAGTAAATTGCGGACGTAGCACTGTCGAATATCCCGCGGTCTATCGGCTGTTTCTACGGCGGGAGGGCCAGGCCGAGCCCTCCCCACTGCTTACCGCGACCGACACGTAGCCGGTCATTCCTCGCCAGGGAGGCCGTATGAGCCGCGTGCGAGCTCGTCGAGCACGGAGGGCCGCGTAGGCGCCCATCCAAGCAGGGCTCTTGCCCGCGCCGCCGAGACCCGCGAGTTGCGGGCGAACAGCCCGCCTGCACCATAAGCCATCACCCGCGCTTGCTCCTCCGGCATTGGTGCTACCGCCCCGCCTAGCCCCGCCGCCTGGCTCACCGCCTCCAGCAACGCGCGCTGGGTGACGAACGGCTCGGCCACGGCGTTGACCAGCGTGCCGCGCGGCGCTCGCTCCAGCATCAGCAGATACAGCTCGGCCACGTCGTCTACGTGCACCATGGAGAGCAGATTCTGGCCGTCGCCGGTGTAGAGCACCCGGCCGGTCTGCCGAGCCATCTCCACCAGCATGCGCACCGGACCGCCACCACGCCCGTAGACGATCGCCGGCCGGACGGCCATCCCTCGGATACCCGTCGCCCCGAGTACCTTGCGATCGTTCTCGGCCAGGCTCGACAGCATGGGCAGCGGCGGGATGGGCGTCGCCTCGTCGACCACCCGCTCGCCGGTGTCGCCGTAGGCGCCCGTTCCGCCGGTCAGGATCAGCGGCTTGCCTGTGCCCTCCAGCGCGTGTAGGAGCGCGTCCACCGCCCCGCTGGCGACGCGCCCCAGCTCCTCCATCTGGGCCGCGAAATCACCGTCCGGCGCGAATTGGGCCTGGGCGAGCTGGATCACTCCGTCGGCCGCCCGCGCCGCGGCGTAGAGGCTCTCGGGGTCGGTCAGGTCGCCGCGGTGCGGAATGATCCCCCGCGCCTCCAGCGTCGCCGCCGCCTGCTCCGAGCGGGCCAGGCCGATCACAGCGTGCCCCGCCGCTAGCAGCCGCTCTGCCACTGCGCTGCCGATGTAGCCCGTCGCTCCGGTAAGAAAAACCTTCATGGTGTGTACACTCCTGGCTGGGATAGCCATTGACGCTTCTTCGGCCGTGGTGGCAGCGTGAGGCCGCCTGTGTTATACTCAAGTGGACGGCCGTCCTCTTAAAGGATAGCGGACGAGCGTCCACTTGTCAAGAGTGAGACGACCAACCCCTTTCTCAGCAAGCACAGCGCGGAGCGAGCGATGACCGAGCACCAAGGCCCTGGTGGCAGCGAAGGACCGACGCCGAGCCTGCGCATACCCCCGCTGACGTTTGCCCACCCGGACCTCGGCGGCCGCGGCGAGCGCCGGGACGCGGCGGCAAACCGCGAGCAGATCCTCGCCACGGCGCGCGCGCTCTTCGCCGATCACGGGGTCGACCACGTGACGATGGAGGAGATCGCCGCGGCGGCGGGAGTGGGCAAGGGCACGCTCTACCGGCGCTACCCTCACAAGGGCGCCCTTGCGCTGGCGCTGCTCGGCGAGAATGCCCTGCGCTTCGCCGAGGAGATGGAGCGCCGGGCCGCGCTCGAGCCAGACGACGCGCTGGGCCTGATCGCGGCCTTTCTGGAGGGGCTGGCCGCCTTCAACGAGGAGAACGGCGCGCTGTTGAGCGCGGCCGGCGACGCCGCCCTCGGCCCGCGCCGGGGGTGGCTCTACACCACACCGATCTACCAGTGGATGCGCGCCGCGCTACAGACGCTCCTGGCCCACGCGCTGACCCGGGGCGAGATCCGCCCGCTCAACCCGGCGGTTGCGGCCGATGTGCTGCTCGCCCCCTTCGCCATCGACCTGTACCAGTACCAGCGCCACGAGCTCGGGCTGAGCAGCGCAGAGATCCTGGCCACCGCCCGTGATGTCATGCTGAGCGGGCTGCGCAGTCGCTAAAGCAGGCACTCGACACTCCACCACAAGCTACAGGGGCAGCTATGGGAAAACGTGCACGCGCCTTGGTAAAACGCCAGCTGGATGATCCGACGGCTCTCTTTGCCGAGGGCGACCGCCATCACGAGCGAGGGGAGTGGGAGCAGGCGGCCGCCTGCTACCAACAAGCCTGGGCCGTGGCCGTCAAGCACGACGTCGCCGGCGAAGAGGCGACGCCCAGCGGTTGGCACCGCACAGGGCTGGCGCTCGTGCAGCTCGGCCGCCACAACGAGGCCGGCCCCTACCTCCGCCGTGCCCTCGCCGACTACCTCAGCCGCGACGGGCGGCGCAACCGCGAGCGGACCCGCTTTGCGCTCGCCGGCGTCTACGCCATGCTTGGCGAGCGGGAGGCGTTGTTCGAAGCCTGCACCAGGCTCTTTGCCCACGATGAGCGCTACGTCGCCCGCGCAGCCCTGGCGCCAGAGTTTATGACCGCCTTGCAAGACCCGGATGTGCGCGCGTTCTTCGACCGGTACGTGGCGCAGATCAAGGCCCAGCGCACGGAGTTCTCCGCCGATGAGCTGCCTGTCTACGGCTGCGACCACTGCCGCGACCGCGGTCGCCCGACCGACTGGCATGACTGGACGATGGAGTGCAGTGTCTGCGGCAAGAGCTTCTCGTACAGCGGCTGCTCGTGCGATGGCTGCTGCGGCGGCACCTACGCCGGCTTCGGGGGCGGGCGCACGACCTATAGGGCGTGAGCGAGCCTCCGGCCATTGCGCTATCGCCACGGCAGCCCGTGGCTTGAAATTGCCCCTCGCGATCTGGTCACACGCTCCTCCCGCGCGTGTCTAAGCCGAGCACCCCCTCGTCGAAACCCATGTCGCCGACATGGCTGATGGCGGCGCCCTCGAGCGCCTGGCCGCCACCTGCCCGGACGTCACGGTGCTCGTCAACAACGCGGCAGTGCAGAACAACTACGACTTCGCCGACACCAATGTGTCGGCAGAGCTGATCGCCAGTGAGCTGGCGACCAACCTTTCCGGCCCGCTCACGCTGATCAAACTGCTCCTGCCGCAGCTGCTCGCCCGGCCCGAGGCGGCGATCGTGAACATCACCTCGGGCCTGGCCTACGTGCCGAAGCAGAGTGCGGCAGTCTACTGCGGCAGCAAGGCCGGGCTGCACCTCGCCACCCGCGCCCTGCGCTGGCAGCTGGAGGGCACGCCAGTGCGGGTGTTCGAGGTGATCCCGCCCCTGGTCGACACGGGGATGACCGCGGGCCGAGGCTCGGGCAAGATCACCCCTCAGGCCCTGGTGGACGAGTTCTGGCCGGCCTTCGCCCGCGACCAGGCGGTGATCCCCATTGGCAAATCACGGCTGCTCCTGCTCCTCCAGCGTGCCGCACCTGGCGTAGCAGACCGTATCATGCGCCGTGGGCTGTAGGGGTGTCCGCAAGGGAGATCCTCGTGAAAAACGCCTTCTCCCCCTTGACGAACCACCATCCTTGAGATACACTGCACTCTATCAATAACAGTGTTATTTTAGGAACACGCCGATCCTATGCAAACCTACAGCGCGGCGCGAGACCAGAACCAGGAGACGCTGCGGCGAACCGTTGTCGCCGCCGCCGAGCGGGTTCTGCTTGGCCAGGGGCCCGAGGCAGTCACCGTGCGGCGCATCGCCCAGGAGCTCGACTGCTCTACCACCGTGATCTACAACCTCTTCGGCAGCAAGGACGGCCTGTCCAACGCGCTCTACCAGGAGGGCTGCCGGCTGCTCCACGCCGACCTAGCCACGGTCCCGCCTCAGGGCGAGCCGCGCGATTACCTGACCGCACTCGCCTGGGCCTTCTGGGAGTTCGCCCGCCAGCACCCCCAGTTCTACGCCCTCATGTTCGCCGGTGCGTTGCCCCAGTTCAAACCCGACGCCGCGAGCATTCAGGACGTCGCCACGGCGATCGGTCTGCTCGTCGCCGTGCTGGACGGCTACCGAGAGGCCGAGCTCCTCCACACTGACGATACGGCCCAGACCGCGAAGATGCTCTGGGCGTCGCTCCATGGGGTGATCCACCTGCGCTTTGCCGGCCACCTGGCTGACGAGGCTGAGGCCCGCTCGCTCTACGCCTACACCGTCACCACGCTCGTCGAGGCCCTGCTCAGGGATTAGGCACTCGCGGGCCGCGGGGCCCGCGTCTCTTTAACCCTTTGGAAAACAGTGTTACCAAGTAACGACAATGCTACGAAAGGAACCACTAGGATGAGCCGCTATCAGGGGAAGACCGCGCTCGTGACCGGGGCCTCGTCGGGGATCGGGGAGGCGTTCGCTCGTGATCTCGCGCGGCGGGGGATGCAGCTGATCCTCGTCGCCCGCAGCGCCAGCCGCCTGAACGAGATCGCCGCCGAACTCCGTGCCCGCCACGGCGTGACGGTCACGGTGCTGCCGGCCGACCTTGGCGAGGAGCGCGCTGCCGAGCGGCTCCGGCGCGAGGTCGAGCAGCGCGACCTGCGCGTGGATATGCTGGTGAACAACGCCGGCTTCGCTACCCACGGTCGCTTCGAGGAGGTGGGGGGCGACCGCGACCACCAGCAGGTGATGGTCAACGTCACCGCCCTCGTCGACCTGACCCACGCGTTCGTGCCCGCGATGCTGGAGCGCGGGGGCGGCGACGTGATCAACGTCGCCTCGACCGTGGCCTACCAGCCGACGCCCTTCATGGCGGTCTACGGTGCCTCGAAGGCCTTCGTGACCTCGTTCTCGGCGGCGCTGGCCGAGGAGTACCGCGGGCGGGGCCTGCGGGTGCTGGCGCTCTGCCCGGGTGCAACGGCCACCGGCTTCTTCGACGTCGCCGGCACCGACTCGATCGCCATGGGCCGCATGCGCAGCTCCGAGCAGGTGGTCGCCACCGCGCTACGGGCCCTTGAGCGGGGCAAGAGCGTGGTGATCGACGGGGCGATGAACACCCTGGTCGCCGTCGTGGCGAAGCGGCTATCCTTCGCCCTGGGCGCGCGCCTCGCCGCCGGCGTGACCCGCCCGCAGCCCTCGGTCGAGACGGCCGCGCCCGGGAGGGTTCAGTGAACCGACAGGTGATGATCCAGCGGCCGGGCGGGCCCGAGGTGCTTGCGGTCGTCGAGCGCCAGGTGCCCGAGCCCGGCCCGGGGATGGTGCGTGTGCGCGTGCTGGCCGCGGGCGTTGCCTATGCCGACATCCTCATGCGCAAGGGGGTCTACCCGGGGGCGCCGCGGATGCCCTTCGTCCCCGGGTACGACATCGTCGGTACGGTCGACGCGCTCGGCCCCGGCGTGGCCGGGTTTGCCATCGGCCAGCGTGTCGCGGCTCTGACCACGACGGGCGGCTACACGACGTACGCCATCGTGCCGGCAGCCGAGCTGATCCCGGTGCCTGATGACGTCGACCCGGCCGAGGCCGTAAGCTCGCTGCTGAACTACGTGACCGCCTACCAGCTGCTCCACCGCGAGGCGCGGGTGCGATCCAGCGAACGTGTCCTCGTGCACGGCGCCGCCGGCGGGGTGGGCACAGCCCTGCTGGAGCTCGGCCGGCTCGCCGGGCTGACCGTCTACGGCACCGCCTCGCCAGCGAAGCATGATCTGGTGGTCGAGCTTGGTGCAACACCGCTCGACTACCGCGACCCCGGACTGCCCGAGCTTGTTCGCGCGCTGACAGGCGGGGGCGTCGACGCGGTCTTCGACGGGGTCGGCGGCGTGAGCTTTCACCGCTCATACCGGATGCTCCGCCCGCGCGGACGCCTGGTCGCCTATGGCGTCGGCCCTGCCGTCTCGCAGAGCCGGGTCCCGCTGCTTGGGATCATCGACTCGGTGGCCCGCCTGGCGGCGCTCCGGCTGATCCCCGACGGCCGCGCCGTCTCGTTCTACCAGATCAACCCGCTGCGCCGCCGGCACCCCGACTGGTTCCAGGCCGACGTCGCGGCGGTGTTCGCGCACCTCGCCCGCGGGGAGATCCGCCCGACCGTCTCCGCGCGCCTTCCGCTCGAACAGGCGGCCCGGGCGCAATCCATCCTTGAGGCCGGACAGAGCCGTGGGAAGGTCGTCCTCGTCCCATAGCACTGCTACCA
>CAZKTU010000263.1:0-7580 GCA_964555675.1 uncultured Oscillochloris sp.
GCGCGCGAAGGCCGCCTCGATGAGGATGAAGCCCCTCAAGTCGAGTACGACAGCTATCGTGGTGAGTACGACAGCTATCGTGGTGAGTACGACAGCTGTCGTGGTGAGTACGACAGCTGTCGTGGCGAGTACGACAGCTATCGTGGCGAGTACGACAGCTGTCGTGGCGAGTACGACAGCTATCGTGGCGAGGATGACAGCTGTCGTGGCGAGTACGACAGCTGTCGCGGGAGGGTCGCAGGGAGGGCGTGCCGCAAGCACGGCTTGCGTGCACCTAGCGCGGCACCTCGACTCGCCCGAGGATGCGGCCGAGGGCCGTGTCGGGGGTCAGGCCCTCGATCTCGGCCTCGGGGCGCAGGATCACACGGTGGCGGTAGACGGGCCGAACGAGGGCTTTGACGTCGTCGGGCGTAACATAGGCCCGCCCCTGCACCGCCGCGTAGGCCTTGGCGGTCAGCAGCAGGGCCACGCTAGCCCGCGTCGAGCCGCCGAGGATCAGGTCGGGGCTGCGCCGGCTCTCCTGGGCGATCGCCCCGATATAGCTGAGCACGCCGTCCTCCACCGTGACCTCCCCGATCTCGGCGCGACAGTCCGCCAGCTGCGCGGGGGTGACCACGGGGCGCAGGTTGGCCGCCTCGAGCCGGCGCGCGTCGAAGCCGCGGTGGTAGCGCCGCAGCACCTCGAGCTCGACCTCGGCGGGCGGGTAGTCGATCAGCAGTTTGAAGAGGAAGCGGTCGAGCTGGGCCTCGGGCAGGGGGTAGGTGCCCTCATACTCCACCGGGTTCTGGGTGGCGATCACAAAGAAGGGGTCGGGCAGGGGCAGCCGCTCGCCCTCGATCGTCACCTGGCTCTCCTCCATGGCCTCGAGCAGCGCGCTCTGGGTCTTGGCGGGGGCGCGGTTGATCTCGTCGCCGAGCAGCACCTGGCAGAAGACCGGGCCGCGCCGCAGCCGGAACTGCCCGCTCGCCGGCTCGAAGATCTGCGTGCCCACCACGTCCGAGGGCATTAGGTCGGGCGTGAACTGCACGCGCTTATACTCGGCCTGCAGCAACATGGCCAGGGTCTTGGCCATCAGCGTCTTGGCCGTCCCGGGCACGCCCTCGAGCAAGACATGGCCACGCGCCAGCAGCGCCACCAGAATCAGCGTGAAGGGCTCCTCCTGCCCCACCACAACCTTGCGGGCCTCGGCGCGGATCTGCTCCGCTAGCTCCTGTGTGCGCATGTTCGCTCCGCTCGCTCGTAAGGTTTCGCCTTGCGGCCCTGGACGTTACACGCCTCCCACGTAACTGCGCGCTAGTGGGTCACTTATGGCACCGGTCGCGACAAGCGAGCCACTAATACCGCTCGGCCTTAGTGGCTCTAGGCTTTACCACGAAGGGCACGAAGGTCACGAAGATGTGAGAGAAGCTGTGCTGTAGCGAGGAGCTGCGAGCCTCTCGCTCGGCGCAGGCGCTCAACTCAGGCACTGACCATACTCAAGCCCTTCGCGCCCTTCGTGGTGAAAACCCGCCGCTCATTTCCGCCGACACGTACTAGCTGATGATTGCCAACGCCGCCGTGAGCGCGACCGTCGCCGCCGTGGGGCGCAGGTGGTCGGCGCCGGGGCTCAGGGCGGCCCCGTCGGCGTCGCCGCCCAGGCGTTGCAGCGCCGCAAGGGCGCCGGGCTCGAGGCCGGCCGCGCGTGCTGCACCTACGGCGAGCAGGCCGCCTGTCTCGGGGTCGGGCGGCGCGCCCTCGAGGGCACCCAGAGCCAGGGTCGCCGTCGAACCTGGGGCGGCCAGGGCGCGCAGCCAGGCCGCGGCCCGCACGAGCTGCGGGCGAAAGTCGCCGCCGCGGGCGCTGTGGCCCGCCAGGGCGAAGGCCAGGGCCGCAAGGGCCGTCGCCTCCTCGTCGCCCGCCCAGGCCCCGCCGACCTCCTGGGTGCGGGCCAGGTAGCGCAGGGCGGCCGCCCGCCGCTCGGCCGCGCTCGCCGTGGGTGGGGCGGCGGCGCTCGCCCCGTAGGCGGCGCCCCCAGCGTCGCGCAGCTGATGCGCCGACGGGGCGCTCATCTGCGGGGCTGCGGCCTCGGGGCCGCCCTGCTCGCGCCGCAGGGCGCCGAGGAACCGCTGGGCGATCCCGCCCGCGCCCTGGCGCGGGGTGAGGTTGCGGGCCAGGCTGGGCATCATGGCCGGCTGGGCCATGGCGTACATCACCCCCGGCGGGGGCATGGCCACCGGATGGGCTTGCTCGAAGGCCTCGCGGCGCGTCCCGGCGGGCAGATGCACGGGCACGAGCACCTTCGCGGTCGCCTTGCGCCCCTCCGCGCCGGCCGGGGGCTCCTCGTGGGCGACGAAGGCGGTGTGGGCGCTCAACAGGCCATGTTCGAGGGCCAGGGCGCGCGCCTCTTCGGCATAGGCCTCGGCCTTGCTCCGCTCGAGGCGCGCCGCGTCCTCCAGGGCCGCGATGCGGGCGCGGGCCCACAGCTTCGGCAGCGCGGCCCAGGCCGCCCCGCGGTCGGGCGTGGCGAGGGGTAGCTCGACCGTCAGCGTTTCGCGATAGGGGCCGCGGGCGGTGCGCCCGCTCAAGGTCACACTGGCCCGCTGGTCGCGCGGGCCGTGATAACGCGCCAGTGCGATCAGGGGCTGGCCCGCGTAGAGGTCCGGCAGAGGCGCGGGCAGGACCTCGCCAATCGCCAGGTCGCCCCAGTCGATCGCCAGGTCGCTGATGAGCGGGAGGGCCGCGCGACGCTGGAAGCGCTGCACGGCCGGCTCGATCGGCTCGCCGGGCATAATATACTCGGCGCTGCCGCGGCCTATGGCGGCCAGCCGGTCGAGCAAGAAGCGGTTGACCGCCGAGCCCACGCCGAAAGCGAAAACCCTGGCCTCGTTCAGGCGCCCGGCCAGGGCCCGCAGCACCTCGTCTTCGTTGCCCACCGCCCCGTCGGTGAGGAAGACCACCACGCGCAGCCGCTCGGGGTCACGGGGCTGCTCGAGGGCCGCGACGAGAGCGCCTACGATCTCCGTGCCGCCCCTGGCCTCGATCGCGCCGATGAAGGCGTCGGCGGCGTCCACGCTCTGCTGGGTGAAGGGCAGCGGCGTCGAGGCCAGGCGCTCGACGTGGTTGTCGAAGGGGAAGATATTGAAGCTGTCACCCGGGTTGAGGGCCCGCAGGCAGGCCCGCAGGGCGTTCCGGGCCTGGGCGATGCTCTCGCCGCCCATCGAGCCGCTGCGGTCGAAGACGAAGAGCAACTCGCGCGGCAGCACCTCGGCGGGCTCGGGCAGGGCCCGCGGGCTCAGCATCAGCAGGGCGGCGCCGGGGCTGCCCGCCGCGCGGTAGGCGAAGGCCGCCGCGGCGTAGCCCTCGCCCGCCGGCCTGTAGCGCAACACTAGGTCGCGGTCGGGCACGGCCCGCGGGTCGCGCAGGCTCGCCACTGTGCGCCCGCGCTCCTCGCTTATGTCAAAATCGGCGCCGACGGGGGCGAGCTCGGCGAGGCGTCCGAGGTCGAGATTGACCTGCAGGCTGAGGGTATGGGCGGGGGTGCCCTCGGGCAGCAGCGGCACGACCCCGTCCTGCGGGCGGGCGGGCTGCCCGGCGGGCAGGTAGCGCGGCAGCGTCACCGTGGGGATGGCCAGGGTGAACCAGCCATCGTCGAAGGGCACCTGGGCGAAGTAGCTCAGGCGAACCGCGACCTCCTGGCCGGGCTGTAGATTGGCGAGCTCGAGGCTGAAGAGATTGGGGCGCTCGCGGGTGAGCAAGGCGGCGTCGGCGCCCGCGGCGGCGGCGGCCTTGAAGGCGCCCTCGGCCTCGGCGCGCGCGCGCAGCTCGCCGCGGATCAGGCGCTCGCCCACCCGCAACTCGAGGGCGGTGACGGCGGCCTCGGCGGGCAAGGGGAAGACGTAGAGCGCGTCGAGGGGGGCGCCGTGGGCGTTGCGGAAGCGCTGCTCGACCGTAGCGGCGGCCAGGGGGCCGGTCACCTCGACCTCGATCCGGGTATGCTCGAGGGGCACAGGCGGCAGGGCCTCGTCGCGCGGCAGCAGCATACCGCCGCGGAGGGGCGCGCCGGGCAGCAACTCGGCTCTGGTCATCGCAGACCTCCTTCCCTGGGGCTTGGTGAGCGTACGGAATTATGACACGGCCCTACAGAGGCGGCAAGGGCAATCCTGCGATGTGTTCGGCAACTCGCTGACGCTCGTTGCCGTCTGGAGCGTTTCAGGGAGGGCCCTTGCGGCGCCGATGACAAGGGGCTACCATAGAGCTATATGCTGCCGACACCGCGCCTGCTACTGCTGCTGCTGTTCGCAACGCCCTTGATCGCCCTCTCGGCTTTCGCCCCGGGCCTGGTCTGGCTGGCCGTGTTCTATGTCGTGGCCGTGGCGGCCCTGGCGATCAGCGACGCCGTGATGGCCGCCGGGCCCGCGCAGGTCGAGGTCGAGCGCATCAACGACCCGCGGCTCTCGCTGGGCGCCGAGAACCTGGTGACGATCATCCTGGCCAACGCCACAGCGCGGCCGGTGGCCTTCACCCTGCGCGACGAGCACCCCCATGAGTTCCCGGCCGACGCGCGCTACCTGAGCGGGACGATCGCGCCCTACGATGTGGCCGAGGCCCGCTACCACCTGCGGCCGCTACGACGGGGCGATTATCACTTCGGCGACGTGGTGGTGCGCTACAGGGGGCCCCTGGGCGCGATCACCCGCCAGGCCCGCTACGGGCTCGGCGCGGCGGTCAAGGTTTATCCGAATGTGCTCGAGCTGCGCAAGTACGACCTGCTGGCGCGCAAGGGGCTGCTGCACGAGCTGGGGCTGCGGGTCTCGCGCGTGCGCGGGGCTGGGGGCGAGTTCGAGCGGCTGCGCGACTACACGGCCGACGACGAGTTCCGGCGCATCAACTGGAAGGCCACGGCGCGGCGCGGCAAGCCGATCGCGGCCGAGTACGAGACCGAGCGCAGCCAGCATGTGATCTGCGCGATCGACTGTGGGCGGCTCATGGCCCCGCCTGTGGGCGACCTGATGCGCCTGGACTACGCGGTGAACACGGCCCTCATGCTCAGCTACGTGGCGGGGCTGCGCGGCGACCAAGTGGGCGTGCTGGCCTTCGCCGACGAGGTGCGGGCCTACGTGGCGCCGCGGCGGGGCAAGCCGCAGTTTCAGGTCCTGCTCGAGACGCTCTACAACCTGCAGCCCGAGCCGGTGGAGGCCGACCATGGGGCGGCCCTGGGCTACCTGGCGCGGCGGCAGCGCCGGCGGGCCCTGATCGTGGTCTTCACCGACCTGGCCACCCCCGAGGCGGCGGGGCCCCTGGTGAGCCACCTGACCAGGCTGGCCCGTCACCACCTGCCGCTCTGTGTAACGGTGAGCGACCCATTCGTGAGCGGGGCGGCGGGCCAGCCGGTGAGCGATAGCGAGGGCCTGTACCGGCGCGCGGTGGCCGAGGGGCTGCTCGACGAGCGGCGGGCCTTGCTCGACCGGCTGCAGCGGAGCGGCGTGCTGACCGTCGACGTGCCGGCCGACAAACTCAGCGCCGGCGTGGTCAACACCTACCTGCGCCTGAAGGCCCAGGGCCGGCTCTAGATGCGTCGAGCCTGAAGCTGCGTCAGTCCGCCCCGGTGCGGGCGACAGCGCCATTCTGCCGCTTCAGCTCGTCGCGAATCTCACTCAGCAGCCTGACCTCCTCGGCGACGACGGGGGGCGGGCTAAATTTGGCGAAGAGGTTTGAGAATGGGCGCACCATAAAGTAGTAGATCACGAAGGCCTTGATCACGAAGCTGAGCAGGGCCGAGAGAAAGACCCCGACCGGGAAGCCGGCGAAGCTGACCATGGCGAGATCCTCGGCCCCCGCGGCGCCGAGGGCGATCGCCAGCAGCGGATCGACGAAGGCGGTGATAAAGCCGCTGACCACGTCGTTGAAGGCCGTGCCGATCACCACGGCCACAGCCAGATCGATCACATTGCCCCTGAGCAGAAACTCGCGGAACCCCTTGAACATTGCGCTGGCCCCCTCATCCATCGTGGTCCGGGCACGACAAGACCGCCCACCGACTTGTAGGGCGGCCTTCGTGGCCCGAACGAGCTGTCGCCAATTCCGGGCAATACTACCAAAAGTGGGCACATCCATCAAACCAGACGGAGAGCCCAAGAAACCTTAACCCAGTGTTGCGATCAGTTTTCATCATTGGAACGGCGCGAATGTTATTCTGAGCATAGCTTCACAAATTCGGCGGCGGTCCACGCCGGTTGAAAGGACTGCTATGGCTCGCCCGAAACGTCCCCCGCACCCGATGCTCAAGGTGGCTCACGACCACCTTTCGCAGCTCGACAGCGGGCTGCTCAATCAGCCGATCCACCTGCGCATGCTCGACGGCCCGCCCGGCGCGCCGCGCTACGCCGTCTATGTGGGCACCTGCGAGCGCCAGGGCGCCTGCCCACACGGCGTCGAGAATGTCACGCCCTGCCCCATCCTCGATTGCGAGCTGCGCCACTCGCTGCGCCTCCTGCTCGACCGCGAGGGCAACCTGGTCGAGGTGCTGCGCAGCGGCGTTCGCTGGACGGCATAGGGGCCCCTTAGCAACATACGGAGAAGCCCAATGGACACGGTTCGCGTCTGGATGAGCGCGCCCCCGGTGGTGGCCCGCGACACAATGACCCTCCCCCAGGCCCGCCAGCTGCTGGCCGAGCTGAACATCAGGCGACTGCCGGTGGTCGACGCCGATAACGAGCTGATCGGCCTGGTCACCGAGGGCGATATCAACCGCATCTCCGACTCGGCCGAGGGCGACCTGGCCGAGTATAACCTCTACTATCGGGTCAAGGACCTGCCGGTGCGCGAATTCATGCGCCGGCCCGTCCTGACCGTCACCCCCGACACACGGCTGCGCGAGGCCGCCCAGATCATGATTACCAACCACATCCACGGCGTGCCCGTGGTGCTCGGCAAGCGCGTGGTGGGGGTGATCACCGTCTCAGACCTGCTGCGCTGGATGGTCGACTCCGAAGAGGACAACGCCGCCGTGCCGGTCAGCGCGAAGTCTACCGCCCGCGACTGAGCCCCAGGCGGCGGAGAACTGGTCCCCGCCGCGCTCCGGCAGTTACGATGAGGTTACTGCAAGGAGGACCCTATGTACCGCCACATCCTCGTTCCACTGGATGGCTCGGCCCTGGCCGAGCAGGTCCTGCCCCACGTCCACGCCCTCGCCGCCAACGAGGGCACGACCAAGATCACGCTCCTGCGGGCCGTGCCGCCGGTCTTCACCACCAGCGTCGACTACAGCGGCATGCTCGCCACCACGGCGGCAGACGCCCTGGAGGGACTGGAGGACGAGGCCCGCGACTACCTCGAGGGTATCGCCAGCCAGTTCCGCGGCGAGGGCTATACGGTGCGGGTTGAGGTGAGCGCGATGCCCGCCGCCGAGGCCGTGCTCGACTACGCCGAGAGCAACCACGCCGACCTGATCGCCATCGCCACCCACGGCCGCAGCGGGATCAGCCGCTGGGTCTTCGGCAGCGTCACCCAGAAGGTCGTGCAGGCCTGCCCGGTGCCGGTGCTGGTGATCCGGCCGAAACACCCCGAGTAGGCCACGAGGGACCAAGGACCAACGACCAAGG
>CAZKTU010000263.1:7680-8878 GCA_964555675.1 uncultured Oscillochloris sp.
AAGGCCGAACAGCACCTTCCCCTGGTCTTTGGTCTTTGGTCTTTCACGCACTCCTCAGGCGAGCTTCGGGGCGCGCGAGAGCACGGTGCAGCCCTCGTCGGTGATCAGGGCCAGGTCCTCGATACGCACGCCGCCCCAGCCCTCGAGGTAGATCCCCGGCTCGACGCTGGTGACCATGCCCGTCTGCAGGGGCGCGCTGCTGCCCGAGAGCGAGCGGCGCAGCGAGGGCCCCTCGTGGATATTGAGGCCGACCCCGTGGCCGAGGCCGTGGCTGAACTGCTCGCCGTAGCCGGCCGCGGCAATGTGGTCGCGGGCCAGGGCGTCGGCCGCGTGGGCGGGCAGGCCGGGACGCAGGCCGGCGAGGACCTGGGCCTGGGCCCCAAGGACGATCGCGTAGATCTCGCGGAAGCGGGCGTCGGGCTCGCCGAGCACGATCGTGCGGGTCAGGTCGGCGTGATAGCCGCCGAGGCGCGCGCCCATATCGATCACAATCGGCCGCCCGCTGCCCAGGGGCTCGTCGCCGGCCGAGGCGTGGGGCTGGGCGCCGTTCGGCCCTGCGGCCACGATGATCGGGAAGGCCACATCGTCGGCTCCGCCCACGCGCATGGCCACCTCGAGCATCCAGGCGGCCTGGCGCTCGGTGGTCTCGGGGGTCAGGCGCTCGACGACAGCGCTGAAGGCCGCGTCGGTGATCGCCACGGCCCGCTGCAACATGCTCAGTTCGTCGGCGTCCTTCAGCTCGCGCAGGGCCTCGACCAGGCCCTCGGTCGGGGCCAACTCGACGGCGCCGGCGAGGGCGGCCACGAGGGCGTTATGCTCGGCCACGCTGGTGTGAGCGGCCTCGAAGGCCACCCTGGCGAGGCCAAGCTCGGCGGCGGCCTCGGCCAGCAGGGTGGGGAAGGGCCGGCCCGGGTTGATCACCTGGCGCAGCGCGAAGGCCGGGGCCTCGCGGCCCGCCCTGATGGTATAGCGCCCGTCGGTGAAGAGGATGGCCGCCGCGGGGGTGACGAGGAGCCAGCCGTAGCTGCCCGTGAAACCGCTCAGGTAGCGCCTGTTGGCGGGCGCCGAGACCAGCAGGGCCGGCAGGTCGCCCTCGACGAGGGCGGCGCGCAGACGCGTCAGGCGATGGGACATAGATTTGCTCCTGAATCGCGCGAGGAGGGCTTGAGGCCCTCCTCGCAAGTGGTCGCCGGCAAAA
>CAZKTU010000264.1:0-8733 GCA_964555675.1 uncultured Oscillochloris sp.
GGCTGGGCCCTTTGCGCTCGCACCTGGTCGCCCACCCCGAGGGTGTAAAGCACGTGCTGCAAGAGCACGTCAAGAACTACACCAAGGACCATATCAGCTACGGGATGGTGCGCTGGGTGGTGGGCGACGGGCTGCTGACCAGCCAGGGCGAGACCTGGCTGCGGCAGCGGCGCCTGGCCCAGCCCGCCTTCCACCGCCAGCGCATCGCCGGCCTGGGCGAGCTGATGGTCCAGCGCAGCGAGGAGCTGCTGGCGAGCTGGGAGCCGGCCATCGCCCAGGGCCGCCCCCTCGACATCGGCGAGGAGATGATGCGCCTGGCCCTGAGCATCGTCGGCGACGCCCTGTTCGGGACGAATGTGGCCGACCAGACCCAGGTGATCAGCCGGAACTTCAACCTGCTGAGCGAGCAGTTCGTCACCCGCTTCCGCACCGGCAATGTGCTGCCGCCCGTGCTGCCCACGGGCTACAACCGCCAGTGGCAGGCCGCCCTGCGCGAGATGGACCGGGTGGTCTACGCGATCATCGCCGAGCGCCGCCGCCGCGCCGAGGACACGGGCGATCTGCTCTCGATGCTCATGCTGGCCCGCGACGAAGAGACCGGCGCCCAGATGGACGACAAGGCCCTGCGCGACGAGGTGATCACCATGTTGATCGCCGGGCACGAGACCACGGCAACGGCCCTGACCTGGGCCTGGGGTCTGCTCAGCGCCCACCCCGCCGTGGCCGAGCGCCTCTACGCCGAGCTCGACGCCGTGCTGGGCGACCGCGCGCCCACGGCCGCCGACGTGCCGAGCCTGACCTACACGCGCATGGTGATCGACGAGACCATGCGGCTCTACCCGCCGGTCTACATCCTCAGCCGCAAAGTCATGGCCGACGACGTGATCGGGGGCTACACCCTCCCCAGGGGCAGCGCGGTCGACCTGAGCCCCTACGTGACCCACCGCCACCCCGACTTCTGGCCCGACCCCGAGCGCTTCGACCCCGAGCGCTTCACCCCTGAGCGAGTGGCCCAGCGCCATAAGTACGCGTACGTGCCCTTCAGCACCGGCCCGCGCATGTGCATCGGCAACAGCTTCGCGCTGATGGAGGCGACCCTGATCATGGCCAGCGTCGCCCGGCGCCACCGCCTGCGCCTCGCCGCCGACGGGCTGCCCGCCCCCGAGCCGCTGGTCACCCTGCGCCCAAGGGGCGGCATGCCGATGGTGATCGAGCGACGCCAGGCCCCGGTCAGCGCATAAGGCATGGCTCAGGGGAGATCACATCACGCGCGCCCGACAGCCGCGAGGCCCACATCGGGTTTGTTGGTGATAATCCCGGTCGCGCCCACGGCGGCCAGGGCGGCCATACGCTCGGGATCGTCGACGGTCCAGACATTCACCTGGTAGCCGGCCCGGCGCACCACCGGGATGACCTGGTCGAGCATGGGCAGGTCGTGATAGGGGTGCCAGGCGGTGGCGGCGACGGCGCGCAGGGCGAAGAAGGGCCAGAGCTCGCGGGCGCGCACATCGGGGCGGCGGGTGTCGGTGCCCATCAGGTAGCCCAGGCGCACCTCGGGGGCCGCGGCGCGCAGCTCGTGGAGGGCCGCCTCGACGAAGGACGAGACGATCACCTGCTCGACGACCCCGAACTCGCGCAGAAGCGCGGCACAGCGTGTGGCCATGCCCGCCGTCTTCAGCTCGACATTGAGGGCCATGCCGGTCTCGGCGGCGAAGCCGAGGGCGTCCTCGAGGGCCGGCACGCGCTCGCCGCCGATATCGAGGCGTTGCAGCTCGGCCAGCGTACATTCGCTCACCGGGCGCGGGCGGCCGTCCCACCGCTCGGTGGTATCGTCGTGGAAGACCGCCAGGCGCCCATCGGCCGTGGGCAACACGTCCAGCTCGATCATGTCGGCGCCCTGCCTATGGGCCAGGGCGAAGGCCGCCATGGTGTTCTCGGGGGCGTAGGCTGACGCACCCCTGTGGGCGATGATGAGGGTCATGGTCTGCTCACCGGCGCGTCGCGCGCCAACACAGAGCGGCGAGGGAAGGTCCCTCGCCGCCAGTATCTTCGAGCAGGCCCCAGCCGTCAAGGCCGGGCGCAGGAGCGTGCGTTGTCAGTGGTGGGTGCGGGCGGGCGGCCGCGGGGCGTTGCCCGCGTCGGCCCGGGTCGGAACGCTTATGCGGGGACGGTCTCGGCGCTTGGGGTGTTCGCGGAGAGGGCGAGCTCGGCCTGGCGAGCCTCTTCGTTCAACATCGGGTTCAGGATCCGCTGCATGGCCATCACGTGGGCACAAGTGCCCCAGCCGCTGAAGAACGAGCAATCACAGCTCCAGTGGCCTTCGGAGAGGGCGATCACATGGTTGCTGTTGCCGCCGTGAAAAGTGGCGCGTAGGTCGTCGAACTTAATGCGCTCGGGCTCCTCGGCGTAGCGGCGGGCCTTCTCGATCTTGCCAATCAGATCTGAGTGCATCGGACACCTCCTGTATAGCCTGAACGACCCTGTCCAGTCTCCGACTACCGAACGACCCCTGAAAAACAACAGGGGCGGCAGCAGGACATATCCCTGCGCCGCCCCTAGGAACCTACCATATTTGTGATTTTTGCCCCCATCGCGATTCCTCCTATAGAGGTTAAGGGGTTCTTAATGTGGGGTTAGTATACACCCCAGATCGGGGCGAGTCAAGGGAATCTTTCACCTTTCGTCACGGTGGCAAAACCGCTTCCCAATGCGGTAAAACGCCGCTTTTCACATTATTATGACCGTTGAAGTTTCGCCCCTCTACTATCGCACGTCGTTCACCCTACACGCATGCGTGCGGCCAGCGATAGGATGCGCTGGCCATAGCCGACGCCCGGCACCGCCCAGCGCCCGTCGAGTTCGGGGAAGGTGATCGCCACGCCGCGGTTCGAGCGGCCCAGGGGCCTGAAGGAGAGGGCGAAGTCGATCAGCGCGCGCTGGTAGTCGTCGCCCGCGCCGATCGGCAGGGCGTAGGCGAGCAGGCGGCCCAGGTGGGCCATGATGCCGTCGCCGTCCCAGGTGGCGAAGCTCACACCCTCGCGCCAGACCGTGCCGTCCCAGGCCCAATGCTTGCCGGGGGGCACCTCAGGCACGCCGGGCAGGGTCGCCCCCGTCACGCCGATACCGGCCGGGTTGCGCCGCGGCCGCGCGCACCACCACGAGGTCAGGCTGCCGGTCTCGTGGGCGCACTGGGCCAGGGCGAGGAACCAGTCGACGCCGGCCTGGTTGCCGATACGGGCGTAGGCGTCCACGATCTGCTCGATGTCATAGAGCGTGTACTGGCTCGAGCGGGCGGCCAGCCAGGTGATCGCCTGCTCGCGCGTGCCCGACGGGTTGGTCATGATATAGCCCAGATCGTTCGGCCACGGCTCGGGCTCAGGACCAGGCCCGGGGCTGGGCTCAGGGCTGGGCTCGGGGCTTGGCTCGGGGCTGGGCTCGGGGCTTGGCTCGGGGCTCGGCTCGGGGCTCGGCTCGGGGCTCGGCTCGGGGCTCGGCTGCGGGGGATTGATCAGAATGGGCAGGTAGCTCTTGTGGGGCGGCTCCTGGGCCTGGGCCACCCCGATCTGCCTGACGGCTCCGACGGCCGCAACACTTGCCGCAATGCGCAGGAAGTCTCTTCGTGATGCCATAGTGCTGCTCGGGTAAATGCTTCGTCTACGCTCCTTAACGCAACCAACGGCCCAGGCGACAGCCGGTAGATGACAGGAACCTTGCAGCCCCTGTAGTAGAAGCTGCCCTGAGGGTGGCCCGGCTGAAAACTGGGGCCATGCACACCCTTGACAAAACCTTTGCACAGATATATACTCTTCCTGACCGGTCGGTAAAGTAGTATAATGAAGACGAAGCACTTACTGACCGGTAAGACAACCACTATGGAAACACAGGACCTACAACCAGTCAACGCCCCCACCGCCGTGAAGATCGTGGACGCCGCGGGCCACCTCTTCATGCAGCGGGGCTACAAGGCCGTGTCGATCACCGACATCATCAAGGCCGCCGAGATCACCAAGCCGACCCTGTACTACTACTTCACCGACAAGGAGGAGCTGTTCGTC
Organism: uncultured Oscillochloris sp.; assembly: GCA_964555675.1. Classification (GTDB taxonomy): domain Bacteria; phylum Chloroflexota; class Chloroflexia; order Chloroflexales; family Chloroflexaceae; genus CAIWXH01. Next base: position 4,056 of record CAZKTU010000264.1, read on the forward strand.
CAGATGGGCCTGCGGGTGATGGCCGAGATGGGCGAGCGCATGAGCTCCGCCGCGCAAACCCCGGGCGGCACCGCCGAGCGCCTGCGCGCCCTGGCCACCGTCCTGATGGGCGATACAGACAAAGACATGCGCATGATGCGCCACGAGATGTTCGAGCATCTCGGGCCCACCCAGCGCTCGCGCCTGGCCCGGGCCTTCTTCCTGCACCTCTTCTCGCCCGTACTGCAGGTGATGGAAGAGGGTACGACCCAGGGCGACCTGACCCGCTACCCGCCGATTACGCTCGCCAAGATGTTCATGGGCATGGCCGAATCGTTCCAGGAGTTCGGCCCCCGCGACGTTGCCGACAAGAACCCGCACCACGAGGACATGTTCGGGCCCGAAGAGCTCGACACCACCGTTCTGGTCGACCTGTTTATGCACGGCGTCGGCGGGGCCGACCGAACCTAGTTGCAGATGACCGGCGCCCCGTCAGGCGCCCCAACGAGGAAAGCACCAATGACTACTGTTCCGCAGTCACGCCCGAGCGGCCGCCGCCGCCTCAATATCGCCGCCATCGTCGCCGGGGTTCTGGTCCTGGCCCTGCTCGCCACCTTCGGCGTGCGCACCCTGACCTCGCGCGGCGCCGACCCCCTGGCCGACACCACGGTCGTCCCCGTGAGCCGCGGCGACCTGACCCTGGGCGTCAGCGCCACCGGCCAGGTCGAGCCCCGCGTCCAGGCCGAGCTGGCCTTCGGCGCCGCCTCGGGCCGCGTGGCCGAGGTGCTGGTGGCCGAGGGCGATGCCGTCGCCGCCGGTGACGCCCTGATCATCCTTGACAACCGCCAGCTGACCGCCGCCCGCGACGCCGCCCAGGCTAACCTGGCCGTCGCGCAGGCCGACCTGCAGGCCCTGAGCGACGGTGCGACGCCCGCCCAGATCGCCGAGGCCCAGGCCCAGGTGGCCGCCGCCCAGGGCAGCCTGACCCAGACCCAGGGCAGCGTCAGCGCGGCCGACCTGGCCGCCGCCCGCGCCGCCGTCGACGAGGCCCGCGCCCGCCTGGCCGAGCTCGAGGCCGGCCCGAAGAGCGACGAGCGCACCCGCGCCGCCACCGCCCTCGACGAGGCCCGCGCCGAGCTGGACCGCCAGCGCAGCGCCCTCTCGACCGCCAAAGAGCAGGCCCGCCAGCAGGTCGACAGCGCCGCCAACAGCGTGCGCAACGCCCAGGCCGCCTACAGCACCGCCTTCTGGGACCTCGAGCACGTCAAGCTCTACGGCACCGACCCGCGCACCGAGCGGGCCCTGAACGGCGTGCAGCAGCTCGACTTCCAGAAGAGCTTCGATCAGGCCGCCCGCGACCTGGCCAATGCCGAGGCCAGCCTCAAGCAGGCCCAGCTCGACTATAACACCGCCAACCAGAACGAGGCCAGCGGCCTGGCCAGCGCCGAGGCCCGCGTGCGGGCCGCCCAGACCGACCTCGATACCCTGCTGGGCGGCGCCGACGCCGACGACCTGGCCGCCGCCCGGGCCCAGCTGGCCCGCGCCAATGCCGACCTGGCCAGCCTGACCGGCGCCGAGCGGGCCGGCTCGGTGGCCGCCCAGAGCGCCAACCTCGAGGCCGCCCAGGCTCGCCTCGAGCAGCTCACCGCCGACCCGACCACCAGCGACCTGGCCCGCGCCGAGGCCCGCGTGGCCCAGGCCCAGGCCCAGCTCGACCAGGCCCAGATCCAGCTCGACGACGCCACCCTGCGCGCACCCTTCCCGGGGGTCGTGGCCACGGTCAACGTCGCCGCCGGCGAGGCGGTCGGCGCCCAGGCGCCCCTGGTCCTGATCGACGTCAGCCGCTTCCTGGTCAAGGTCACCGTCGACGAGGTCGATATCGCCCGCGTCCAGACCGGCCAGAGCGTCGAGGTCCTGATCGACGCCCTCGGCGAGACCCTGCCGGGCACGGTGCTGCGGCTCGACCCCCTGCCCCAGGCCGATAGCTCGGTCACCGCCTACCTGGTGACGATCGAGATCGACCCGGCCGGCAAGACCCTCAACCCGGGCATGACCGCCAGCGCCACCATCGTGGCCGACTCGCGCAAGGACGTGCTGAGCGTCCCGGCCGCGGCCGTGCGCAACGAGAACGGCCAGGACGTGGTGGGCGTGGTCATCACGGGCGAGAACGGCCAGCGCGCCATCGAGGACACCCCGGTGACGGTCGGCCTGCGCACCGCCGACAGCGTCGAGATCACCAGCGGCTTGGCCGAGGGCGTCGAAGTCGTAATCCGCTAAAGCGACACCTACTGAGGAGGCGAGTGAGATGACGACTGATTACGTAACCAGGCCCATCGTCCAGATGGAGCAGATGGTCAAAGAGTTTCCCACCGGCGACGGCGTCTTCCGGGCCCTCGACGACGTCTCGGTCACGATTGAGCAGGGCGAGATGGTGGCGATTATGGGCCCCTCGGGCAGCGGCAAGAGCACCCTGATGACCCTGATCGGTCTGCTCGACACCCCCAGCTCGGGCAGCTACATCCTCGACGGCGAAGACGTGAGCAACCTGAGCCGGCTCGAGCAGGCCCGGGTGCGCAACCGCAAGCTCGGCTTCGTCTTCCAGAACTTCAACCTGCTGCCGCGCCTGAGCGCCCTGCAGAACGTCGAGCTGCCGATGGTCTACGGGCGAGTCGACGGCCGCGAGCGCAAAGAGCGGGCCCGCGCCGCCCTCGAGGCGGTCGGCCTCGGCCACAAGCTCGACAATCTGCCCAACACGCTCTCGGGCGGCCAGAAGCAGCGCGTCGCGATCGCCAGGGCCCTGGTCCACAACCCGGCCATGATCCTGGCCGACGAGCCGACCGGCGCCCTCGACACCAAGACCGGGGCCGAGATTATGGCCCTCTTCCGCGAGCTGAACCGCGAGCAGGGGCGCACGATCGTGGTGGTCACCCACGACCCCGAGATCGGCCGCCACATGGACCGGGTGATCGGCCTGCGCGACGGCCGCCTGGCCGAGAACATCCTCGGCGAGTACTACGGCGTGGACGTCTTCGAGCGGGTCGAGCGCGAGCACAGCAAAGAGCCGGTGCCCGTGCCCGTCAAGCGCGCCAACTACGGCCAGGACTAAAGCAACCCAGGGGCGCCCCCAGCGGGCGCCCCGCCACTATAGATGAAGCGGGAAGACACAATGCTCAAAGAGCAGATCGGCATGGCCTTCGACAGCCTGCGGGCCAACAAGTTCCGCTCGCTGCTGACCATGCTCGGCATTATCATCGGCGCCGGCACCCTGGTGGCGGTCCTCTCCCTGGGGAACGCCCTCCAGAGCAGCGTCTTCGAGCAGTTCATCGACCTGGGCACCCGGCGCATCGCCGTGAGCCCGGGCGACCCCAACGCCAAGGGCGCGCGCGATGTGCCGGGCTACGGGCTGCTCTCCATCCAGGACTACGAGGCCCTCGAGGGGCTGGTCACGTCGCGGCCCGACCTCTTCACCACGATCGTGCCCGAGATCAGCGTGAACACCCAGGTGCGGGCCGGCACGACCGCGGTCGACACTCTGCTGGTCGGCACCAACGCCGACTACAAGTCGGTGCAGACCGTGCCCATGCTGGCCGGGCGCTTCCTGACCGAGGCCGACGAGGCCGCCGGGGCCCGCGTGGGCGTGGTCGGCTACCTGATCGCCCAGGACCTCTTCGGCGAGGACGAGGCCGCCCTCAAGGCCGCGATCGGCCGCACGGTCGAGATCAACGGCCAGCCGATCACGGTGATCGGGATCGTGGGCGAGAACGGCGGCCCCTTCTCGACCGACGGGCGGGTCTTCGCCCCGGTCAGCACGGTGCGCCTGCGCCTGATCGGCGACCTCGACCTGCCGGGCCGCGGCCTGCAGATGAGCAACATCCTGATCGGGATCACCAGCGAGCAGCTGGTCGACCCCGCCGAGGCCGCCATCACGAGCACCCTGCGGACGGCCCGCGACGTGCCCGAGGGCGCGATCGACGACTTCGAGCTCGAGACGCCCACCCAGGCCCTCGGCGTGCTGAACGGCATCAACGGCGCGATCACCGGCTTCATCGCGGTGGTGGCGGGGATCAGCCTGGTGGTCGGCGGGATCGGGATCATGAACATCATGCTGGTGGCGGTGACCGAGCGCACCCGCGAGATCGGCGTGCGCAAGGCCCTCGGCGCCACCGACGGCGATGTGCTCAGCCAGTTCGTGCTCGAGGCCCTGGCCCTGAGCATCGTGGGCAGCCTGATCGGCATCGCCGGCGCGATCGCCATCGTGCTCGCCATCGGCCTGGCCGCCGGGATCGCCGCCCCGATCTCGTGGACCGCCGTCGCCATCGCCCTGGCCTTCGCCTCGTTCATCGGGATCGGCTTCGGCCTCTACCCGGCCCGCCGGGCGGCCATGCTCCAGCCGATCGAGGCGCTGCGCTACGAGTAAGAGGTGGGGGAACCAGGTTCCCCCACGCCCCCGCTGAGCCTGCCGGGGGACCTGCTTCCCCACGCCCCCACCTAATCCCTACGTTCGTGAGAGGGCCCCTCGCCGGGCCCTCTCACACTCTCCCGGCGCCAGGGGCTGCGCCCCTGAACCCCAGAAAGATCTAGCTCTGCCGGCCCGTTTTGCTGTGCGGTCATGCCGCCTGGGGAGCTGCAGATGAGGTGCCTACACGGCGGGCGAAGTCGAGGGGCGCAGCCCCCGCGCCGGGTGGGTGTCGGGAGGGCC
>CAZKTU010000265.1:0-3418 GCA_964555675.1 uncultured Oscillochloris sp.
CTAGCCGCCATCGCCCAGGACGACGGTCACGCAGGCGCCGGCCCCGGGCTGGCTCGCGATATGCAAGCTGGCCTCGATCAGCGCGGCCCGCTCGTACATGCCAAGCAGACCATAATGCCCGGCGGGCGGCTCGGCTGTGGCCGCGAAGCCGGCCCCATCATCGCGCACACAGAGGGTCACGCCGGGCTCGGTGGCGAGGCTAACCCAGAGCGTATTGGCACGGGCGTGGCTGACAACATTGGCGATCGCCTCCTGGGCAATCCGATACAGCCCCTGCTCGATATCGGCGGCCAGTGGGGCGCGCTCGGTCGGCAGGCTCAAGACCAGCGCGAGGCCCGCCCGTTCGGCGGCCGAGGCGGCGAGCCGCTCGATCGCCAGGACCAGCCCCAGGTCGTCGAGCGGGGTCGCACGCAGCGACTGCAGCGCGCGCCTGGTCTCGTGCAGGCCGTTGCGCGTAGCCGCCAGGGCCTGTTCGAGCAACTGGCGAGCCACCTCGGGATCGGCCTGCCAGTAGACCCGCGCCGTCTCGAGCTGCACGGCCAGACTGCTAAGCGTATGGGCCAGGGTGTCGTGTAGCTCACGAGCCATGGCGTTGCGCTCGCGGCTGACGGTGAGCTGCTCGAGCGTATCGGCGGCTTGCACCAGCCGGGCGTTGGCCGCCGCCAGGGCCTGGCGCTGCTCCTGCTCGGCCCGGCTGAGCTGCCGCACAAAGGCGCCAATCGTCAGCAGTGCGGCCGAGAGGAAGCCGAAGGCCAGGAGGCCGCTCAGGCTGAGCGTGCGCACTGACGCAAAGAGCACCTCGAAGGCGAGCAGGTTGAACAGACCCATGGCCAGGGCGAATTGGGCCACGTGGCGCAGGCGGTACTTCCAGCCGATCAGCACGGCCACGGTGGGCCAGAGCAGCAGCCAGTGAGCGATGGCGACCACGTTGGCGAACGAACGGGGCTCGGCGAACATGGTCGCCAGGTCGAGCCGCAGCATGAGCAGCAGGATGGTCTGCGAGCCGAAGGCGGCGTAGATGAGCGCCACCGGCAAATATATAGCGCCCAGGCGCCGACGGAGCCAGGACGAAGAGAGATATGCGGCCAGGATCAGCGCGTGGCCGAGGTAGAGCAGCGAGCTCAGGCGCGTGACCGAGGTCAACTCGGACGTGAAGGGCAGCCCGAGGGCCAGCAGCGCCATCAGGAGGATCCAGAGATAGGCGAAGCGCCGAAAAGCCGGCAGTGGGTCGGGCTCATGGGGGAGTGGGGTCAGCATAGCCGCCCATGGTAGCACGCCGACCGCAGCGCGCAATTGATCCGCGTCATCGCCCGCCGTGATCGCCGTCATGCTTCGCCGGCCCCATGATGACAGAGTGCATACCCGCTCCTGACCTGCTGCACTACCCGCGCCGCGGCGCTTTTGTTATGCTGCCATGTATCTGCGACAACAGGAGGGACAGAGGATATGGGCCGGATCGCACTCGTTTTGCTCACGCTCCTGCTAGCCGGCTGCGGCGGGCAGATCGGGCCGGGGAACGACCCGAACTTCAGCTTTTCGACCACACCCTCGCCCAGACCCGCGGGCAGCACCTGTCTCGGGCAAGGCGGTCCGAGCGTCGCGAAAGAGCTGATCAATGTCAGGACCTTCGAGATCGTTGTCGCAGGCGGCGCAAACCCAATGCCCGACGAGCAGTGGGCCGACTTCAGGCCGCGCCTACCCTGGATGAAGAACTCAACCCGCTTTCTGCTCTTCGATGACAGCTGCTTCTTTCGTTCGCCGGGCGCACCAGTCGACTGCGTCGGCGACGCCTGTGTCACGTTCATCGAGGAGTTCGATCATACCTGGCTGCTGCTAACCACACTCGACAACGCCACTTGCTTACCAGAAGCTTCGGGCTGCGTCCGCGACGAGATCCGGCCCGGTTTTGTGAGTGTAAGCTCAATCAGCAAGTGTCATCAGCTCACCTTCAGCGGCCCGACGATCTATGAGTTGAGCGACCCGGCCGGCAACCGCTACGTGATGCACGCGACGGCTACGGGTACGCCCGACACGACCACAGTGCAGCTACCAAACGGTTGGCAACTGCAGGCGAAGACGATCAGCGAACCCCTGGTCATCGAGCCGGTGGGCGACGGCGACGACTGCTACTACAATATTTTGCGCGACAACCTGCTGCAGAGCTATCACCAGTATGTCTACGCCGGCCCAAGCTGGCCCTGAGCGCCACAAGGCTAAGGCAAGCGGAGAAGGCTCGCGCCATAAAGGGCCATGCGTGGCTCTCCGTAGCCGCAGCGTGCCGTTCAGCCCAGCCCATGGCGCAGCGCCAGCACAGCCGCCTGAGTGCGGTCGGCCACCTCGAGCTTGGCAAATAGGGCGCTGATATAGTTGCGCACCGTGCCCTCGGACAGATGCAACTGCGCCGCCATCTCGGCATTGGTCAGGCCGCGCGCCAACAGGCGCAGCACAGCCAACTCGCGCTCGCTCAGCTTCTCGGCCAGAGCGGCTGGCGCGAGCGGAGCAGGGCTCTGGGCGACCTGCCGCAGCAGCTTTCCGCCGACTGCCGGGTCGATGTAGCCCCCACCGGCGACGGTGCCGCGTACAGCCGCCACCAACTCCTCACGGGCAGTGTCCTTGAGCAGATAGCCGGCGGCCCCTGCGCGTACGGCGTCGAACACCCACTCGTCGGCGTCGTAGGTGGTCAGCACGAGCACACGCGTGGTCGGGAAGTGGCGACAGATCTGGCGGGTAGCCTCGATCCCATTCATCACCGGCATCTTGAGGTCCATCAGCACGAGATCGGGGCTCACCGCGGCCACCAGGACGAGGGCCTCGGCGCCATGCTGGGCTGTACCGACGACCTCGATGTCGGGCTCGAGGCCGAGCATGAGCCGCAGGCCATCGCGCACCGTCGCCTGGTCATCGCAGATCAAGACCCGCATCCGTCACTCCTGGCCCCTCGCGGTAATGCTCGGGACGGTCGCGGGCTACGCCAAGGTTGCGCCGCGCGCGGCAGACTGGAGCCAGGACTGCTCACCACAAAGCGCCGCGGCCTGTATGGTACCACAGGCGCGGGCGGAGGCTATAATGCGGTGGCGCCGCCGGGGCCGTCGACGGCCCGGCAACGGGGTGCGAATGCCACTGCGTGGCCTTGCGGCCCGCCGGTTTACCGGCCGGGGCTGCGCCCCACCATGCCGATCCCGAGGAGAAGGTAGATGCTACGGATCGAGGAGCTCGACACGCCCGCCCTGATCGTCGACCTGGACCTGATGGAGGCCAATATCGCCGCGCTTATGGGCCGGCTGCGCACCTCGGGGGTGCGGGTGCGGCCCCATCTGAAGACCGCCAAGTGTCCCGAGGTCGCGCGCATCCTGGCCGCGGCGGGCGCGAGCGGCTTCTGCGTCGCCAAGCTGGGCGAGGCCGAGGTGATGGCCGCGGC
>CAZKTU010000265.1:3518-8572 GCA_964555675.1 uncultured Oscillochloris sp.
GCTGCGGGAGCTGCCGCACCTGCGCCTCGTCGGCCTGCAGGGCTACGAGGGCCACCTCCAGCACGTCCCCGAGCAGGCCGAGCGCGAGCGACGGGTCGACGAGGCCATGGCCCGCCTCACCACGACCGCCGCGCTGCTGCGGGCCGACGGGCACGCCATCGAGGTCGTGACCACGGGCGGCACCGGCACCTGCGAGCGCTGCGCCGCCACCCCCGGCGTCAGCGAGGTGCAGCCCGGCTCGTTCGTCTTCTTCGATCGGGCCTACCGCGACGCCCTCGGCCCCGCCAGCGGCTACGCCAACGCGCTGACGGTGCTGGCCACAGTGGTCAGCCGGCCGGCCGAGGGGCGGGCGGTGCTCGACGCCGGCCTCAAGGCCCTCTCGACCGACATGGGCAACCCCGAGCCGGTAGGCCTTCCGGGGGTGCGCTACCGCCCCGGCGGCGACGAGCATGGCATCCTCGAGTGGGGGCCCGAGACGACGCCTGCGCTGGCCGTCGGCGACCAAGTGACGCTCATCCCCGGCCATATCGATACGACGGTCAACCTGCACGAGCATTATTATGTCCACCGCCACGGCGCAATCGTGGCCGTCTGGACGATCGCCGCCCGCGGCAAGATCCAGTAGCGCCCCCGTGTAACGCGGCCCGCGCGGCGAAGACTATGCCGGTGAGGAAGCTCCAGGGAAACGGAGGGCCAGCATGGCTGAGGAGTTTGAGCTGATCATTATCGGCGCGGGGCAGGCCGGCGGACCGCTGGCGAGCGCATTTGCGCGCGCGGGGCGCAAGACCGCCCTGGTCGAGGCGACCCACGTCGGCGGCACCTGTATCAATGAGGGCTGCACCCCGACCAAGACCATGGTCGCCAGCGCCCGCGTCGCCCACCTCGCCCGTCGCGCCGCCGACTACGGCGTGTCCACCGGCGAGGTCAGCGTCGACCTCGAGGTGGTCAGACGCCGCAAACGCGAGATCGTGACGAGCTGGCGCGAGGGCAGCGAGGGCCGCCTGCAGCGCGACGGGGTCACGTTGCTCATGGGCGAGGGCCGCTTCGTCGATGCGAATACGGTGTCGGTCGCCCTGAACGAGGGCGGGACGCGCGAGCTGCGGGCCGCGACCATTGTGATCAACGCCGGCGCCCGCCCCGCCGTGCCCGAGCTGCCCGGCGTCGAAGGCGTCCCTTATCTCGACTCGACCTCGATCATGGAGCTCGGGGCCGTGCCCGAGCACCTGCTGGTCCTGGGCGGGGGCTATATCGGCCTGGAGTTCGGCCAGATGTTCCGCCGCTTCGGCAGCCAGGTGACGATCGTCCAGCGCGGCGAGCGCCTGCTGGCCCGCGAGGACGCCGACATCGCCGATGCGGTCGCCCAGATTATGCGCGAGGAGGGGATCGAGGTCTTGCTCGACAGCGCGGCCAGCAGCGTGGCCCGCGGCGCCGACGGCGGCGTCGCCCTGACGGTCAAAACCCCGGCGGGCGAGCGCGTGCTCGCGGGCTCGCACCTGCTCGTCGCGGCGGGCCGCACCCCCAATAGCGACCGGCTCGACCTCGCGGCGGCGGGCGTGGCCACCGACCGGCGCGGCAACATCGTGGTCGACGAGCGCCTCGCGACGAATGTCCCCGGCATCTACGCCCTGGGCGATATCAAGGGCGGCCCGGCCTTCACCCATATCTCGTACGACGACTTCCGCATCCTCAAGGCCAACCTGCTCGACGGGGGCGCGCGGACCACCCGCGACCGGCTGACGCCGTACACCGTCTTCATCGATCCGCAGCTCGGGCGGGTCGGCCTGAGCGAGGAAGAGGCCCGCGAGCAGGGCCGCGCGATCAAGGTGGCCACCATGCCCATGAGCTCGGTGGCGCGGGCGATCGAGGTGGACGAGACCCGCGGCCTGATCAAGGCCGTGGTCGACGCCGAGAGCGGGCAGATCCTCGGCTTCACCATGCTGGGCCTCGAGGGCGGCGAGATTATGAGCGCCGTGCAACTGGCCATGCTCGGCGGACTCCCCTACACGGCCCTGCGCGATGGGGTCTTCGCCCACCCGACCCTGGCCGAGGCCCTGAACAACCTGTTCGCGTCCCTGTGAGGCACGCTTTCGGTGCGCGCCTTTCATCGTCTCGGGGAGGCCAGGACGGCCTGGAAAGAGGAACTTCCATGGAGCTGATTGCTGTTAGCGTCGGACAGCCGCGCACGGTGCCCTGGCACGATAAGCCGGTCGAGACCGGCATCTTCAAGACGCCGGTGGACGGGCCGGTGATGGCGCGCACGCTCAATCTCGAGGGCGACCGCCAGGCCGACCTGAGCGTCCACGGCGGGGCCGATAAGGCGGTCTACGCCTACCCAATGGAGCACTACGCCTTCTGGCAGGCCGAGCTGCCCGAGCTGGCTTTTCCGTGGGGCGCCTTCGGCGAGAACCTGACGACGAGGGGGCTCAGCGAGGACGAGCTGCGTATCGGCGACCGGCTGCGCATCGGCCAGGCCGAGTTCGTGGTGACCCAGCCGCGCGTGCCCTGTTACAAGCTGGGTGTGCGCTTCGGGCGGCCCGACATGACCAAACGCTTCCTGGTCAGCCGGCGCAGCGGCTTCTATCTGGCGGTCGAGCGCGAGGGCCTGGTGGCCGCCGGCGACCCGATCGAACTGCTCGCCCGCGACGAGCAGGCGGCGAGCGTCGCCGACCTCTTCCGGCTCTACGCCTTCGACAAAGACGACCGGGCGACCATGCGCCGCGCCCTGAACAGCCCGGGCCTGGCCGAGGGCTGGCGCGACTTTCTGGCGGGGCGGCTGGCCGAGCTCGAGGCGCAGGCCTGAGCGCTCAGGCCGCGGCGAGATACTGCTCGAGGGCGGCCCGCACCCTGGCCCGGGCCCGGTGTAGCAGCACGCGCTGGTTGCCGTCGCTGATCTGCAGCAGGGTGCGGACCTGCTCGGCGTCCCAGCCCTCGATGTCGCGCAGGGTGATCACGGCGCGCTGAGCCTCGGGCAGGGCGGCCACGGCCGCCTCGACTTGGGCGCGCGTCTCGGCGGCCAGCAGGCGCTCCTCGGGCAGCTCATCCCAACTGACTGGGGCCGAGGACCACTCGCCGTCGGCCAGGAAGCGGTCGGCGTCGACGGTCGGGCCGTCCTCGCCGGCCTCGGGCCGCTCGAGCGCGGCGAAGGGCACGCTGCGGGCCTCGCGCTGGCCGCGGGTCTGGGCGCGCCTGACCAGGATGCGAAAGATCCAGGTGCGCAGCGAGCTGCGTCCCTCGAAGTTCGGCAGGCCGCGCAAGACCGCGATCCAGGTCTCCTGCACGGCGTCCTGGGCCGCCGCCTCGCTGGCGACGTAGAGCCGGGCGACCCGCAGCATGGTCCGCTGATGGCGCTCGACCAGGGCCATGAAGGCCGCCTCGTCGCCGCGTCGCAGGGCCGCCAGCAGATCGGCCTCGGCGCTCGCGCCCATGGCATTGCTCTCGGGCGGTGCCGTCATCGTCTGAACTCCCCAGATCATAGCCGCTCCTCCTCCTCGCGCGGGCTCCCGTACCCGACTCTCTTGGAGGGTAGCAGCCAGACGTTACGTCAAGCTTACGCAGGACTGAACAGTATGGTGACGAACAAGCCCCTGGTGCTGAGCAGGAAATAACTGGTTAGATCCTCGTAAGCAGGTCGACCTCGCTGCGTAAGGCGGCGCCGGTAGGCTGCGTAGGTGCCCACCAATCGGCACACAAAGAGGAGCTGACATGAAGCGCTGGTCTACGCTGCTGATGGTGTTCGCCGTGGTCGTCTTCGCCGCCCCGAGCTTTAGTTTCGCCTCAAATGGCGAAGATCGCAAGCTGTTCGTCACAAGTGCGGTCGAGAATCGCGAGCTCAACCAGGTTACGCTGCCGGTCTACGAGGGCCGCAGCGGCGGCGAGCCCGTCTGGTATGTGGTGCTCGACTCGTCGGACAAGAAGGACGCCCGCGCCCGCGGGGTGAACTTCGCGCCCAAGCTCGCCAATGCCCGCGGCACGGCCGCCGTGCAAAAGGCCAGCCTCGAGAACGGCCTGGTGGTCTTCCCGGCCGGGGTCGACTTCAGCCCCGTGCGCAGCCTCACCCCTGGCCCCGGCGGCTTCCCGCCCGTGGCTGCCCAACCCGGATCGGTCGGCGCCGAGGGCTACTCGCCCCTGATCGAGCTGCCCGGCGGGATCGTGATCAACGCGCCCCAGATCGCCAACGCCAGCGGCCTGCACGACAAGTTGGTGAGTCTGGCCGCCGACCGCCGCTCGGGGGTGTTTCAGGAGACCGAGGGCTTCTACGACGGCAAGGAAGTATACTACGTCTCGTTCGACGCCACCGACCCCGGCGTGGCCACGATCGAGGCCTCGACCTACGCGCCGGCCCTGAACGCGGCCCCTGGCCTGGGCTCCAACGACGTCAAGACCTCGGCCCGCTCGGGCATCGCGCCCTTCGCCAACGGCCAGACCGGCGCGGGCAACCCCAATCGCCAGGGGCTCGGCTCGGCGCTGCTGGGCGAGGGCGACCCGCTGAATGTGGTCCACTCGTCGCCGCACAACAAGAAGTATAGCCCGCTCTGGGACGCCCACCTGACCTTCTGGACCGACGAGGCCATCGCCGCCGGCCTGAATGTCTTGCAGGACGACTTCGACAAGATCGAGGACCTGGCCGCTGAGGGCCTGGTGACCGGGCCGGGCGGCGCGCCCTGGGGCGCGATCGGGGTGATTATCAACTGCCCGATCATTAGCCAAGAGTAGGTATTGGCAAAAGGGTTTTAGAGAACGAAACATGGATGCGCGGGCCGGGCCATTGGGGCTCGGCCCGCGCTTGGTGTTGTGGCGGTGGCCCGCATGGCCGCGCGAAACGTACTACGATGGTAGGCATACAGTAAACTATACGCAAGCTCATTATGACCGGCCGACGCGGCCACAGACTCACTCAGGGGGTGCCCGATGCTACGTCGCTTTCGCAGTCGCCCGGATCTGCGCGCCGCCTTCGACGATCTGGCCGCCCAGGGCGTGCCGGGCGAGCTCAGTACACAATTGGCCGCGCTCTTCGCCCAGGCCGAGCCGCGCGAGCTCGTGCGGGCCAACCCGCG
>CAZKTU010000266.1:0-8491 GCA_964555675.1 uncultured Oscillochloris sp.
CGAGCGCGGGCCCGCCGACGGGGATGGCGGCTCGCAGCTCCGTCAGGATAGCCTCGCCGACACTCTTCACCTGGCCTACGACGCCGCCGCCGCGGGAGTGCAGGGCCGCGGCGAATTCGGCGACGGTGACGCCGGCCAGGGGCCGCTGCCCGTTGATATACCCGCCGGGGTCGTTCGCAATAATGCCGGACAGCTCGCGCTCGAGGGCGCCAGAGGCCCGGCTCGATAGGCCCATTCCGGCAAGCCAGCCGCGAATCTCTTCGGCCCGCTCAATGATCACCTCACGATCCAGGGCTTCGCTTGGGTCCATTTCACACCCTCCAGATCTAAAATTGTACGTATCAGCAGTGTTGCTGCTGGTTGAAAACTGAAAATTGTCTCGTTTAAGCTGTAACAATGGCTAATCGGAGGTGTAGTGTAGCACGAAAAATGACATCTGTCTATCGACTGGTGATTAGTTGTTTTCCGATGATAGTATGATTGGCGGGTAAGCCGCGGCATAATTCGTGCATCAGCGGCAGGCAGCCCCGTAATCTGGCCGCCGAGCTACAGCCGCTAGCGGGAGAGCGATAGCATGACAAGTACGTCGCCGGCCCTGTTCGAGCGCCTCTGGGAGCCGCTCTACAGGCGGCTTACAGACCTCTCGTACAGCCTGCGCCCCGAGCACCCCCTTGAGCACCTGGTCCACATCCCCATCGCCGCGGCGGCGCGTCAGGCAGCCTTTCCCCGCTCCTCGCCGTTAAAGATCATTGTCTGGAACACATTTAAGGGGCGCAGAAAGCAATACTACGACGCCCTCGCCGAGCACACGGGCGACGCCGACCTCATCCTGCTGCAAGAGTTCCGCCATGACCCCCTGCTGGAGGCGACCCACCGCGAGATCTTTCTGCGCCGCGACGCCGATATGGCGGTCAGCTTCTACACCAGGCCCGCCCAGGGCGCGCCCACGGGCGTCTGCACCGTCTCGACGGTGCACGCCCTCAAGACGCGCTTCCTACTCTCGCGCTATTTCGAGCCGGTGACGAGGACCCCGAAGATGGCCCTGTGTACCTACTACCCGGTCGAGCGCGCCGACTGCCCGCCCGACGAGTCGCTGCTGGTGCTCAACAGCCACGGCATCAACTTCAGGTTGCGCCGGCCTTTCCTCGACCAGATGCTGCAGTTCGAGGAGCAGCTCTGCGCCCACCGCGGCCCGATCATCCTGGTCGGCGACTTCAACACCTGGGAGCGGGGGCGGGTGCGTATTCTCGAGGAGGTCGCGGGCAAGGCGGGGCTGGCCCATGTGCGCTTCCCGCGCGGAATCAAGGCGGTGCGCGGGCACGAGCTGGATCGGGTCTATGTGCGCGGCGGCGCCGTGCACGGGCAGCGCGTACTGGTCAACCGGGCCGCCTCGGACCACAATATGCTGAGCTTCCAGCTGCTCCTGCGCTAGCCGGCCTGCTCGCCGCCGTGGGGGCCGTAGAAGATCACCCAGGTCTGGAAGTCGGGGCTGAACTCCTCGAAGCGGTGCTCGACCCCCGCCGGGACGAAGAGTACATCGCCCGCCTTGAAGGGATGGCGCGCCGGGCCGTTCACGAACTGGCCGTGGCCTGCGATGACGACATAGAGCTCGTCCTGCTCGTGGGGCGTCTGCTCGTCGCGGCCCTGGGGGGCGTACAGCTCGACCGACATGCTGCCGCGCTGGAGCATGGTCACGAAGCGTAGCTGAGCGGCCGACTGCTCGGGGAGCAGGGCGGCGGCCTCCTCGACGGTGATATGGCGGCGGGTCATGGGCGGGGCTCCTCTCTGGGTCCTTCAGGGCGCCGATAGCCAGGAGCGAATAGGGCCGCTGATGGTCGTGCCGGGGCAGGTGTCGGGGCTTCAAACGGTCGTCGCGCGCTCCCTCAGGGTCGTAGCAGCCACCAGGCGACGAGGGCGGCGGAGCCGATCCAGAGGGCGGCAATCAGGGCTGCGCCGAGGAGGCTGCGCGGGCGCTCGGTGGCGAGGGCGGCCTGCTCGCGGCACTCGGCCATGACCGCCGGGGGGATGAGGCGCAGGGCGAGGGCGATGCCGGCGGGCACGAGGATGAGGTCGTCGAGCAGGCCGAGGACGGGCACGACGTCGGGGATGAGGTCGATTGGGCTGAGGGCGTAGGCCACCACGAGGCCGGCCAGCAGCTTCGCCCCGAGCGGCGTTGCCGGGTGGCGCGCCGCGAGATAGAGGGCGTGGCTCTCGCGCTTGAGGGCGCGCGCTTGGGCGCGTATGCGCTCGATCAGACTCACTGGCGTTCCTTGGGGTATATAGGCAAGTCGCGCCGGGGATTATTGTACACGTATAAGCCGCTTTCCGGCACTACACGCAGTCTTTGCAAGTATGGTATTGTATTCTTTACGGTTACTACATATGGCTAAGGAGACAGGGTGAACATCACCCCGAACCATGGAGATTGAGGCTAAATTCCGCGTCAGCGTCGCCGATCTGAAGCTCGCCAGCAGGCTGCAGCAGCTTGGCGCTTACACCCTCGACCGTCTCCCCACCCCCGAGCGGCAGCTCAACACCTACTACGATACAGCAGACGGACGGCTCGGCGCGGCGAGGCACGGCCTGCGCGTGCGCCGGATCGGCGAGCGGGCCCTGATCACCCTCAAGGGCCCTTCCGAGGTCGGCGGTGACGGGGTACACCGGCGGGCCGAGCACGAGTTCCCCGGCGACGACCCGAACCCCGCCGCGTGGCCGCCCGGGGTGGCGCGCGAGCTCGCGCTGGCTCTCACGGGGGGCGCGCCTCTTGCGCCCACGGTCGCCGTAGCCACCGAGCGCCAGATTCTCTATGCCCTGCGCGACGGCGCGAAGGTGGCCGAGCTCTGTCTCGATCAGGGGGTGTTCCGGGCCGGCGGGCGCGAGCGCCCCTTCAGCGAGGTCGAAATCGAGCTATTATCGGCCGGCCAGGCCTCGGATCTCGCCGCGCTCACGGCCGCCCTCGGCGCGCAGATCAAACTCGTGCCCGAGCCCCGCAGCAAGCTGCAGCGGGCGATGGACCTGCTGCGCGAGACCTCGGGCTGACCCAAAACAGCGTGGCAAAGTAACGATACTTAAAGGAAAAGCATGAACGTCATCGCCCTCCTCGAAACTTACAAGGTTGACCAGGCGCACGCACGAAAGGTTGCCGACCTGTCCCTCGAGCTCTTTGACGCCGCGGCCGAGCGGTATGGCCTGCCCGCCTCCCATCGTCGCCTGGTCGAGATCGGCGGCCTGCTGCACAATGTCGGCCTGACCACCGACCCGCCGACCCACCACCTGGTCGGGCGCGATATTGTACTGCGCCATGTGATCGAGGAGCTGAGCCCGCGCGAGCGGGCCTTGCTGGCCTGTATGGTGGCCTTCCACCGCAAAAAGGTGCGCCCCCAGCTCGAGCCGGCCTACCTGGCCCTCAACAAGAAGGGCCAGCGCGAGGCGTTGCAGCTGGCGGCCATCCTGCGCGTCGCCGACGGTCTGGACTATAGCCAGTCGCAGGGTACGACGATCGCCGCCGTCGAGGTGGTCGCAGGGGGGGTGCTGGTGCGTCTGACGGGCCCCCACGCGGCCGAAGACGGCGCGCGAGCCGTGGCCAAGGCCGACCTGTGGGCCAGGGTCTTCGACGAGCCCCTTGCGGTCGAGGCCGACGGGGCGGCGCCCGAGGCGTCGGCCGAGGCCGGCGAGCCCGGCGAGGATGCGGCGGCCAGCCTGACGCCCTGGTATGCAGCTTCGGACGCGCCCCTGGCCGAGCTCGGGCGCGTGCTGCTGAGGCGGCACCTGCGGCGCCTGTTGGCCGCCGAGCGCGATGTGCGGGCCGACAAGGGCATCGAGCATATCCACGCCCTGCGCGTGACGACGCGCCGCCTGCGGGCCACCCTGCGCCTGCTCGCCCCGGTCTACACGGGCGACGACCTGAAGGCCCACGGCAAGGCGATCAGCAAGCTGGCCAGGGCCGCCGGCGCCGTGCGCGACCGCGATGTACTGCTGGCCGACCTCGCGGCCAGGGCGGCGAGTCTGCCGCCCGAGCTGGCCCCCTCGTGCGAGGCTCTGGCCGCCGCCTTGACGGCCGAGCGCCGCGCGGCCCACGCCCAGCTGGTCGAGCTGCTCGATGACGATGGGCACGCCGAGTTCGTCAGGGCCTTCGCCCACAGCATGAACGCCCCGGGGCGTTGGGACGACGGCCCGCGGGTGCGCGACCTGGGCGGCAGCACCCTGTGGCGTCACTACGAGGCCCTGCGCGCCCACGACCGGGGCGGGCTGCCGCAGGAGATCGAGGCTCTGCATATGATGCGCATCGACGGCAAGCGCATGCGCTACGTGCTCGAGCTGTTCGCTGACACCCTGGGCGAGCGGGCCGACGAGGCGCTCAAACCCCTGGTGGCCTTCCAGGATCACCTGGGCGTGCTGAATGACATCAGCGTGGCCCAGGCGCTGCTGGCGCCCCACGCCCGCGACGAGCAGACCGGCCCCGCCGTGGCCGCCTATCTGGCGCTGCGCGAGCAGCAGGGCCTCGCCATGACCGCCGAGCTGCCCGCCCGCTGGGAGAAGCTCAACAGCGGGACCTTCAGGCGTAAACTGATGGAGCTGATCATCAGGTTGTAGGTACAACGAAAGGGGGGCGGGAGAACCAGGTTCTCCCGCCCCCCTTTTTTGATCCGACGGTGCGCCTTACTCCTCGAGGGTCGAGATATCGCCCTCGGGCAGGCCCTGGGCGCGGGCCTTGAGCACGCGGCGCATGATCTTGCCCGAGCGGGTCTTCGGCAGGGTGCTGACGAAGGTGATATTGTCGGGGCGGGCGATCGGGCCGAGCTCGTGGCCGACGTGGGCGCGCAGCTCGTCCTCGAGCTTCTGGCCGCCCTCGATGCCGGCGCGCAGGATGACGAAGGCGTGGATGGCGTTGCCCTTGACCTCGTGGGGCAGGCCGATCGCCGCCGACTCGGCCACGGCGGGGTGGCTGACCAGGGCGCTCTCGACCTCGGCGGTGCCGAGGCGGTAGCCCGAGACCTTGATCACATCGTCGAGGCGGCCGATCACCCAGATATAACCGTCCTCGTCCTTGCGGGCGCTGTCGCCGGCGGCGTACATGCCGGGCACCTTGGTCCAGTAGGTGTCGACATAACGCTGGGGATCATTGAGGATGGTGCGCATCATGCCGGGCCAGGGGCGCTTGAGCACGAGCAGACCGTCCTCGTTGGGGGCACAGCTGGTGCCGTCCTCGTGGATGACATCGGCCTCGATGCCGAGGAAGGGCTTGGTGGCGCTGCCGGGCTTGAGCGGGGTGACCGGGGTCGGCGTGATCATAAAGTGGCCGGTCTCGGTCTGCCACCAGGTATCCATGATCGGGCAGCGGTCCTTGCCGATCACCGAGTAGTACCACCGCCAGGCCTCGGGGTTGATCGGCTCGCCGACCGAGCCGAGCAGGCGCAGGCTGCTGAGGTCGTGGCGCGAGGGCCAGGCCTCGCCGAAGCGCATGAGGCCGCGGATGGCGGTGGGCGAGGTGTAGAGCACGCTGATCGAGTGGCGCGAGACCAGGGACCACCAGCGGTCGGGGAAGGGATAGTTGGGGGCGCCCTCGTACATAAAGGAGGTCGCGCCATTGATCAGGGGGCTATAGACGATGTAGCTATGGCCGGTGATCCAGCCCGGGTCGGCCGCGCACCAGTAGCGGTCGTCCTCCTTGAGGTCGAAGACCATCTTGAGGGTGGCGTAGGTGCCGACCATATAGCCGCCGTGGGTATGGACGACGCCCTTGGGCTTGCCGGTGGTGCCCGAGGTGTAGAGGATGAAGAGGGGGTCCTCGGCGTCCATCACCTCGGTGGGGCAGTCGGTGGCGGCGATCGGCAGGCTCATCAGCTCGTGCAGCCACAGGTCGCGGCCGAGCTCCATGTTGACATTATGGCCGGTGCGCTTGACCACGAGGCAGGTCTGCACGGTGGGGGTGCGCGACATGGCCTCGTCGGCGATCTTCTTCAGCTCGATAATCTTGGCGCGCATAAAGCCGCCATCGGCGGTGACGAGGACCTTGCTCTGGGCGTCGGCCAGGCGGTCGGCGAGGGCCGCCTCGGAGAAGCCGCCGTAGACCACGCTATGGGCGGCGCCGATCTTGGCGCAGGCCAGCATGAACATAGCCAGCTCGGGGATGCGGGGCAGGTAGATCGTGACGATGTCGCCCTTCTTGACCCCGACGCTCTTCAGCACATTGGCCATCTTGCTGACTTCGCGGTTGAGGGCGTGGTACGAGAAGGTGCGCTGGGTGCCGTCCTCGCCCTCCCAGACCAGGGCCAGCTTATTCTTGCGCCACGAGCGGGCGTGGCGGTCGATGGCATTGTGGACAATATTGGTCTTGGAGCCGACGAACCACTTGTAGAAGGGCTTATTGCTGTCGTCGAGCACCTTGGTCCAGGGCTCGTACCACTCCAGCTCATTGGCCATGTCGGCCCAGAACTGCTCGTTATTGTCAAGAGTCCACTGGTACAGTTCCTCATAGCTGGCGATGCCCTTCGAGCGGGCGTACGCCATCACATTTGAGTTCTCGACAATTGACTCGGCAGGGGTAAACACCTCATTGTGGGCAGGGGTCGTCATATCGCGGACGTCCGTCATGGGGTAACCTCCTTGTTCCAAGACGCATCGGGCCGGCGGTGATTGTGATTATACAGCGGAAGGGCGGTACAGGGGAAACTGAGTCTCCCCTGTACCCACGCTTCTACAGGTCGCCCTTGAGCAGGTCGACGGCCTCGCGCACCATATCGACGGTGGCATCGTCCTCGATCGTGCTCAGGTCGCCGATATTGTCGCCCTGATAGACCGCCCGGATCACCCGGCGCATAATCTTGCCCGAGCGGGTCTTGGGCAGCATAGTCACGAAGTGGATGGCGTCGGGGGTGGCGATCGGGCCAATCTGCTCGCGGACCATGGTGGTGATCCCGCGGGCGACGCCGTCCTGCTCGGCGGGGGCGATATGCTGCTTGAGCACCGCCAGGACCAGCACGCCCTCGCCCTTGAGCTCGTGGCGCACGCCGATCACGGCGGCCTCGGCGACGGCGGGGTGGCCGGAGACAGCCTCTTCGATCTCGCGGGTGCCGAGGCGGTGGCCCGAGACGTTGAGCACCTCGTCGGCGCGGCCGAGCATCCAGAAGTAGCCGTCCTCGTCCTGGATGGCGTAGTCGCCGCTCATGTAGAGCAGCTTGCCCTTAAAATGCTCCCAGTAGCTCTTGAGGTAGCGGTCGTCGTCGTTCCAGAGGGTCATGAGCATGCCGGGGGGCAGGGGGCCGTGGTCGACGAGGAAGCCCTTCTCGCCGCGCGGGATGGGGTTACCATCGGCGTCGACGATCTCGAGCTTATGGCCGAAGGCGGCCACCGAGGGCGAGCCGGGCTTGACCGGCAGGGTATCGACGCCGACGGGGTTGGTGAGCATGCTCCAGCCGCTCTCGGTCTGCCAGTAGTGGTCGATCACCGGGACGCCGAGGGTGCTGTGGGCCCACTCGTAGGTGGGGGCGTCGAGGGGCTCGCCGGCGGCGTAGAGGATCTTCAGCGAGCTGATATCGGCGCTGCGCATCCACTGTTCGGGGAACTTGCGCAGAGCGCGCAGGGCGGTGGGGGCGGTGAAGACGTGGGTGACGCCGTACTTCTCGATCACGCGCCACCAGACGCCCGGGTCGGGGTGGTCGGGGCGACCCTCGTAGACCACGGTGGGCACGCCCTTGAGCAGGGGGCCGTAGACGATGTAGCTATGGCCGACGACCCAGCCGATATCCGAGGTCGACCAGTAGACGTCGCCGTCGCCGCAGTTGTAGATCTGGCTCATCGAGGCGTGCAGGGCCACCATGTAGCCGCCGGTATCGCGGACCACGCCCTTGGGCTTGCCGGTGGTGCCCGAGGTATAGAGAATGTACGAGGGGTCGGTGGAGAGCACGGGGGTCGGGGCGATATACTGGGCGCCGCGCTTCTCGAGCTGCTCGGCCCAATCGAGGTCGCGGCCGGGCTTGAGCTCGATCGGCACGAGGCCGCGGTCGAGCACGAGCACATCGCGCACGCTGTTGGTGTCGGCGGCCTCGACGGCCTTGTCGACGATATCCTTGAGGGGGACGGGCATGCCCTTGCGCATGCCGGCGTCGGCGGTGACGATCAGCACCGCCTGCGAGTCGTCGATGCGCGAGGCGAGGGAGGTGATCGAGAAGCCGCCGAAGACCACCGAGTGGATGGCGCCGAGGCGGGCGCAGGCCAGCATGGCGAAGATCGCCTCGGGGACCATGGGCATATAGATGATCACCCGGTCGCCCTTGCGCACGCCGAGGCCGTGGAAGACGCTGGCGAGCTTATTGACCTCGCGATAGAGCTCGAAGAAGGTGAGGGTGCGCGACTTGCCGGTCTCAGGGCTCTCCCAGATCAGGGCGGCCTGGCCGCGGCGGGGGCCGAGGGCGTGGCGGTCGACGGCGTTATAGCAGAGGTTGGTCTCGCCGCCGACGAACCAGCGGTAGAACGGCGCCTTGCTGTCGTC
>CAZKTU010000267.1:0-8457 GCA_964555675.1 uncultured Oscillochloris sp.
TGGTCGACCGGCTGACCGCGCAGCTCGGCGAGGCCCTGACCGGCGTCGGCGCGGTCATGGTTCACAACGTGCTAAGCCTGCACAAGAACCTGGCCTTCACCGCCGCCCTCCACCGGCTCTGCGCGAGCGGCAGCATTCCGCTGCTGCTCGCCTGGTGCCACGATTTCGCCTGGCTCGACCCGCTCTACACACCCGAGTTGCACCCGGGCTACCCCTGGGACCTGTTGCGCCAACCCTGGCCCGGGGTGAGGTACGTCGCCGTCTCTGAAGACCGCCAGGCCATGCTGGCCCAGCTCCTCGGCCTCGACCCCGCCGAGGTGACGGTCGCCACCCCCGGCGTCGACCTGGAGAGCTTCCTCAAGCTCGAGCCCGCGACGGCCGAGCTGGCGACGCGCCTCGATTTGCTCGCCGCCGACCCGTTGCTGCTGCTGCCCGCACGGGTCACCAGGCGCAAGAATATCGAGCTGGCCGTGGCGGTGACGGGCGCCCTGCGCGCGCTCGGCCGCGCGGCGCACCTGGTGGTCACCGGGCCGCCCGGGCCTCACAACCCGGCCAACGCCGTCTACCTGGCCCAACTGCTCGAGCTGCGCCGCTCGACCGGGGCCAGGGTAACCTTCCTCTACGAGGCCTTCGTCGACGAGGCGGGGCGGCCGCGTCCAGTGTCGGACGCCATGGTGGCCGACTTCTACCGCCTGGCCGATGGGCTGCTGTTCCCGAGCCGCTACGAAGGCTTCGGTATCCCCGCGCTGGAGGCCGGACTGGCCGGCCTGCCGATCTTCTGTAGCGACATCCCGCCGCTACGCGCCACGGCCGGCGCGGCGGCGA
This sequence comes from uncultured Oscillochloris sp., assembly GCA_964555675.1. Lineage (GTDB taxonomy): Bacteria > Chloroflexota > Chloroflexia > Chloroflexales > Chloroflexaceae > CAIWXH01. The sequence goes on from CAZKTU010000267.1 coordinate 826, forward strand.
CCTATTTCGACCCCGATGGGGTGCCCGAGCAGATTGCCCGCAGCATCGATAGCGCACTGCAGGCCAGCCCGGGCTACGCGCTCAAGCGCCGGGTTCGTACGCATTACACGTGGGAGGCAATCTATCACCGCATCATCGCACCACTGCTGACGAACACCAGCGCCGACGGCTAAACCTGAGTGAAATGGCGAGAGGGGAAGCTGGATGACTCGATCACAGGCGGCTCAAGCAGGCGACTACGTGGTACTGCTCCCCGCGCGGGAGCCCGAGAAGATCAGGCTGCTGCTACCGACGGCGGCGGCCCTGGCCCGCACCCGCGGCGGGCAGGTGGTCATTCTAAATGTCGTCGAGGTGCCCAAAGATCGCCCCCTGAGCGACGGCATGCTCGAGATGCGCCGCCAGCGGGCCGATAGCGACGCGATCAACCTGAGCGACGCCGGGGTCCCCGTGCGTACGATCGTGACGGTGGCCCACGACCTGAGCGACGGGATCAGAACGGCGGCCGAGGAACAGAAGGCCAGCCTGGTGCTGCTGGGTTGGCAGGCCGAGCAGTCGTCATCAGAGCGGCTCTTCGGCCCGCCCATCGACAGTTTGCTGCGCCAGCCGCCCTGCGACGTGGTGGTGATCCGCCAGCAGGGCTCCGAGCCCTGGCGTCGGGTGCTGCTGCCCGTGCGCGGCGGCCCCCACACCGCCCTCGGCTGCGAGGTGGCCCTGGCCCTCGCCGAGCAGCACGAGGCCATGATCAGCGTGTTGTACGCCGCCAACCCGCGCATGCCCGACGACATCGCCGTGCGCGAGAGCCTGCAGTCCCTGCGCTCGATGCCGCGGGTCACGCGCTGGCTCGAGCGCAGCATCCCCGCCGAGCAGGCCATCCTGGCCGAGGCCGCCGATCATCAGGCGATCATCATCGGCGTGACCGGGCGGCGCGGCGACCCCGAGGCCCCCCTCGGCCCCCTCGCCGACCGCATTCTGCGCCAGGCCGCCAGCACCGTGGTGCTGGTGCGCCACCGCATGGCCCAGGCCGAAGAGCAGGCCCAGCAGATCTGGCAGCAGCACCGCGACCTCTCGGCGACGGTCGACCGCTGGTTCGCCGAGAACACCTTCAGCTCGACCGAGTACGAGGACATGCAGCGGCTCATGGCCCTAAAGCTTCAGCAGAAGGTGCGCATCAGCCTGGCCCTGCCGACGCTCAACGAGGAAGAGACGATCGGCACGATCATCGATCAGCTCCAGACCAGCCTGGTCGACGGCACGCCCCTGCTCGACGAGATCGTGCTGATCGACAGTGGTTCTGATGACCGCACGCGCGAGATCGCCGCGGCGCGCGGCATCCCCGTCTACCTGCACCAGGAGATCTTGCCGCAGTACGGCGCGTTCGTGGGCAAGGGCGAGGCGCTCTGGAAGAGCCTGTATGCGCTCAGCGGCGACATTATCGTCTGGTGCGACACCGACGTCCGGAACTTCCACCCGCGCTTCGTGTACGGGGTGGTCGGGCCCCTGCTGCGCGACAAGCGCCTGGTCTACAGCAAGGGCTTCTACAAGCGGCCCATCCAGTTCGGCGAGAACCTGACCGCCACCGGCGGCGGGCGCGTGACCGAGCTGACCGCCCGGCCTCTGCTCAATCTGTTCTACCCCGAGCTCTCGGGCATGCTCCAGCCGCTCTCGGGCGAGTACGCCGGGCGGCGCAGCGCCCTCGAGAATGTGCCCTTCTTCACCGGCTACGGCGTCGAGACCGGGCTGCTGATCGACCTGCTCGAGCAGCACGGTCTGGCGGCCCTGGCCCAGGTCGACCTGCTCGAGCGGGTCCACCGTAACCAGAGTCTGGTCTCGCTCTCGAAGATGGCCTTCGCGATCACCCAGGTGGTCATCCAGCGCATGGAGCAGCGCCAGCGGGCCAGCCTGCTCGAGCCGGTCAACCAGACCATGAAGCTGATCACCCAGCGCGACGACGGCGGCTTCCACCTCGAGCTGCGCGAGATCCGCGACCACGAGCGGCCGGCGATGAGCCAGATCCCCGAGTACCGCCGCCTGCGCGGACTCGCCGTCGAACCCGAACGAAAGGAGCAGGTGTGAGCGACGAGCTCCACGACCGCCTCCGCGGCTACCTCGCCTATCTGTACGGCCCCGAACAAGGCGCCGCGGCCTACGAGGATCTGCGAGCCATGCTCGCCGACTTCGCCGCGACACACCCGCAGCTAGCGACCGCCGCCGGCGCCGAGCGCCTGAGCGAGGACGATGTCATCCTGATCACCTACGGCGACCAGATCGCCCAGCCCGGCCGCCCGCCCCTGCGCAGCCTCGGCGCGGCCCTCGACGAGCTGTTCGGGGGGGTGGTCAGCGGCGTCCATATCCTGCCCTTCTACCCCTACACCTCGGACGATGGCTTCTCGGTGGTCGACTACCTGGCGGTCGACCCGGCCTTGGGGAGCTGGGAGGACGTCGAGGCGCTGCGCGACCGCTATCGGCTGATGTTCGACGCCGTGGTCAACCATATCTCGGCCAGCAGCGCCTGGTTCCAGGCCTTCCTGGCCGGCGAGCCGGGCGCCGAGACGCGCTTCCATAGCGTCGACCCGGCCACCGACCTGAGCGGGGTGACCAGGCCGCGCACGACCCCGCTGCTCACCCCGTTCGAGACGCCCGCCGGCACCCGGCATATCTGGACGACCTTCAGCGCCGACCAGATCGACCTCAACTTCGGCAGCCCGGCCCTGCTGCTGGAGATGACCGGGGTGCTGCTCGAGTATGTCGCCCGCGGCGCGAACCTGATCCGCCTCGACGCGATCGGCTACCTGTGGAAGGAGATCGGCACACGCTGTATCCACCTGCCCCAGGCCCACGCGGTCGTGCAGCTCTGGCGGGCGGCCCTCGACCTGGTGGCGCCGGCGACCCTGCTGATCACCGAGACCAACGTGCCCCACGCCGACAATATCAGCTACTTCGGCGACGGGCGCAACGAGGCCCAGCTGGTCTACCAGTTCCCCCTGGCGCCCCTGACGCTCCACGCCTTCGCCACGGGCGACGCCAGCAAGCTGAGCGGCTGGGCCCGCGAGCTGGCCCCGCCCGGCGAGGCCACCGCCTTCTTCAATTTCCTGGCCTCGCACGACGGCATCGGGGTGGTGCCGGCCACCGGCATCCTCACCCGCGACGAGGTCATGGCCCTCTGCGCCCAGGTAGAGCGCCACGGCGGCAAGGTCTCGTACAAGAACAACCCCGACGGCTCGCAGAGCCCCTACGAGCTGAACTGCACCTGGTTCGACGCCATGACGGACCCGGCCGGCGACGAGCCGGCGGGGCTGGCGATCGACCGCTTCGTGGCCTCGCAGGCGATCATGCTGGCGCTGCAAGGCGTGCCCGGGGTCTATGTCCATAGCCTCATCGGCTCGCCCAACGACCAGGCCGGCCTGGGCCGCACGGGGCGGGCCCGCTCGCTCAACCGCGAGAAGTGGGCCTGGGACGAGCTGGCTGGGCGCCTGGCCGACGAGGGCCGCCGCGAGGGCGAAGTGCTGCGCCGCATGGGCGGCCTGATCAAGGCCAGGCGCGCCGAGCCGGCCTTCCACCCCGGCAGCCCGCAGCAGGTGCTCGACCAGGGTCCGGCGATCTTCGCCCTCGAGCGCCGCACGCCCGACGGCGCCTCGGCGCTGGTCTGCGCCCACAATGTGTCGGCGGCGCCCCAGTGGCTACAGCTCGACGGGGCCGCCAACCAGGGGTACCTCGACCTGATCAGCGGCGACAGCTACCTGGCCGACGCGGCCGGGCGGCTCGAGCTGGCGCCATACCAGGCCCTCTGGCTCAAGGAGGCGAGCGCCCAGGCGGGCTAGCGCTCGCCCGCAGAGACGGCTGCCTCAGGGCGGCCGTCTCTGCTCACTCCCATGCGAACGGATAGCGCTCGCCGACCAGCGCCACCGTCTGCTCGTAGCACGAGCGGAGCGCCTCGGCGAGCGCCACTTGCTCCAGCCGATCTTCGCTCAGCTCCAGCCGCTGGCATAGGGCGCCCAGCGCTCGCGCGCCCAACTGGAGCGCCCCGCCGCGCATACGGTGGGCAAGCGCCCGCACGCGCGCCACATCTCCCCGCGCGACAGCCGCCGCCACAGTCTCGAGCTGCACACCAAGCACCTGGTCGAACAACTGTCTCATGAGCGAAATCTTCTCTGACTCGGGGCTGCCGTTGGGCGCCACGAAGCGCTCGATCATCGCCCACTCGACCAGCAGCTCACGCTCCAGAGCAATGGACGCCGCAGGCATGATCCCCTCCGAAACCGCGCGCTCGTCCGAGACCGCGCGTTCATCCGGGCCCGGCACGCGCGCCAAGGCCTGGTGCAGCTCCTCGATCTGAATGGGCTTGCTGAGATAGTCGTCCATTCCGGCCTGGAGGAAGCGCTCGCGGTCGCCCGTCAGGGCGCTGGCGGTCAGGGCGATGATATGCAGCCGAGCTGCCGCCGGCCCCAGGGTCCTGATCTGCCGCGTCGCCGCCTCGCCGTCCAGGGTGGGCATCTGCACATCCATGAGCACCACGTCGTAGGTATGTCGGGCCACCGCCGCCACCGCCGCCCGACCGTCGGCGACCATGGTGACACTATGGCCCAGGTGCGTGAGCAGCTGGCGGATGACCTCCTGGTTGATCGGGTTGTCCTCTGCGACCAGGGCCCGCAGGGGCCGACTCGCCGCCTGCGCCGAGGCCTCGGGCGCGGGAAGCTCGGCCAACGAGGCGAGCCGCAAGGCGAGGCGCACCGTGAAGGTGGAGCCCGCGCCGGGCGCGCTCGTCACGTCGATCGAGCCGCCCATCAGGGCCACCAGCTGGCGACAGATCGCGAGGCCGAGCCCGCTCCCCTCGTAGCGGCGGGCTGAGTTGCTGTCGGCCTGCACAAACGGCGCGAAGATGCGCCCCAGCTGATCCTCGGCCAGGCCGATGCCGGAGTCGTGCACCGCGATCGTCACCCGCACCCGCTCGGCGTCCTGCGCGGCAGTACTGGCGGTGAGGCTGACCGCGCCTTCGCCGGTGAACTTCACCGCATTGCCCAACAGGTTGATACAGACCTGCTGCAGACGATCCCGATCGCCAATCACGGCGCGGGGCAGATCGGGCGCGAGGCTACAGCTCAGGCTCAGGCCCTTCTGGTGGGCGCTGTGGGCGACGAGGTCGACGGCGGCGTGCAGGCAGGCGTGCAGATCGAAGGGCGCCGCCTGGAGCTCGACGTGCCCAGACTCGATCCGCGAGAAGTCGAGGATGTCCGAGATGACGGCCAGCAGGGCCTGCCCGCCGGTGGTGATCGTGCCGACGACGGCGCGCTGCTCCGCGCTCAGCTCGGTATCGCGCAGCAGCGCGGCCATGCCGATCACGGCGTTGAGCGGGGTGCGGATCTCGTGGCTCATGCTGGCCAGGAAGACCGACTTCGCGCGCGTGGCCGCCTCGGCGGCGTCGCGGGCCTGGGCGAGCTGGTGGGTGCGCTCGTGGACCCGCCGCTCCAGCAGCCGGTTGACCTCGTCGCGGTCGCGCAGGGCCTGCTCGGTCGCCCGCAGGCTCTGCTCGAGGCGCGCGAGCAGCGATAGGACCAGCAGCCCGAGGATCCAGGCCGAGGCCGCCGTCCAGATGATCTGGGCGGGCAGTAGCTCCGGCTCGAGCAGCTTCGTAATCATCACCATGTCGAGCTGGATCGCGCCGGCGGCGATGGCGTAGGCGATGCCGGCCGCGATCAGGGTGAGGGCGCTCCAGATCAGCAGGGCCCCGCGGCGGTCGAGCAGGAGCGCCGCCAGCACGATCAGGAAGATCAGGTAGGTGCGCCCGATCCCGGCGACCCCATACATCGCCAGCTGGCGCATGCCCGAGAAGGCGAAGAGGAGCATACTGAGGGCGGCGCGCGTGCCCAGCGGCATCCTCCGCGCCAGGGTCAGGGCGAGGGTCGCGCCGAAGTAGAGCAACTGCGCGAGAAGCTGGCCGTAGCGCCCCTCTTCGAGCGACCCGGGGAGATTGATGACGCCCATCAGCAAGGCCAGGGCCGAGACAAGCAGCAGGGCGCGCTGGAGGATCAGGGCTTGCCAGTCCTTGAGGGCGCTCGACGTGGTCGTGCCTGAGGTGAAGCGGAGATGCATGAGGGGTTGCCGTGTAGTAAGGGTGCCGGTGCCCTGAGGGCGATGAATGCACGTCCCTGTGATTAGCTGTTGTCAAAACGAAGGGCGGTCCCCTATCATACCGCGCCGGCGTAACACACCCCGCCGGCTGAGCCTGTCGAAGCTAGCCTGTCGCCTTCGACAAGCTCAGGCAACCGCCGGCTGAGCCTGTCGAAGCACAGAGCGGCCAGTTTGCGGGTATAGTGATGGTGCCGGCCGCGGCGACCCCAGGTACGCAGCGGGTGGCGTGAGAGACCCGCGATCTGAAGCTGCAAACACGCACATGAGCCAGGACCATAACTCCGCATCGGTGCCCCGCATTCGCCCCGCTGTGCCCGAGGACGCCCCGCAGCTGGCCGCGCTGCGCTACCGCTTCCGAGCGGGGCTTGGCGCGCCCGTAGAGGAGGAGGGCGCCTTCGTCGCCCGCGCGACCGCGTGGTTCGCAACGCGCCTGACCCTGCCCGCCTGGCGCTGCTGGCTCGCCGTCGACGCGGCGGACGAGCTGATCGGCCAGGTGCTGCTGCAGTTTATCGAGAAGGTGCCAAATCCGGTCGAAGAGGCCGAGACGATCGGCTACCTCACCAACCTCTATGTGCGCCCCGAGCACCGCGGGCGCGGCCTCGGCGCCCGGCTGCTCCAGACGGCCCTCGCCGCCTGCCCCGCCGAGACGGTCGACACGATCATCCTCTGGCCAACGGCCCAGAGCGTAACCCTCTACAAGCGGGCCGGGTTCATCACGCCGATTGATCTCATGGAGCGCCGGCAGCGGGGCGCCGCCGCCCGTGAGCGGCCCAACGGCAGCGGCGTCGATGGCGCCTGAGGCGCTGCCACGGCCGGTCGCGTTGGTCCACATGCTAAACACTTCCTGCAGGGTAGCGCGCTGGAGGTGAGATCAGCAGGCTCGGCTTACAGCTTTGCAAAGCCAAAAAGCCCGCGCTCCATTTCTGCTAAGCGCGCTATGCAAGCTTAGCGAAGCACTTAATGTTCTTGACATTGTGCTGATACGCGCTTATTCCTCTATATGTTTTTAGGGAGCATGGTCATGTCGAGGACCATGGGAGACGAAATGAAATACAATGACGCCAAGAACCTGATCGTTTCTTTACTAAAAAGAGATGCGGAGTATCAAACCAATGGCAACATCGAATCAATAGGTGAACATTTCGATGATTATGATGGAGTGTATCCACGAGACTATCGCCCGCTTAACATTGCCTGGTCATTTTTGGATTCATGGATAGACGAAAAGAATCACGGCTTCCCAGGCTTCTACAAAGGAATTTCCAAAGATGTGTGGCCTCACCTTGCTCTGGAAATTGCCGACACACTTGAACGAGAAGATGATGTGTATAACGAACTGGTATTGACCCATTTTGACTTCTCGCGCAGAAGATAGCCATGTATTTCTAGACTTTTTTGCTCAAGGCGACTGTCAAGATTTTTGCCGAGTGCACACTCCGGATTGCCGTGCGGTCCAATCCCGCGCGGTATGTTCCGAAGGCCACCTTCGTGGCCTTGCGAGCCCGC
>CAZKTU010000268.1:0-8394 GCA_964555675.1 uncultured Oscillochloris sp.
CAAGGGTGGATGTGGAGGGCCCAGCCCTCCACATCTCCTCAGCTCCTTTACCCCTTGTACTTGCGCACCACCGCGGCCATGCGCTCGAGGCCCTGCTCGAGCTGGGCGTAGGGCACGGCCAGCGAGCAGCGGACGAAGCCCTCGTTGAAAGGGTCGGTCGCGCCGCCGGCGCCGCCGATCATCACATTGCCCTCCTCGCGCAGGGCCTTGGCGAACTGCTGCGAGGTCAGGCCGGTGCTGCTGATGCTGGGCATGATGTAGTAGGCGCCCCGCGGCCGCCCGTAGGGCAGCCCCATGCTGTCGAGGGCCTGGATCCAGAGCCGGCGGCGCCGGTCGTACTCCGCCAGGATCTCGTCGAACCAGTCGTGGGGCCCGGTGACGGCGGCCAGGGCCGCGTACTGGGACACCGAGGGCGCGCAGATCGTCATGCCGTGCGAGAGGGGCAGCAGGGCGTCGGTGATCTCGCGGCGGGCGGCCACATAGCCGATGCGCCAGCCCGTCATGCCGTAGCACTTCGAGAAGCCGTTGATCAGCACCGTGCGCTCCCACATGCCGGGCAGCGCGGCCAGGCTGACGTGCTCGAAGCCGTCGTAGACGAAGCGCTCGTACAGCTCGTCCCAGATCACCAGCAGGTCGTGGCGCTGGGCGATCGCCGCGATGCGCTCGAGGGTGGCCCGCTCCATCACCGCGCCCGTCGGGTTCGAGGGCGAGATCAGGATCATGGCTTTGGTGCGCGGCGTGACCGCCCGCTCGAGGTCGTCCGGGTTGACCTCGAAGTTGTCCTCGAGCCGGGTGGGCACCGGGATCATGGTGGCGCCGGCGAGCATGATGTCGCGCCGGTACTCGTCGTAGAACGGGGTCGGCACCAGCACTTCGTCGCCCGGGTCGAGCAGGGCCAGGGTCACGGTGAGCATGGCCGCCTGCGAGCCGGCGGTGACGATGATCTCGTGGGCCGGGTCGACCGTCAGGCCCTTCTCGCGGCGCAGCTGCTCGGCGATGGCCTCGCGCAGGGGCGGCAGGCCCGCCCAGGCGGTGTAGACCGTCTTGCCCTCGGCCAGGGCCCGCTGGCCGGCCTCGACCACGTGGGGCGGGGTCGGGAAGTCGGGCGTGCCGCTGGCCAGGTTGATCATCCCCGGCGCGCTGATCGAGGTCTGCTTGGCCAGGGTGGCGCTCACCTGCCGCGCCCGCTCCGACGAGAGGCGGGCCATCAGGCCCTCAGTCTTGGTGGTCATGCATGCACTCCTTGTTCACATAGGCCGGGTTCGTACATGAACCCTCACCTCACAGCCAGCGTTGAAACCAGTCGAGGTAGCGGTCGAGGCGGAAGATGCGGTGCCAGGGCTTGCCCGCCCGCGACAGCTCGTGGCTCTCGTCGGGGAAGCGCACCAGCTCGGTGGGCACGCCGCGCCGCCTGAGGGCCATGTAGAGCTGCTCGCCCTGCTCGACGGCGCAGCGGTGGTCGAGGGCCGAGTGGACCACCAGGGTCGGGGTCTGGATCGAGCCGGCGTAGAGCACCGGCGAGCGCTCGATCAGCGTCTCGACATTCTCCCAGGGCAGCAGCTTGTCGAACTCGACCTGGTCGAGCAGGAAGCCGATGTCGCTGGTGCCGACCTGCGAGGTGCGGTTGGTCAGGGCCCGGTCGACCACGGCGGCCTTGAACTCGGGGTGGCGCGCGATGATCCAGGCGGCGCTGTAGCCGCCGTAGCTGCCGCCCGCCACGGCCAGCCGCGCGGGGTCGATAAAGTCGAAGGCCGCGCAGGCGGCGCGCAGGAAGGCGATGTTGTCCTCGTAGTCGAGGTCGCCCCAGCGCCCGCGCGTCGCCGCCGAGAAGGGCTGGCCGTAGCCGTGGTTGCCGCGGGTGTTGCAGTTGATCACCGCGTAGCCCTGGGCGGCGTAGACCTGCCACTCGTGCACGAAGACGCTGGCGCGCATGCCGCCGGGCCCGCCGCCGGTGTAGAGGATGACCGGGTAGCGCTCGCCCGGCAGGCGCCCCACGGGCGGGTTGACCCAGCCCTCGATCCGCACGCCCCCCGAGTCGCAGGCGAAGCGTACGGCGGGCGAGAGCTCGACCTCGCCCAGCAGCTCTGCATTAACCGCAGTCAGCCGGCGGGGCTCGGCGCCCGGCTCGAGGGCGTAGAGGTCGCCCGGGTTCTGGCTGTCGCCGATCAGGGCCACCAGGGTGCGGGCCGCCGGGTCGAGCGAGAAGGCGGTCACCACCTGGTCGCCCGTCGTCAGGGGCGTCAGGCCCCCGTCGGTCAGGCTCAGCCGGTTGAGGTGAACGGTGCCGGCCTCGTTGACCAGTAGCAGCAGGCCGGAACCGTCGGGCAGCCAGCGCGGCTCGTCGTCGCCGCCGTAGCGCCGCAGGTCGTAGTTGCGCGAATAGTCGCCGATCGCACGGTCGAGCTCGGCGGTGACGCAGCGCCCGGCCCCGCTGGCCACGTCGACCAGCCAGAGGTTGGGCGTGCCGTAGTGGCCGATTGTCGGGTCGTCGTGCCCGCAGACCGCCAGGGTCGCGCCGTCGGGCGACCACGACAGATCGCTGCTGCGCATCTCTTCGAGGCCGAAGAGGGCGCGCGGCGGGGCCGGCTGGGCCGCGTCGATCAGGTAGATGTAGCTTTTGCGGCGCCCCTCGCCGCCCGGGTCGAGGTTGGCGGTCGTGGCGAGCGTGCGCCCGTCGGGCGACCAGACGGGCGGGCTGAAGTCGTGGGGCCCCGCCGTCAGGGCCACGGGCAGCGAGGGCGCAGGGGCGGCCGGGTCGACGGCGACGACCGCCAGGTGGTTGTAGTAGTTGCCCAGGAAGCCGGCGGCGTCGGACTTCCAGCGCAGGCGCTGGGTGACCACCACGTCGCGGTTGAAGCGGGCGTAGAGGTCGTCGGGGGCCGGCTGCTCGTCGCCGATCTGCTCGAGGCCCCGCTCGGGGTCGAGCATGGTCACGAAGGCGATGCGCGCGCCGTCGGGCGACCAACTGGGGGCCCTGGCGCCCCCGCGCAGCGCGGTGAGGGCGCGGGCCGGGCCGCCCGCCGCGGGCACAAGCATCAGCTGGGGGCCGCCGTCGAGGGCCGTCACGGCCGCCGGGGGCGCGCCGGCCAGGGTCGGACGCGGGCGACCCGCGGCGAGGTAGGCGATCTGTCCGCCGTCGGGCGACCAGCGCGGGTGTGTATCGAGGCCGGGGCCCTCGCTGAGCTGGCGGGTCGCCCCGCTGGCGATATCCGTGACCATCACCCGCGAGCGGTAGCGGTTCTCCTCGGGGTCGATCCAGGTGCGCACCCAGGCCACCTCGCGGCCATCGGGCGAGACCTGGGGGTCGTCACACAGCTGGAAGCGCAGCAGGTCGCGCGATGAGAGCCTGCGCCGGGCCTCAGTCATAGGGGTCGCTCCTCTTGGGGTACGGAAGGGCGCTCTACATGGGCCGCCAGCGCAGATCCCAGTCGCCGCTGAAGCGCTCGGCGCCCTCGGGGGTGATCAGGATGTCCTCGTTGATGCCGGTACCCCAGGGCACATCGGGGGTCACGGCGCGGCGTGGGTGGTACGAGAAGGTCATGCCGGCCTCGAGGGGCCAGCTCTGCGACGCGCCCCAGGGCTGCTCGGCGGCGAACCAGGGGCGCTCGATCGTGTCGAGGCCCTGGCCGTGCATGTCGAAGTGGCGCGTGGGCGCCCCCAGCTCCCAGCCATCCGCGACCATGGTCTGCTCGAAGATCGCGGCCAGCTGCGGCAGGGTCGCGCCGGGGCGGGCCGCCGCGCGGATGGCCGCGTAGGCCCGCAGCTCGCTGTCCATCAGGCGCGCCTCGAGCTCGCTGGGCGGGCGGTAGGCGCAGGTGACCGTGAGCTCGGACCAGTGGCCGCTCGGCCCACAGATCTCCATATGGTACGAAAGGATGCCGTCGCAGCGCACCGGGGTCTCGTCGGGCACGCCGGCGCGGGCCGCGTCCTCGCCCATGAAGACGAGGATGTCGCGGGCGCCGCCCGCCAGGGCGATGCGCGAGCACTCGGCGGCGAGCTCAAGCTGGGTCTTGCCGGGGGTCACGATCTCGACGAAGCGCTCCATGCAGGCCTTCGAGAGCGTCCACAGCTCGCGGATCTGCTGGATCTCGAGGGGGCTGCGGATCATGCGCACCCGGTCGATCAGCTCGTCGGCGTCGACGAACTCGGCGTGGGGGAGGGCCTCGCGCAGCTCGGCCAGCACGCCGGCGCCGATGATCTGGCGCATGCCGGCGACGCCGATGCGGGCCCGGGCGAGCTTGCGCTCGCGGGCGATGGCGGCCACCCGCGGCACGAGGAAGACGTCGCCGTCGGCGTCCTCGACCCAGCCCCTGGCGGCGATCTTCGCGGCGACGGCGGGGCTGGTCAGGGTCAGCGCAGGCTCGCCGGCCAGGGGGATGAGCAGCAGCCCGTCGTGGCCCCACAGGTGGAAGTCGGTCAGGTAGCGGATGTAGCCCCGCCCGGTCCACCAGTGCCCCTTGCCGGCGACGAGGAGGGCGTCGAGGCCCGCGGTGGCCATGGCCGCGCGCAGGCGCGTGTAGCGCAGGTCGCGCTCTGCGAGGGTGGCGGCGGTGTACAGCGTCATACCAGCCGCTTCCCGGCCACGTAGGTGCGGCTCACTGTGGTCAGGGCGTCGAGATCCTCGCGCGGGTCGCCGCCCACCACCACCACGTCGGCCAGCTTGCCGGCCTCGAGGGTGCCGAGCTTGGCGGTCAGGTTGCTGATCTGGGCTGCGACGCTGGTGGCGCTGCGCAGGGCGCCGTAGTTGTCGGCGACCACGCCGAGCTTGACCATGAACTTCATCTCGGGGGCGATCACGCCGTGGCCGACGGCGGGGCTGCCGGCGTCGGTGCCGAAGCCGATCACCACGCCGGCTTTGGCGGCCTTGACGATGCCCTCGTAGCGGGCGGGGTTGGCGACGGCCTTCTGGCGCTCGAGCAGCTTCCAGTCGGGGATGTTGAACTTCTTGGCGACCTCGGGCTGGCTCTGCATCACCACGGGCGCGAAGGTGGTGACGATCGGGATCTTCTTCGCCAGCAGCAGCTCAATCGTCTCGTCGCTCATGCTGCCGCCGTGCTCGACCACGTCGACGCCGAAGCGGGCGACCCGCTCGATGCACTCGTTATAGGTGGCGTGGGCGGTGACCGGGATGCCGTTGCGGTGGGCCTCGTCGATCACGGCCGCCAGCTCCTCGTCGGTGAACTCGAGGGTGTCGTGGCAGGCCATGATCTTGATCAGGTCGGCCCCGCCGCGCACCTGGTCGCGCACGGCCCGGCGCATCTCGTCGGCGCCGCTGGCCTCGCGGCAGGCCCAGTAGGTGTGGCCGCCGGTCTGCACGATCGCCTCGCCGCAGGCCAGGATGCGCGGGCCGGGGAAGATGCCCTGCTCGACGGCCTGCTTGGCGAAGAGGTTGGTCTTGTGCAGGCCCAGGTCGCGCACGGTGGTCACGCCGGCCCGCAGGCTGATCAGCATGTTGCCGGCGCACTTGTAGGCCGAGATCTCGGGCGGGTCGTTGAGCGACTGATGGGCCAGGTCGTGTACGCCGTCCCAGGCCAGGTGGGCGTGGCTGTTGAACATGCCGGGGATGATCGTCCCGCCGGTCTCGACCACCTCGGCGCCGCGCTCGCCGAGGTCGGCGGCGCTGCCCACAGCCTTGATCTTGTCGCCCTCGATCTCGACGAAGCCCTGCTCGATCACCTCGTCCGCGCGACAGGTGAGCACGCGCCCCTTGAGGATGGTGTGGCCCGTCGGGGCCTCGTACATGGGCGCGATCAGCTTTTGGAAGCGCCAGGCTGGCTGCTCAGGCATCGGGGTACCTCCTTAATGTGTAGCTCTGGGGCATCAAGCGTGCAGACCCAGCTCGCGCAGGGCGGCGGCGGCCCCGTCGAGGCTGCTCAGGTTCATGCCGGCGTAGTTGGGCGAGAAGACCACCCCGTGGCCGCCGGCCTGGTAGGTGGCCATCACGCTGCGATAGACGATCTCGGGGGTGCAGGTGGCCTGGTCGGCGCGGGTGCGCGGCGCGTCGACGCCGATGCCCATGTAGACGGCGACCTTGTCGCCCACGGCCCGCAGGGTGTCGCGGCACTGGCCGCCGACATAGGTGTCGGGGTCCATTCCGCGCTGCACCAGCTCGCCCCAGGGCGCCTCGCTCAGGCCCAGGATCTTGTACATCACCGGGGTGAACTCGTCGGGGGTGAAGTCGCGCAGGATGCTCTTATGGAAGTCGGTCATCTCCTTCACATAGACTCCGCCGGCCTGGTGCTGGTAGGTGATCGGCTTCACCCAGTCGCTGTAGGTGGTCTGCTCGTCCCAGGGCCACTGGGCCTTGCGGAAGGGGTTGAAGTGGTTGCGGTTCCAGACGTTCAGGCCGAAGCCCAGCTTGGGGTTGCACCACTTGACCATGCCGTACAGCTCGCGGTCGAGGTCTTTGCTGCGCTCGAGCCAGAAACGCTCCCAGATCAGCACCTCGGGGTTGCGCATCAGCACGCGCAGGAACTCGATCAGCGCGCCGTCGACGAAGGGCTCGCCGGCCCTGGCCCGCTGGAAGTACTGGTGGACCTCGCGGAAGGCGGCCCGGGCGGCCTCGACGTCGATGCCGCGCTCGAGGGCCTCGCGGCGGCAGTGCTCGCAGAAGCAGCCGGGGGCCTGACCCTGGATCATGCGGTCGAGCGGGCTGTTGCGCTCGTTGCACCACATGATCCCGTCGATGTCATAGCTGCGACACTGGTCTTCGACCAGGGCGTGCCACCAGCGCCTGTAGGCCGGGTTCGAGGTGCAGGGCTCGCCGGCGACCCGGCCGTAGACGTCGACCTCGAGGTACTGGGGCATGTTCGGGATGTTGACCGCGCTGGCCGAGCCGTGGCCGGCGTACTTGAAGAGGGGCTCCATCATCTCGGGGATGACCTGCATGCCGCGGGCGCGGGCCGCCGGGATCACCAGCTCGAGGATGTCGCGCCCGGCCAGCTCGGCGTCGGTCGAGCGAAAGTCTTTGATCGGCGTGTTGGCGTAGTACTCGGGGTGGGTGGCCCAGTAGGCGCCGCCCTGCATGGTGTAGGGCGCCTGTACGCCATGGTCGGGCCAGCCCTCGAGGGCGTGCGAGATGCGCCGGCCCACCTTGAGGCCCAGCCACGAGATCGTGCCGATCAGCAGCACGTTCACGCCCACCCGGCTCTGTAGCGTGTCGAGGACATGCTCGACGCCCTCGTCGATAAAGCTGATCGGGCTGATCTGGATGCCGACGAACTTCTTGGCGGGGTCCGGTGTGCTCATGGCTCCCTCTTCGTACGGCGCGCGGTCGCGCGTCATCATTCTTCTACCGTCACCCAGCGGCCCGCTTCGTGCGAGCGCCTGACGGCGTCGAGCACCTGCTGGCAGCGCAGCCCGTCGGCGAAGGTGGCCCCGCGGCGCGGCGCGCGCCCCTCGCGGATGGCCGCCACCAGCTCGCGGGCCAGGTAGACAAACGAGCGGGCCCAGACGCTGGCGGGCACGCCGGGGGCGCCCTCCAGCGGGTCGGGCGCGGTCAGCTCTTCGGGTGTGGCGCCGGCCCGCCGACCCCACAGCCGGTCGTCGTGGTCGATCACCAGGCTGCCGGCGTCGCCGTGAATCTCGATCTGGTTGGTGCCGCCGTGGTGGGCGACGTAGCTGACGAAGACGTGGGCGGCGGCCCCGCTCGCCAGGCGCGCGATGAAGCTGAACTGGTCGTCGGCGGTCACCTCGCGCAGCTCGCCACCGCGGTTCGGGTCGGGCCGCCGGCGCACATAGGTCTCGAGCTGCCCGCTCACAGCCGTGATCTCGCCGAGCCACCAGCGCAGCAGGTCGACCTGGTGCGAGCCGCTGGCGCCCAGGGCCCCGCCGCCCAGGGCGCGGTCCGACCACCAGTCCCAGGCCCGCGCCGGGTCGGCGCGCATGGCCGAGACGTTGCGGATGTGGGCGTAGGTGACCCGGCCGACATAGCCCTCGGCGATCAGCTCGGCCACGCGGGCCCGGGTCGGGTTGAAGCGCAGCTCGTGGTCGATCATATGGATGACCCCGACGGCCTCGGCGGCGCGCAGCATCGTGGCGGCCTCGCCGGCGTCCATGGCCGTGGGCTTCTCGCAGAGCACGTGGCAGCCCGCGGCCACGGCGGCCAGGGTGATCGGCGCGTGGGTGGCGACGGGCGTCGCCACACAGACCAGGTCGAGGCGCGCCCGCGCGATCATGTCGACATAATCGTCAAAGGCCATGGGGATGCCATGGGCCTGGGCGGCGGCCTCGGCCCGCGCGCGGCGGCCGCTGCAGATCGCCACCACCTCGGCCCCCTCGGCCAGGCGGAACCCGGGCAGCATGGCCGATACCCCGAAGCCGGTCCCGACGATCCCGACCCGCACCGTGCTAGGCATGGTTTTTCCTTGGCAGACACGCAGGTCTGCCCTTACG
>CAZKTU010000269.1:0-8390 GCA_964555675.1 uncultured Oscillochloris sp.
GGCTGCGATGTGATCGACATCGGCGAGGCCGCCACCCCCGTGATGTACTTCGCCGTCGAGCACCTCGGCGCCGATGGCGGGGCGATCGTCACCGCCAGCCATAACCCGCCCGCCTTCAACGGCCTCAAGCTGCGCCTGCCCCACCCCACCTACGGCAGCGAGCCCGCCCCAGGCGAGATGGTCCAGGAGGTCGGGCGCCTCGCGATCGCGGGCAGCTTCGCCACCGGCGCGGGCGACCTGACCCAGGCCGACGTGAGCGCCGCCTACATCGCCAATGTGGCCGACCTGCTACCCTTCGCGGGCCGCCGCCCCCGCGTCGTGCTCGACGGCGGCAATGGCGTGGCCGGGCCGATCGCCCTGCGCACCTATCAGGCCCTCGGCCTCGACGTGGTCCCGCTCTTCATCGAGCCCGACGGCACCTTCCCCAACCACCACCCCGACCCGCTCAAGGCCGAGAATCTTCAGCAGTTGATCGCGGCCGTGCGCGAGCACGGCGCCGATATGGGCATCGGCCTCGACGGCGACGGCGACCGCCTCGGGGTGGTCGACGGCGACGGCACGATCATCTTCGCCGACCGCTACCTGATCGCCCTCGCCACCTACATCCTCGGCCAGCGCAAGGGCCCGGTCATCTTCGACGTAAAGTGCAGCGCCGTGCTCCCCCAGGCCATCGCCACCCTCGGCGGCGAGCCGATCATGTGGAAGACCGGCTACACCAACCTCTCGGCCAGGATGCGCGAGACCGGCGCAGTCCTCGGCGGCGAGCTCAGCGGCCACACGATCATCCCCGCCCCCGCCCACTACTTCGACGACGGCGCCTTCGCCGGGGCCTATCTGCTCTTCGCCCTCAGTCAGCTCGGCACTACCCTGCGCGAGCTGCTGGCCCCCTACCCGACCCCGCCCTCGATCGACGAGGGCCGCATCGCCTTCCCCGAGGATCAGAAGTTCCAGGCCATCGACTATGTGCGCGAGCGCTTCAGCGCCACCCACCCGGTGATCGATGTCGATGGCGTGCGCGTCGACTTCGGCGACGGCTGGGGCCTGCTGCGCGCCTCGAATACCGAGCCCGCGATCACCAACCGCTTTGAGGCCCAGACCATGGAACGGGCCCAGGCCATCCGCGATCTCATGATGGGCGCCGTGGAAGAGTTCCGAAGGCGTCTATGAGCGCTCGCTACCGCCCCTATGCCCTCGCCTGGGAGGCCGTCTACAGCGCGGCGTTCACCCTCGACCAGGTGCGCCGCCGTGGCGCGGCCCTCGCCGAGGGCCTCGTCTCGCGCGGCCTCAGCTGCCTCGTGGCTTACGACACCCGCTTTATGGGCGGCCTCTTCGCCCGCGATCTCGTCGCCGCCCTGCAGACCCGCGGCGTGCGGGCGACGATCAGCGCCGCCCCTACGCCCCTCCCGGCCATCTACCACGCCCTCGACCAGCGGGTCGCCGACTGCGCCCTCTATGTCTCGGCCTGCAACCGCCCCTACGTCTATAACGGCCTGCTCTTGATCGCCCCCAACGCCGCCGGCCTCTCGCTCGAGCCGGTCGCCCTCGACGGCGAGGCCCCGCTGCTCACCGCGCCCTTCCCCCCCACCGGCGAACTCCCCCCAGACCAGAGCGTCGACCTGCGCCCACCCTATCTCGAGGCCCTGCGCAACGCCGTCGACCTCGAGCTGATCCGCCGCACCTCGCTCACCATCTTCGTCGACGCAATGAGCGGCACCACCGCGGGCATCTTCCCGGCCCTGCTCGGCGAGGGCGGCCAGACCCGCGCGATCGAGATCAACCGCGAGCCCGACCCGCTCTTCGGCCGCGTCACCCCCACCCCCAGCGAGGCCGGCCTCAATCGCCTGAAGAAACTCGTCCGCGAGAGCGACTCGCATCTCGGCCTGGCTATCTCGGCCGACGGCACCGCCCTCGCCGTGATCGACAAGAACGGCGAGCAGCTCGACCCCGCCGAGACCGCCCTGCTGCTCGCCGCCTATCTCGCCCGCCAGCATCGCCAGCGCGGCGCCGTGGTGCTCCCCGCCCCCGCCCCTGGCTCGCCCCTGGCCGGCCTGCCGCGCCTCGCCGCCTGGGAGGAGGCCACGGGCCTCAGGGTCGAGGGCCTGGGCGACCCCGCGGCCCGCCTCGCCGAGCTGATCGGCCGCGACCGTCCGGGCCCCGTCCTCGGCGCCACGGCCGACGGCGAGCTGACCGTGGGGCGCTACGCGGCCTACCCCGACGCCGTCCTCGCCGGCCTGTTCTGCGCCGAGATGGTCGCGCGCGGCGGCGGCAGCCTGCGCGGGCTGATCGACGCCCAGCGCGATCAGCTGCTCAAGCCTTGAGCCGCGCCCGGCCCCCTCACGATGCGCCGCCCAGGCGCAACCTCGATCACGTCACTATGCGCAGTATCAAGACCCGCCTCGCATCACTGGTCCACCTCGCGGCGCCCCTCGCCCTGACCTTCGTGGGCGTCGTGCTGCTCTCGCTGGGCGTGGCCTACCTCTTTATTCACTACTACCGCACCGCCCAGGGCCTCCCCACCTTCGTCGAGCTGCTCACGCTGCAGTTCCTGCCCCGGCCCATGCGCGGCGCCCTGCTGATGCTCAGCGGCCTCGGGGTCCTCGCCGCGGGCATCTGGCAGCTCAGCGGGGTCGTGCTCATCCCCCTGGGCCAGGCCGCCCCCACAGACGGCGAGCTCGTGCTCGGCTACCGCCGCGAGAGCCCGCCCACTATCGCCGTCCTCTCCGGCGGTCCCGGCCTGCTGGTCCTCAGCGCCATGGGCGACCAGGTGCGCCGCCTCACCTGCGTGGTGCCGGTGCAGGACCCGGTCGAGTACTACTACCGGGCCTCGGGCCTCTTCAATATGCAGAATGTCTACTATGTGGTGCCTACGCCCGAGCCGCACCAGGTGATCGCCGAGCTCGACGATGGCGTCCAGCTCGACGTGCGCCACCTGGCCCTCGACCCCAGCATCGCCCCGCGCCACGTCGCCCGCCTCACCCTCGAGCGCGAGGACCCCGGCGAGCCGCCCCGGCTCACCAGGCTGGCCGCCGAGGCCCTGCGCGACGCCGATGCGATCATCCTCGGCCCCGGCAGCCTCTTCGAGAGCATCCTGCCCAATCTGCTGCTCGACGAGCTGCGCGAGGCCGTGGCCCGCAGCAAGGCCCGCAAAATCTATGTCTGCAACCTGATGACCGAGCCCGGCCGCACCACGGGCTTCACCGTCGCCGACCATATCAAGGCGATCAAGACCTACGGCGGCTTCACCCCCGACTATGTCCTGGTCAACGCCCAGCGCATCGACCCCGAGGTCTATAGTATCTACGCCGCCGCCCACCAGTCGCCCGTCTACCTTTCGCCCGAGGAGTACGAGGAGACCGCCCTGCTGCCGGCCGAGCGGGGCAACCACCGCGGCGTCATGATCGAGGGCAGCGTGGTGATCGAGGCCGACCTGGCCTCGTCGGTCATCCAGTACACCGCCTCGCTCAGCAACCCCGCCGAGAACCGCGCCGTGCGCGTCCTCCGCCACGACAGCCATAAGCTGAGCATGGCCATCCTCGAGCTGCTGCGGAGGTCGTGATGACCCTCGTCGTCTTCGAGGACGAGCTCTGGCGTCACTTCGCCGCGATCACCCAGGCCCGGCCCCTCTTCGAGCTGCGCGCCGGCGCCCTCACCGCCCGCGAGCGGGCCACGGCCATGGCCGCGACGGTCGATCCCGCCCACGGCGGGGCGATTGGCCTCAGCCGGCCCCACCTGATGGGCTGCTACGGCCCCGCCGAGGGCATGGCGGCCTTCCTGCAGGTCGGCGCGCCGATCACCCTGATCAACGGGCGGGCCCTCGATATGGGCTGGCTGCCGGCCCTGCTGGCCGAGCCGCTCAATACGGTCTACCTGGCCGGCGAGGCCCTGCTCGGGGCCCGCATCTCGCCCGCCCTCGCCAGCGCCGTGCTCTACTTCCTGCGCGAGCAGGCCACCGCCGACGCCCGCGACGAGCTGCTGCGCTACGCCCGCGCCAGGGATCTCGGCCCCGATCAGCCCCCCCTGCTCCTGCGCTTCCCCTGGGATATAATCACCTACGCCGGCGACCAGCTTGTGCGCGACCTGCCCCTGCTCGAGCGGCGCATCCCCATGCTGAACAGTGACGACCCCCTGGTGGTGCAGCGCGGCGAGCGGGTCTATGTCTCGCCCGAGGCCCGCCTCGACGGCCCCCTGGTCCTCGACGCCCGCGACGGGCCGATCTTCATCGAGGCGGGCGCCCACGTCGAGCCCTTCAGCTTCATTCAGGGGCCGTGCTATATCGGCGCCGGCAGCCTGATCGCCAGCGCCCGCATCCGTGGCGAGACCGCGATCGGCCCGGTCTGCCGGGTCGGCGGCGAGGTCGAGGCCAGCACCATCCAGGGCTACAGCAACAAGCACCACGACGGCTTCCTCGGCCACTCGTGGCTCGGCGAGTGGGTCAATATCGGCGCGATGACCACCAATAGCGACCTCAAGAATAACTATGGCAGCGTGCGGGTCGCCCTCGAGGACGTCGGCCAGCTCGACAGCGGCGTGCTCAAGCTGGGCATGTTCCTGGCCGACCACGTCAAGCTCGGGATCGGCCTGCACCTCAACGGCGGCACGATCATCGGCACGGGCAGCAATGTCTTCGGCATCCACAGCGTGCCGAAAAATGTACCCCACTTCACCTGGGGGGGTGATGTCTTTCGTGAGTACCGTATCGACAGCATGATCGGCGTTGCCCGCACGGTCATGGGCCGCCGCAAGCGCCAACTGCTCCCCGCCTACGAGGCCCTGCTGCGCTCGGCCTTCGAGCTGACCCGCGCCAGCCGCGGCGGCGTTGCCCAGGCCCCCGCCGCCCCGCCGCCCCCTGCCGCCCGGCTGGCCCTCGCCCGCGCCGAGGAGGAGGCCGTGAATGTGTAGACGAGCGTCGCCAGGCGACCGACAAGGCACACCCCGCAGCAGCGCCCCAGCGGCGTCGCGGCCGGCCCAGAGGGTGCGATGAGCCAGCATGTGACCGTCCGCGACCTCCCCAGCGTCGACCGCCTGCTGCAGGCCGCCCGCGCCGGGCTCGACGAGGCGCCGCAAGAGCTGCTGCTGCAGGCCGCCCGCGCCGAGCTCGAGACGGCCCGCGCCGCCCTGCTGAGCGGCGACGGCGCCCCCTACGCCGGCCCCGACCTGCTCGAGCTGCTCGCGGCCCGCGTGCGCGCTCGCCTGGCCCGCCAGCTGGCCCCGAGCCTCAGGCCGGTGATCAATGCCAGCGGGGTGATCATCCAGACCAACCTCGGCCGCGCGCCCCTGAGCGCCGGCGCCCTCGTCGCCATGGCCGCCGTCGGCGCCGGCTACAGCAACCTCGAGTACGACCTCGAGCGGGGCGAGCGGGGCAGCCGCGGCGTCCACCTCGAGGCCCTGCTCACCCGCCTCAGCGGGGCCGAGGCCGCCATGGCCGTGAATAATAACGCCGCCGCCATCTACCTGGCCCTGATCGCCCTCGCCGCCGGGCGCGAGGTGGTGGTCTCGCGCGGCCAGGCCGTCGAGATCGGCGGCGGCTTCCGCATCCCCGACGTCCTACGCCAGAGCGGCGCCACCCTCGTCGAGGTCGGCACCACCAACCGCACCTACGCCCGCGACTACGCCGGCGCGGTCAACGAGCGCACCGCCCTGCTCATGCGCATCCATAGCAGCAACTTCCGCCTGGTCGGCTTCGTCCACGAGGCCAGCCTCGCCGAGCTGGCCGAGGTCGGCCGCGCCCACGGCGTGCCCCTGCTCGACGACCTGGGCAGCGGCACGCTGCTGCCCACCACGCCCTACGGCCTGGCCCCCGAGCCGACTGTGCAGGAGAGCGTGGCCGCCGGCGCCGATCTGGTCGCCTTCTCGGGCGACAAGCTGCTCGGCGGGCCCCAGGCCGGCCTGCTCGTCGGCCGGCGCGACCTGATCGAGCGCCTCAGACGCCACCCCCTGGCCCGGGCCTTGCGAATAGACAAGACCACCATCGCCGGGCTCGAGGCGACCCTGCGCAGCTATCTGCGCGGCCGGGCCCTCGACGAGATCCCCGTCTGGCGCATGATCGCCGCGGCGCCCGCCGACCTGTCCGCCCGCGCCGAGAGCCTAGCCAACCATCTGCGGAGCGCGGGCCTCCCAGCCGAGCCCGCCGCCTGCCGCAGCGCCGTCGGCGGGGGATCGCTGCCGGGCGAGAGCCAGCCCAGCGCGGGGGTCGCCCTCGAGCCGGGCCCGGCGGGCGCCGATGCCCTCGCGGCGCGGCTGCGGTGCGGCGCGCCCGCCATCGTGGCGCGGATCGTCGAAGGGAAAGTGCTCTGCGACCTACGGACGGTGCTGCCCGAGGAGGACCAGGCCCTGGGCGAAGGCCTGATCAGAGCCTGGCAAGAGGGGGCGCGATGATCTACGGGGTGCTGCTCGCGGCCGGTCTATCTTCGCGCATGGGGCAGCCCAAGCAGCTGCTCGACTGGCGCGGCCGGCCCCTCGTGCGCCACATGGCCGAGGTGGCCCTGGCGAGCCGGCTGGCGGGCCTGGTGGTGGTGCTGGGCGCCGAGGCCCAGGCCGCCCGCGCGGCCCTGCTCGGCCTGGGCGGGCCGGTCGAGACGGTCGAGTGCGACGACTACCGCACGGGGCAGGCCGCCTCGCTGCGCTGCGGCCTCAGCGCCCTGCCCGCCGCCGCGACGGCCGCCCTGGTGCTGCTGGTCGACCAGCCCCTCGTGGGGCCCGAGCTGATCAATCGCCTGCTGGACGCCTTCGAGCAGACCCCCGCGACCCTCGCCGTGGTGCCCCGCTACCAGGGCCGCCGCGGCAACCCGGTGCTCGTCGCGGGTGGGCTCTTCGCCGAGCTCCTGGCCCTCCAGGGCGACACCGGGGCGCGGGCCCTGTTCGAGCGCCACGCCGCCCAGGTGCGCTGGCTCGACGTCGACGACCCGGCCGTCCTGATCGACGCCGACACCCCCGAGGCCTTCGCGCGCCTGCAACAAAACGAAGGGGGTCAGGGCGAACTCGGTTCGCCCTGACCCCCTGCTGCATCTGGGTGGACTAGCATCAGGCCCCGAAGAAGCTCTTATTCTTCTCGGTGAAGCTCTTCCACTGCTCGGGCACCGAGTCGTCGGCGAAGATCGCCTCGACGGGGCACTCCGGCTCACAGGCTCCGCAGTCGATGCACTCGTCGGGGTTGATGTAGTACTGGTCCTCACCCTCGTAGATGCAGTCGACAGGGCAGACGGCGACACACGAAGCGTCCTTGGTCCCGATACAGGGCTCAGCAATGATGTAAGCCAAGGGAGTCTCCTCTGGCAGCTCAGCCGCTCGCTCGAGCGGTGAGGCTGGCGGGTACGTGTTTCGAATCCAGATTACTATGCCCTGGGTCGCGCCGTCTACGACCAAAGTCACATAGTTGCGCATGACCTGCACACACTCAAACAGGGTTTGACGTCACTCCTCGACGACGCGGGCCAGGCCGGCCGGGTCGAGCACAATCACGCGGCCGCGCTCGAGGCGCACCAGGCCCTCCTCGGCCAGGCGGCGCAGGGCCCTGCCGGCGATCTCGCGCACCGTCCCGGCCCGCTCGGCGAGCTCCTGGTGGGTCAGCTCGGCCGAGCCCTCGTTGGCCTCCACGAGGAGTTGCCGGGCCATGCGGGCGCGCACCGAGCGAAAGGCCAGGTCCTCGACCAGGACCACCAGCTCGCGCAGCTCGCGGGCCATCGAGCTAAGGGCCACGAGGGCCAGGTCGGGGTGGCGGCTGACCAGGGCGATCAGGTCGTTGCGCGGCAGCAGCAGACAGGTCACCGGGCTCATGGCCCGGGCGGTGCTGGGGTTGGGGCCGCCGTCGAAGAGCGGCACGGTGTTGAAGTGCTCACCGGGACCGACCATGGCCAGCACCTGCTCGCGCCCGTCCGAGGCGGTGCGCGAGAGGCGCACTCGGCCGCGCTGCACGAAGAACAGGCCGGGGGGCTGCTCGCCCTCCAGTAAGATCTGCTGTCCCGGCCGGAAGCTGCAGCGCCGCGTGCGCCGGGCCGTATCGGCCAGGGTGGCCTCATCGAGCAAGGCCAACAGCGGGGTGGCCCGCAGATCGTCGACAGTCACCATGAGCAGATCGCCACAACGCCCCCGGAGCATCGGCTATAATGGGTAGAGCAATGGCGTCCATTATAGGGGATCTCGCATGCATCGGCTTCTCCTCGGCGACGGCGCGACCCTGGCCTACCACGACGAGGGCGCCGGCCCACCTATCCTGCTGATGCACGGCTTCACCGGCACCGCCCGCAGCCACTTGGGCGCGTTGCTCGACGAGCTGCGGCGCGACCACCGCGTGATCGCCCCCGACCTGCGCGGCTATGGGGCCAGCCGGCCGCCGGCCCGCGACTTCCCGCCCGACTTCTACCAGCGCGACGCCGCCGACATGGCCGCCCTGC
>CAZKTU010000270.1:0-8351 GCA_964555675.1 uncultured Oscillochloris sp.
CCGCCGAAGGGCAGGTGGATCTCGGCGCCGATCGTCGGCGCGTTGATATAGACGATGCCGGCCTCGAGCTCGTGCATGGCCCTGTAGGCCGCGTTGATGTCGCGGGTGTAGATCGAGGACGAGAGGCCGTAGGCCACATCGTTGGCCACCCCGATCGCCTCCTCCAGGCTCTCCACCTCGATCACGCTCAGCACCGGGCCGAAGATTTCTTCGCGGGCGATACGCATCTCGGGGCGCACCCCGGTGAAGACCGTGGGCTGCACGAACCAGCCGTGATCATAGTCGCCGCCGGTCAGCCGGCCGCCGCCGCAGCGCAGCTGCGCGCCCTCGCCCTTGCCCACCTCGATGTAGCTCAGCACCCGTCGCAGCTGGTCCTCGTTCACCAGGGGGCCCATCTCAGTCTCGGGGCGCAGGCCGTTGCCGACCCGTAGACCTTGGGCCCGGGCGACGATGCGCTCGACCAGCTTCGCGGCCACCTTCTTGTGCACGATCAGGCGGCTGGTGGCGGTACAGCGCTGGCCGGTGGTGCCGAAGGCGGCCCAGACGACGCCCTGCTCGACCAGATCAAGGTCGGCGTCGTCCATCACAATCAGCGGGTTCTTGCCGCCCATCTCGAGGCTGACCCGCTTGATCTGGCGGGCGCCCAGCTCGTAGACCAGGCGGCCGACCTCGGTGCTGCCCGTGAACGAGAGCACCGGCACGTCGGGGTGCTCGACCAGGGGCTGGCCGGCGCTCGGGCCGTAGCCGGTGACGATATTGATCACGCCGGGGGGCACGCCGGCCTCGGTCAGACACTCGACCAGGTTGTAGGTGCTGATCGAGGCGTCCTCGCCGGGTTTGATCACCACGGTGTTGCCGCAGACCAGGGCGGGCAGCATCTTCCACGAGGCGATCGCCATGGGGAAGTTCCAGGGGGTGATCATGCCGACCACGCCGATCGGCTGGCGGATGCTCATCTGGAACTTGTTGGGCAGCTCGGACGGGGTGGTCACGCCGTGCATGCGCCGGCCCTCGCCCGCGGCGTACTGGGCCATGCCGATCGCCTCGACGATATCGCCGCCTGCCTCGAAGAGCGGCTTGCCCATCTCGCGGGTCAGGTCGCTGCTGTAGCGCTCTTTGCGCTCCTGGAGCAGCTGGGCGGCCTTGAGCAGGATCTCGCCGCGGCGGGGGGCGGGCACGGCGCGCCAGGCCGGGAAGGCCGCCTTCGCCGCCGCCACCGCCGCCTGCACGTCGTCGGCGCCGCTATCCTGAAAGATGCCGACCAGGTCGCGCTGGTCGGCCGGGTTGCGCCGCTCGAAGGTCTTGCCGCTGCTACTGGCGACAAACTCGCCGCCGATGAAGTTTTTAAAAACGCGCTCGGACATCCTCGTCCTCCTCACTGATGGGCTGGGGTCGACTGACGGCGCGATTATAGCACGCGCGCAGGACGCAACTTGCGTTATACTATGCGCACGCTACGCGCCCCCCGGCGCGACTGGGCCAAGACGTCGAGGAACACCATGCTAGAGATCGAGGTTGCAGTCGCCAAAGTGGCCCACCACGGCAGCGGGGAGAGCGGCGACACCCTTGAGATGATCGAGCGCCCCGGCGGTGGCTTCTCGTTCGTGCTGGTCGACGGCCAGGGCACCGGCCGCGGCGCCAAGACCCTCAGCAACCTGCTCGCCACCAGGGCGATCTCGCTGCTGAAGGACGGCGCCCGCGATGGCGCCGCCGCCCGCGCCGTCCACGACTACCTCTACACCTACAGGATGGGCCAGGTCGCCGCGACCCTCAACATCCTCTCCGTCGACTTCCAGAGCGGCAAGCTCCTGATGTCGCGCAATAACCCCGCCCCCTTCTTCGTGATCGACCGCCGCGGCCTGCACTCGTTCAGCGAGCCCTCGACGCCGATCGGCCTGCAGCCGATGACCAAGCCGGTGATCACCGAGCTGCCCGTCAGCCCCTACACCTATGTGGTCGTCTTCACCGATGGCCTGATGCGGGCCGGCGAGCGCTCAGGCGCCGACGTCGAGCTCGGCAACTTCCTCTCGGGCTGGCCCGCCGAGGCCGGCCGCGGCGCCCAGGAGCTGACCGATACCCTGCTGCGCCGCGCCCTCGAGCTCGACGCCGGCGAGCCGAGCGACGATATGAGCATCCTCACCCTGGCCGTGCTGCCCCGCGAGGTCGCCCGCGGCGTGCGCCGCCTGTTCACCTCGCTGCCCTTCGAGGGCCCCACCTGGCCCTCGCCCGACCCGCGCGGCAGCGACGCGTCATAGGGCTGACGGCAAGAGAACGGGGCGCTGAGCGACTGCAGCGAGCGATGAAACGACCCGATCGGCCCTACAAGACAGCCCGCGAGCGTGTTGCCGCCAGACGCGCCGCCCCAGGCGCGCCGCCACCCACCCGCAGGCCCGCCCCGCGCCGCCGCGGCTGTGGCCCCCTCACCCTCGCCCTCGCCGCCGTCGCCCTCGTCGCCGCCCTGGCCTTCATCGCCGTCGGGCGCTGGGCCGGCGGGGCCCTCGGCGCCATCGAGCAGGCTGACCCCCGCCGCCCCCAGGCCTCCGCCGCCGCCGTCGCCCCCGCCGCCCTCCCCGCCGGCCTGCGCGAGCCCTTCAATGTGCTGCTGGTCGGCGTCGACCGCCGCGAGAGCCTCGAAGAGGGTGTGCGCTCCGACACCCTGATCGTCGTCCACATCGATCCGGCCGGCGGTTGGGCCGGCATGCTCGCCATCCCCCGCGACTCGGTGGTCGACGTCCCCGGCCTCGGCCTGCAAAAGATCAACACCGCCTACACCTATGGCTTCAATAACGCCGCCGAGCTCTATGGGGCCGACACCACCCCCGAGGCCGGCGGCGGGGCCCTGGCCGCCCAGACCGTCGAGCAGTTCCTCAACCTCGAGGTCGACTATATCGCCCAGATCGACTTCCGCGGCTTCCAGCGCATCGTCGACACCCTCGGCGGGATTACCCTCGACGTCGAGCGACCCCTGCTCGACCCGGCCTACCCCACCGAGGACTACGGCTACGAGCGTATCTACATCCCCGCCGGCCTCCAGGTGATGGACGGGGCCACCGCCCTGCGCTACGCCCGCTCGCGCCACAGCTCCAGCGACTTCGACCGCTCGGCTCGCCAGCAGCAGGTGCTGCGGGCCATGCTCGCCGAGGTGCGCAACCGTGGCCTGCTCAGCCAGGCCGCCCTGCTGCCCGATCTCGCCCGCGACCTCGAGGCCAGCGTCAGCACCACCCTGCCCCTCAGCAACCTCGAGACCCTGCGCGGTCTCGCTGCCCTCGCCCAGGGCCTCGACCTCGGCAGTATCGTCGCCCTCAGCATTAACCCCGACGATGTGCGCGTGGTGGCCGAGGACGGCTCGAATATCTACTGGGAGCCCGCCGACGTCTCGGCCCAGGTGGCCCGCCTGCTCGCCGGCCCCCAGGGCGAGCGCGAACAGGCCCGCGTCCAGGTGCTCAACGGCGCGGGCGTGCGCGGCCTCGCCGGGCGGGTCAGCGGGCGCCTCGCCACCCAGGGCTTCACGGTCAACGAGCCGACTGACGCCCCCCTGCCCGCCCCCCAGACCCGCCTGATCGACTACGCCGGCCGCCCCGAGACCCTGCGCCGCCTCGCCGATACCCTCGGCCTCGACCCCAGCCAGGTCTATCCCACCCCCCCCGCCGATGCCCCGCCGCCCCCCTTTGAGGCCGATATCGTCCTGCTGATCGGCGAGGACTACTCACCCACCTGGGCCGGCGAGTAGCCCCCAACTGGTAACCTCTGCGAGTAGCATGGGGGTGGGCGGGCAGCGGCCGGCCCTCAGCTTCAAGCTATAGCGGAGGTTTGCGATGGAGCAGGCGCTCTACATCGGCCAGAAGGCCAGCATGCGCAAGACGATCACCGAGGCCGACGTGGTGCTGTTCGGCTGTGTCACCGGCGACCAGAACCCGGTCCACACCGACGAGATCGCCGCCCGCGAGTCGCGCTTCGGTCGGCGCATCGCCCACGGCATGCTCGCCGCGGGCCTGATCTCGGCGGTCCTCGGCATGCGCCTGCCCGGCCCCGGCACAGTCTACCTCAAGCAGAGCCTGAACTTCCGCAAGCCGATCTATATCAACGATACCGTCACCACCACGGTCACGGTTGCGGCCCTGCGCCCCGACAAGCCCATCGCCACCCTCACCACCACCGTCACCAACCAGGACGGCGAGGTGGTCGTCGACGGCGAGTCGCTGGTCTTCTGCGACCAGTACAGCGCCGAGTGGGGCGCGCAGCATGGGGCGCAGGCGGCCGACTAGGGAGGTCAGGAGGGGCTCGGCCCCTCCTGCTCACCCTCGGAAGTGCGGCGGGCCGCATGGCACAGCAGTTGCTTCATCTGATGCAGACTGAGCGGCGTTTGCCCCTGCACAAGTGAGGTGACCATGTTCGCCATTAACGGCGTGACCTTCTCGCTGGTCGAGATTCTGGTGTGGCTCGTGATCGCGGCGATCTGTGGGGCCATCGCCGAGGCCCTGGTCGGCTTCAGCCCCGGCGGCCTGCTGGCCTCAATCGCCATCGGACTGGTCGGCGCATTTCTCGGACGCTGGCTCGCGGCCGCCCTCGGCCTGCCCGCCCTGCTCACCCTGAGCTTCGGCGACGTGCGGGTCGAGCTGGTCTGGACGATCTTAGGCGCGGCCCTCTTTGTCGGCATCCTCTCGCTGATCAGACGACCGCGCCGGCGCTACAGGCGTACCGCGTAGCCCTGTTCGAGCAGATAGAGGCCGACCTCGCCATCGCGGGCAAAATCGACCACCCTATAGCCCGCCGCGAAGGCCGCGGCGGCGAGGGCCCGGACCTGGTAGCGCCAGGCCTGGGCCCGCGCCATATCCGTCAGCTTCAGGGCCTCGATGTCGGCGGGGATCTGCAGCAGGCAGGGCCCGCCCGCGGGCAGCGCGCCGTCCTGCCAGGGCGAGGGGTTGGCCAGGGGCGCGGCGGCCCGTAGGGCCTCGCCCGAACGCAGCGCCGGTGTGCCGGCGGCACGGGCGGCCACGCGCTCCGAGGCGAGCCACCAGTCGACGCGGAAGCGGTCGCTGGGCAGCTCCACCTCGGGCGCCTCGGGCTCGGGCCCGTAGAGATTGACGAGGTAGGTGCTGCAGACGGCCCCGAGCTTGGCGATATTGAGCCAGGCGTTGCGGCTGATCAGCGGGTCGAAGGTCCAGGTCATCAGCTCGAGGCCCTGGGCCAGCACCTGCTCGCGCTGGGCCCACTTCAGCCGCTCGCCGATATGGGCGTCGCGGTAGCCCGGCAGCACCGCAGCCATGTGCGAGGCGTGCTTCAGGCGGCCATCCTCGGCCCGCCCGAGGAAGCCGAAGACGAAGCCCACCATCGGCTCGGCCGGGGCCGCCATGTCGAAGGCGCCCAGGCAGACGCCCCCGCTCTTGTGGGCCGTGAGCAGCATGTGGTGGGGCACATACCCGAACTCGCCCCAGACCACCCGCTGGATCTCCTCGCAGGCCATGTATTCGCCGTAGGTCTTGACCGGCCGGATCTCGATGCTCATGACAGCACCACCATATCGTCGCGGTGGACAACCTCGGGGCCATAGTCGTAGCCGAGGGTCTCGGCGATCTGGGCCGAGCGCAGGCCGCGGATCGTGCGTACATCGGCGGCGCGGTACTGCGTGAGCCCGCGGGCGATCTCGCGCCCATCGGGGGCGTAGATGCGCACCGTCTGGCCGCGGTCGAAGTCGCCCTCGACGGCGGCCACCCCGGCGGGCAGCAGGCTCTTGCCCTGACTGACCAGGGCGACCACGGCCCCGGCGTCGACCACCAGGCGGCTCTGGCGCGCCGTCTCGGCCAGGATCCAGCGCTTGCGCGAGTCGAGGTGGCTGCCGGTGGCGCTGAAGCGCGTGCCGATCCGCTCGCCGGCGGCGACGCGCAGAATGACGTCGGGCTCGGCCCCGGCGGCGATCACCACCGCCGTCCCGGCCCGCGTGGCCAGCTCGGCGGCCTGGATCTTGGTGCGCATGCCGCCCGTGCCGCGGGCGCTGCCGGCCCCGCCGGCCATGGCCCAGATCCGCTCGTCGATCGCCGGCACCTCGGCGATCAGCTCGGCGTCGGGGTCGCTGCGCGGGTCGGCGCTGTAGAGCCCGCTGATGTCGGTCAGGATCAGCAGCAGGTCGGCGTCGATCAGGCCGGCCACCAGGGCCGAAAGGTTGTCGTTGTCGCCGACGCGGATCTCGGCGGTGACCACGGCGTCGTTCTCGTTGATGATCGGCACGATGCCCCGCTCGAGGCAGAGGCTCAGCGTGTTGCGCGCGTTGAGGTAGCGACGCCGGTCGCGCAGGTCGTCGCGGGTGAGCAGGGCCTGGGCCACCTGCAGGCCGTACAGCTCGAAGAGCTGCTCGTAGAGGTGCATCAGCCGGCTCTGACCCACGGCGGCGAACATCTGCTTGAGCGGCACACTGCCCCTGGCGCGCTGCCCCGGCGGCGCGCCAAGGCGCTCGCGCCCGGCGGCCACCGCGCCCGACGAGACGAGTAGCACCTGGACGCCGCGCTCGCGCAGCATGGCTACCTGGCGGGCCAGACCCACCATGTAGGGCCGGTTCAGCCGGTCGGTCCCTGCGGTCAGCACACTCGTGCCGAGCTTGACGACAATGCGGGTGATGGGTGTTTCACTCATGGCCCTGCTATTATAGAGCATAGCGGCGCTGCGTCCGACGGCCGGGACGCCCCGGTAGTATACTGCCAGCAGACCCCTGCCCACGACCACGCTGGAAGCTCCCCGGAGAAGGACCATGCGCCCCCTGCCCCTCGCACCGATCCTCACCGTCGCCCATCCCGACCCGGATGTGCGGCGCCGCAGCCAGTTGCTCGTGCTGATCGACCTGATCCTGCTCGGCTTTATCATCGTGGCGAGCCTGCTGCTGCTGCTCCAGCCGACTCAGCGCAGCACCAACGTCGCGCTGCTGCTTATGGCCGGCATCGTGCTCGGCTCGCTCGCCCTCGCCGTGCGCGCGCGCATCACCCTGGCGGCGGGCCTGCTGCTCGCGCCGCTGCTGCTCGCGCCGCCGGCGATCGTGCTGGTCCGCGGCAGCCTCGTGGTGACCCTGTTCTTCCTCGCCATCTCGGTCTTCGTGGCCAGCCTCGTGCTGCGGCCGCGCCAGGTCTGGGTCGTGGGGCTGCTGGCGCTGCTGGGCATCGCGCTCGTGCGGCTGCGGGTTGGGCCAAACCCGGTGGACGGGGCGCTCTACCCGAACCTGCTGATCGGGCCGGCCCTCATGGTCCTCCAGGTGACCCTCTTCGGCTACCTCGGGGCGCGGGCCAGCAGCACGGCCCTCGACGCCAGCCAGCATGCCCGCGAAGAGGTCGACGACGCCCGCCGGGGCCTGCAGCAGGCCAACGCGCGCCTCGAGGCCGATGTCGGCGCCCGCACCGCCGAGCTGCGGCAGGCCCTCGACGAGCTCGGCGCGCGGGCCGCCGCCCAGGAGCGCCTGCTGGCCGAGGTGAGCGCCCAGCGCGAGGTGATCCGCGAGATGAGCGTGCCGGTGCTGCCGGTCTCGGCGACGACCCTGGTCATGCCCCTGGTCGGCGCCCTCGACAGCCGGCGCCTGCGCGAGCTCCAGGCCCAGGCCCTGGCCGCAGTCGAGCGCTCGCGGGCCAGGCGGCTCATCCTCGATATCACCGGCGTGCCCATCGTCGATACCCAGGTCGCCCGCGGGCTGCTCGAGACGATCAGGGCCGTCGGCCTGCTCGGCGCCGAGTCTATGCTGGTTGGGGTCAGGCCCGAGGTGGCCCAGACGATTGTCGGGCTGGGCATCGATCTGGAGGGCGTGCGCACCGCGGCGACGCTACAGGCCGCCCTGAAGGCTAGCCCTTGATCCCTAGCTCGGCCAGGCGCTCGGGGGTCGGGTCGCCCTCGACGCTCCAGCCGTGGCGGCGATAATACTCCGAGAGCAGGTCGGCCAACTGGGGCAGGTGCCCGGCCGCCCGGCCTTCGGTCAGGGGCTCCTCGCGCCAGCGGGCGGGCAGCTCGTCGCGGGCGCCGTTGTCGGCGTAGCGGCGGGCGAAGAGGCGCTCGATGGTGATGATGCGCTCCCCAAGGCGGGCCATATCGGTGGCGCCGACCGCCCCGCCTGTGGCCGCCGAAGTCAGGGCCAGCAGCTCGCCGGGCGAGATCTGGTAGCCCATCAGGCCCAGGCGCCGGCAGATCCCGACCGAGTCGAGGGCGGCGGCGAAACGCTCGTGCCAGATCAGCCGCATCACCTTGCCCTTCACGGCCTGGGGGTGCGATGGCTCGTCCGGCAGCCAGGCCGGTGGGTCGGGCGCCAGCTCCTCGTAGGTCATGGCGTAGCGGAAGTCGCCGCCGATCGGCGCCGTCGCCATGGCCAGGGCCACCTCGGTGAG
>CAZKTU010000271.1:0-5075 GCA_964555675.1 uncultured Oscillochloris sp.
CTACTGCCCCGGGTGGCGGCGGTGGTGGCGGTGGCGGCGGTGGTGGCGGTGGTGGTGGCGGCGGCAGCGGCGGCTCGAACAACCCGCCCCCGGTCGTGGCGCCCCCGGCGCCGCCCACGCCCGACCCGAACGCCCTGCCGACCGAGCCGCCCACGGCCGGGCCCGACACCTCGCGGCCCCAG
The DNA here is from genome assembly GCA_964555675.1 of uncultured Oscillochloris sp. Taxonomy (GTDB): domain Bacteria; phylum Chloroflexota; class Chloroflexia; order Chloroflexales; family Chloroflexaceae; genus CAIWXH01. The sequence goes on from CAZKTU010000271.1 coordinate 183, forward strand.
GTGCTGCCGACCGCGGCGATCCGGCCCACCCGCGTGGTGATCACGCCGACCAATACGCCCTCGAACCTGATCCCGATCGTCGACCCCTCGGCCTCGGCCACCTCGGTCGGCACCGCCGGCCCGGGCGGCGGTTCAGGCGGCACCGGCGATGTCTTCTTCCGCCTCGCCAGCGACTGGGGCGCCGTCTACCCGGGCCAGCAGGTCAACTTCACCCTGGCCGTGCGCAACACCCGCTCGCCCGCCGCAGGCGGCGCGAACGACCTGCGCAACCTGGCCGTGCGCAGCGTCCTGCCCGATAACCTCGAGGTCCTGGGCGCCGACGCCGACCGCGGCAGCGACCCGAACCAGAACGGCAACGAGGTCACCTACAGCCTGCCCCTGCTCCAGCCCGGCGAGGGTGTCGAGATCCTGATCGCCAGCCGGGTCCGTCCCAACGTCACCGCCGGCACTATCCTGGTGACCCAGGGCCAGCTCACCTACGACGGCCTGACCCAGGGCCTCTTCTCGAACATCGTCACCGTGCAGGTGGTCGGCAACGCCCAGCAGACGGCGGCGCCCCTGCTCACCGCCACGGTCCGGCCGCCCTACCCGGGTCCGGCCACCGCGACCCCCGGCGGCCCCACCGCCACCGCTGGCACAAGGATAACCCCCACCAGCGCAAGCGTGGCCACGGCCACTCGCACGCCGGGCGCCCTGGCGCCCACGCTAACGCCGATCATCGTCCAGCCGCAGCCCCCCGCCCCCCTGCCCGAGACTTCGGCTGGCGTGCCCTTCTTGGGCATCCTGCTGCTCGGTATGACCCTCTTCACCCGCACCTGGCGCTTGCACCGGGCCAAAGAGCGGCTCTAGTCAACCTGCCCATTTGGGCTTGTGGGGCGGGGTTTCGGGGAGGGCTCGCCCTCCCGCCCCTCCCAATAGAGCGGGGGCGCAGCACTGATGCTGCGCCCCCGCTCTTGTCATAGGAGCCAAGGCCGGGCTCCTGCTGGGTAGTTGGTCTTTGGTCTTTCGTCCTTGGTCGCAACCAGACTGGCATTTCCGGACAGCTGTACTAGCGACTCGCGGGCGCGGGGCGCAGGCGCGGCTGCCAGCCGTCGAGAGCCAACCAGAGCACGATCGCCAGCAGCAGCCAGTGCAGCTGGTCGCGCACGGCTACCAGCACCGCCACGGCCTGCCGCGAGGCCGGGAGGGCCTCGTAGAGGCGCTGCAGGCCGATCGCGGGGGCGTAACGCAGCTGCTCGAGGATGGCGGCCAGGCCGAGTTCGGCGCCGACGGCGCTATAGACCTGCCAGGCCACCACCAGCGAGAGGCCGATGGCGACGGCGGTGAGCACCAGCACGAGCATGCTGTACCAGGTCTTCGGGCGCGGCGCAATGGCGAGGGCCGGCGCGCCGGGGATCAGGTTCAGGAGACGGATTGTCAGCTCAGAGGGCGCCTCCCAGCGCAGTTCGCGGCGCAGGAGGCTGTCGAGCCCATCGTCGGGGTCACGGTTCAGGGTTGGGTCGCTCATCGTCTCACCTCCGGGCGCCGCCGAACATCAGTCGGAGGGGCGCTGCCCCCGGAAAGGGGCCGCGCGGGTCACGTTGGGGCTGCTGAGCCACCGCACGCGTTGCGGGCGGCTGCTCCTGGGTCTCAAGGATCGTGGCCAGGCGCTCTTTGCCGCGCCTGATATGGCTCTTCACCGTGTTGAGCGGGATGTCGAGGATCTCGGCGATATCGGTGTACTTCATGTCCTCGAAGTAGTAGAGCGTCAGGACGAGTCGATAGTGCTCTTCGAGCTGGCCGAGGGCGCGGCGCACCTGGTCGCGGATCTCGCGCGAGGCCAGCGCCTGCTCGGGGTCGGCCCAGCGGTCGTCGTCGGCCACGCCGGCCACCAGATCGGCCTCCTCCTCCTCGGGGGCGGGCGGGGCGATCGGCACCTGGCGTCCGCGGCGCCTCAGCTCGTCGCGGCACATGTTCACCACCAGCCTGTAGAGCCATGTGGTGAAACGGCTCTCGCCATTGTACTGAGGAAGCGCGCGAAACAGGCGGATAAAGGCCTCCTGGGTCAGGTCGGCCGCATCCTCGGGGTTTTTGAGCACGCTCATGGCGATGCTATAGACATAGTGCTGCTGGCCCACGACCATCTGGGTCAGGGCCTGCGGGTCACCCTGCTGCGCCAGGGCAATCAGCTCACGCGACGGTTCTGCCACCGTGCACCTTTCCTGGCGCTTACGCGCCTTCGTCGGCCTCTGCTGCCACCAGTATGGGGCCAGGCGTGCCGACGCGCATCGCTCAAGGGGCATATTGGCGGCTTCGACTTTAGTCGTAGGCTCGCCGACACCAGGTATGACGTGGGGCAGGGTGAAAAGGTTGCAGGGGCGCTTAGGGGACCGGATCGTGCCCGCCCTGAGACCAGGGGCCGCAGCGCAAGATGCGCTTGGTGGTCATCCAGCCGCCCTTGAAGAAGCCGTACTTGCTGATCGCCTCGATCCCGTACTGCGAGCACGAGGGCGTGTAGATACAGCTCGGCGGCAGCCACGGCGAGATCGCGAGCTGGTAGAAGCGGATGAGCTTGAGGGCTAACCAGCGCATGTCGTCGACTACTCGAGGGGCTCTTTGCCGATATTGAAGCTGCACGACGGCGAGCCCTGGGCCATACATGTGCACTGCTCGACGGCGAAGCGGCGGCCGCCCGAGACCCAGGCGGTGGCCTCTTCGATAATGCCGCGGGCAATGTAGAAGACCGGGCCCGGGTCGGGGCGGGTGATGCAGTTCGAGCACCGGGTGATATGGTAGACGAACTGGCCGCGCTCCTCCTCGACGTGGCTCGACTGGTCGCTGAAGCGGTCGAAGGTCTGGGCCGTGGCATTGAGCGCGATCTTCAGCTTCATCGTGATCGGCATCAGCTTCAGCGCCAGGTCGGCCATGCCGAGCAGGGGGCCAAACTCTTTGAGGCCGAGGGTGAAGGCCACACGCCCGGCGCGCAGCTCGAGGCCGCGGGCGCCGCGGGGGCCGTACATGGTGCCCAGGGCCACAGAGTAGGCCGAGATCGCCTCGAAGGGGAACTCGCGCTTGAGATCGTTGGGGGGGTAAGCGTCGAGGTACTGCTGCAGGTCGGCCAGCCGGAGCAAGGCCTTCACGCCATTCTGGCCCATCACCTCCTCAAGAGACAGGAAGCAAAGACGACCGATCTTATTAGGATAGTGCAGGCCGCGGAAGGCTTCTACTGAGGTCATGGGCTCTCTGGCTCCTTAAACAGCTAAGCAGAGAACGGCAGAGGTGACGCTGCAATGCTCCATACTATACCAGAAAAGCGTTACCACCGCTTCACGACCGCAGCGTCTCCCAGACGAGGTGATCGACCTGCGGAATGATAAGCTTTTCGAGGGCCAGCCTTACGGCGGCGGTCGATCCGGGCAGGCAAAAGAGCAGGGTGCCGCCAAAGACTCCGGCCGTCGCCCGCGAGAGCATGGCCGCCGGGCCAATCTCCTGGTACGAGAGCATGCGGAACAATTCACCGAAGCCGGGGAGGCGTTTTTCGAGGATGGCGTCGAGGGCCTCGACCGTGCTGTCGCGGCGAGCGATGCCGGTGCCGCCATTGGTGATCACCAATTTGCAGCCGCCTTCGGCGAAGGTCCGCACCAGGGCAACGATCTCGCCTGGCTCGTCGCGAACTACGGTATATCTTACCACATCATGGCCGGCCTGAGTGAGCGCAGCGCGGATCGCGGCGCCGCTAGTGTCAGTCTCAGGGGTGCGGCTATCGCTGATGGTGAGGATGCCGCACGCGATCGGGCCCGGACCTTCGGCCCGGGCCCGCTGCTCGTGTTCCTGGTGTCCCATTGGGGCCTCGCTAGCATAGGCTGCTGTCGGGCCCCGATTCTACCACACCTAGCGCGCGCCGACGGCGGCGGCCAGCTCGCGCTCGACGATGCTCACGATCAGGTCGTCGAGCCGCTCGACGGTGTAGGCCTGCGCGCCCGCCTCGAGGGTGGTGCTCTCGCCGGGCGCCCCGCCGCTCTCGCCCTGCTGGTAGGTCAGGAAGACGAAGCCGCCCATGGTCTGCTGGGCCAGCTGCCGAAAGACGTACTCGGCCTGGGGATCGGTGTTGCTGGCGGCGATGGGGTAGATCTTCACGCCGCGGGCCAGGGCCTCGCGCGCCCCGTCGAGATAGCTGAACTGGGCCACCCCTGGCACGTGGGGCCCGGCGTCGGCCACCAGGAAGGCCAGGCGCACCGCCGGCTCGTCGCGCCAGCCCGCCCGCACCACGCCGTCGTAGAGGGCCTCGTCGAGGGCCTCGGGGGTGTCGCCGCCGCCATCGGCCCGCTGGGCCTGCAGCTGCTCGCGGAAGCTCGCCAGGTCGGTCGTGAACTCGAAGGGGCGGGTCACATACTCGTCGCCCGCGTCGCGATAGGCCACCAGGCTGTAGCGAATCTCCGGCCGCGGCGAGAAGCCGTCGATGCGCTCGGCGATGCTGTCGATGGTCTCCTGGATGCGCCCGAGCTCGTCGCCCATGCTGCCGGTGGTGTCGAGCAGAAAGAGCAGGTCGAGGCGCAGGGTCTCGTCCCGCTCTACCCCGCGTAGCCCGAGCTCCAGCTGCTCGCTCGCCCCGCGGACGATCACCCCCTCGGCCCGAGCCTGCCCATACTCGGCCACGACCCGAAACTCGGCGGCGTTAGCCGCATCGAACAGCCGGGGCATGAAGAGCGTCCTGCCGCCCGCGTAGGTGCGGCCGCGGAAGATGGCCCGCTCGCCGTCATAGACTGTGACGCGCGCGTCGAGCACGGGGCGCTGATCGTCGTCGATCACGCGGATCAGGTAGCGCTCGCTCACATCGGCCGCGCGCACATCGCCCCACTGGTAGGCGGCCAGATAGCTCAGGTAGTCGGCGAAGGCCGCGTTATCGTCGACCTC
>CAZKTU010000271.1:5175-8338 GCA_964555675.1 uncultured Oscillochloris sp.
GCGCCGGCAGGGGCGCCCGAGGCGGCCTCGGCGGCGGGGGCGGACGTCGCGGCGGGGGCGGGCATAGACTCGCTCGCGGCCGGGGGCGGTGCAGCGCTGCCGGACACGTCGGCGGCGCTCTCGCGCTCGGGCGCTGTGGCGGCCGCCGGGGCGGCGGTGGGGGCAGAGAGCGGGGCCTGGGCGGTGGGCGCCCCGCCACACGCGCTGAGGACGCCGATCAGGACCATGGCCAGTAGCAGAATGCTCGCTCGACGCGCCATTGGGAACCTCCCGTAGAGAATCTGGTAGCGACACGGGAGTAACGTCGCCGAGGGGCGCAGGGTTCCACCGAAAGGCGCGAACAGACTTGTCCTACTCCTCCCAGAACTGGCGCACCCAGCCGCGGCTCGCCAGCTCCTCGCGCAGCTCAAGCATCGCCGTATAGGTCGGCAGCACGAACAGGGTGGCGCCGGCGGGCAGCCCGGCGAGGGCCGCGTCGAGGGCGCCCCGCAGCTCGGGCGTGACGCGAATCTGGGTGGGGGGCACACCGGCATACTTGAGGCGCACGGCCATATCCTCGGCCCGGGTGCCGCTGACCGTCGCCGCGGCCACGGTGCCGGCCAGGGCCTCGAACTCGGCGTCCCACAGCCACGAGACGTCGGTGCCGTCTGCGTAGCGGTCGTTGATCGCCACCAGGACGTGCAGCCCCGCTGCGGCGGGCCCCTCGGCGCCCGCGGTGATCATGCGCACCGTCTCGGTCGCGCCGACGGGGTTCTTGATCAAGGCGATCAGCATGGGCGCGCCGCCGGGCCCGGCGCTCACCCGCTCGATACGCCCGAAGGCGGCGCTGAAGCGCTCGAGGGCGCCGCGGGCCGTAGAGGCGGGCACGCCGAGGGCCAGGGCCGCGGCCAGGGCCGCCGTGGCGTTGGCCGCGTTATAGAGCCCGGGCAGGGGCAGGTCGACCTCGAGGGCGCCCCCGGGGTAGAGCAGGTAGAGACGGCTGCCCGCGGTGCCCTGCAGCTCGAGACGGGCCAGGCGCACCTGCGGCTCGGGGCGACGATGCCCGCAGCGCGGGCAGACGTAGTGGCCGATGTGGGCGTAGAAGGCCAGGCTGTAGTCGTAGCGCTGGCCGCAGCGCCGGCAGAACTGCGAGTCGGCGATATGGGCCCCCGCGCCGACGGCGTGGCGGCCGTCGTCGATACCATAGTAGAGCACCTCGGCGGCCAGGTCCTCGCCCAGGTGGGCCACGGCCGGGTCGTCGGCGTTCAAGAGCACCCGGGCGCCGGCGGGCAGGGTCGCCAGGGCTGCACGCCAGGCGCCGGCCAGCGTATCTACCTCGCCGTAGCGATCGAGCTGGTCGCGGAAGAGGTTATGGATCAGCACGAGGCGAGGGGCCGTCTCGGCGATCGCCTGAGGGAGGGCGGCCTCGTCGGTCTCGAACAGGCCGATGGTGGCCCGCGGGCGCCCGCGCCAGTCGGCGTCGGCGATCGCCGTGGCCGTCAGACCCTGAATAAGGTTCGCGCCGGCCCGGTTGTGCAGAACCCGCTCGCCGCCGGCGCGGAGCATCTCGGCGAGCATGCGGCTGGTGGTGGTCTTGCCGTTGGTGCCCGAGAGCAACACGGCGCCGTTGGGCAGGGCTGCGCTCAGGTCGCTGAGCACGTGCGGGGCGAGCCGGCGGGCAATGCTGCCAGGGAGCGTGGTGCCGCCGCCCAGGCGCAGCCGCCGCGAGAGGCCGCCCGATGTCTTGCCCGCCACAACGGCCAGGGCGTTGATCATGTTGCGCATGGAGCGTATCATACCGTAGTTCGCCGGCGCTGTCGCCGTTCCGCGGCCCGTGAAGGCACGTACACTATTGGGGCCCGGCCCTCACCCGATTGTACCTGCATGCCGTATAATTCTTTGAAACCAGCGCCGAGCCCGCGTCGTGCGACGCCGGCTAACCCCTCGTCTTCCACGGTTTCGCTCGCAGGCCCCGGCCCCAGTCCTCTCAGGCGACTGCCTGAGCGTGCAAAGGAGCAGCTACTATGGGCAAGGACACGCTGACGGTCACGGATAATCGTACCGGCAAGACGTACGAGATCCCCATCACCCACAACACGGTCAAAGCCCTCGACCTCCGCCAGATCAAGACCTCATCGGAAGACTTCGGGCTGATGACCTATGACCCGGCCTATATGAACACGGCCGAGTGCAAGAGCACGATTACCTTTATTGACGGCGACAAGGGCATCCTCGAGTATCGCGGCTACCCGATCGAGCAGCTGGCCGAGAAGAGCACCTACCTCGAGGTGGCCTACCTGCTGATCTACGGCGAGCTGCCCACCAAAGAGCGGCTCGAGTGGTGGACCTACCGCATCAGCCGCCACCTCTTCCTGCACAACAGCCTGATCGAGCTGATCCAGGCCTTCCGCTACGACGCCCACCCCATGGGCATCCTGGTCAGCGCCGTCGCCGCCATGTCGACGCTCTACCCCGAGGCCAAGGAGATCTACGACCCGGCCATCCGCGAGAAGCAGATCTGGCGCATTATCGGCCAGATCCCGACGATCGCGGCCTTCGCCTACAGGCAGCGGATCGGGCGCCCCTTCAACCAGCCCGACAACTCGCTGAGCTACACGGCGAACATGCTCTACATGATGGACTTCATGAACCAGCGCGACTACGAGGTCAACCCCGTGCTGGCCAAGGCCCTCGACGTGCTGTTCATCCTCCACGCCGACCACGAGCAGAACTGCTCGACCGCCACCATGCGCGGCGTCGGCTCGAGCCACACCGACCCCTACTGCGCCCTCTCGGCGGCCTCGGCCGCGCTCTACGGCCCGCTCCACGGCGGCGCCAACGAGGCCGTGCTGCGCATGCTCAAGCAGATCGGCACCGTCAAGAATGTGCCGGCCTTCATCGAGAAGGTGAAGCAGGGCGAGGGACGCCTGATGGGCTTCGGCCACCGCGTCTACAAGAACTACGACCCGCGCGCGAAGATCATCAGGAAGGTGGCCTACGAGGTCTTCGAGGCCACCGAGACCAACCCGCTACTCGAGATCGCCGTCGAGCTCGAGCGGATCGCCCTGCAGGACGAGTACTTCATCCAGCGCAAGCTCTACCCGAACGTCGACTTCTACAGCGGCCTGATCTACCAGGCCCTGCGCTTCCCGATCGAGTACTTCCCCTTCCTCTTCGCCATCCC
>CAZKTU010000272.1:0-8300 GCA_964555675.1 uncultured Oscillochloris sp.
CAGAGGTTGGAAGCCGAGCTCAGCGCCCACCTCGGCTACGAGCGCTACGTCGAATATTTATGTAAACTTATTTGAGCGCGCATTCTCGGTCGTTAGAAGCCACTCCCCCCGAACTCCTAACTACTCGAGCGCCTCAGCGAGCCACTCAAGTGCTTCGGCAACTGCTGCCTCTACGGTCAGGGAGCGGCCTGCGGCGAATGCGGCGCTGTAGGTCTCTGCGCCAAGGGCTTCCTGAGTTATGCTCAACAGATGCTCGAACTCGACAAGCAGGTCTGGCCAGATCGCATAGCCGACCGCTGCCCGTATCATCTCTTCCGCGCCGAGGAGCCGCGCAGCTCGCACCTGGTCGCCCAGGGAGTGAGCGATAAGCACGAGGGTGTGATGCGCCCAGCCAACTCCCTGCGACCACCCGATGTCGCGGAACACGGCCATGCTCTCAGAGAGCAAGCGCTTCGCGCCCAGGATGTCGCCCTGGCGTAGCGCCACCTCTGAAGCCTCCATTATCCGGACAGCCGTGCCACGGCCGTCCCCAATCGAACGACGGAGCGCGGCGCTCTCCGTGAAGCATCGTTGGGCCTGCGCGTAGTCGCCCTGCTTTTCGGCCACGTGGCCCACGTACCCCAGCAGATCCGAGAGCTGCAACGGGCTGCTGCGCTTGCGGCAAGCCTGGAGCCCCTCCTCAAAAAGCGCCCGCGCGGCCACGAGATCCCCGTCGAAGAGACGGATGTTCCCAAGATTTGCGAGCGCCTCTTTGAGCAGCGCGTCGTCCCCAAGTTTCCGTGCGAGAGACAACAGCATCTCTGATGGGGCCCGGGAGCGCTCTGCGTCGCCCATGAAGTAGGTGAGGGAGCCCAGGGTCGCCAGCGCCCAGGCTTCGCCCTTTGGATCGCCCAGGTTTCGGTAGAGCGCTGCGCTGGTCGCGGCGCCCTCGACCTGTCGCTCGTAGCCTGAGACCAGGTAGGAGCAACTCTGGAGAAAGTGCGCCCTGACGGCTGATGTAAGCTGATCCTGGAATGACCACATCTGGTCGATCCAGGTTTCGGCCTGTGTGAAGTGTGCCCGATGGAACCAGAACCAGCGCAGGTGCGCGCAGAGTTTCGCCACACGGTCGTAGGCTCCCTCTGCGAAGCTGGTATTGAGGGCTGCTAACAGATTAGGGTGCTCCTGGTCCAGCCGGTCCAACCAGATCAGCGGCTCTGTGCCGTATTCCTCCGACTCTGCACGCGCTGCCAGCGCGCAAGCGTACGCAGCGTGCCGCTCCTGCGTCGCCTTCAGCTCGCCGCAAACGGCAAGCTGCTCCAGGGCAAACTCGCGAATGGTCTCCAGCATGGTGTAACGCGGCTCGTTGTTTACACCGGTCATCGTTCCAACCAGACTCTTGTCGATGAGCCCGCTCAGGACGTCAAGGGTATCCGCCTCCAAGCCGCCCACCGCTTCGGCCGCCATTAGATCGCAGCCGCCTACAAACACTCCGAGCCGCCGAAAAAGCATTTGTTCCTGTTTGCTCAACAGGTCGTAGCTCCAGGCGATCGTCGTTCGCAGGGTCTGCTGGCGCGTGGGCAGGTCGCGCGCTCCGCTTGTCAGCAGATCCAGCGGGCGCTCCAGCCGCTCCAATAGCGCTTGGGGCGTCAGATGACGCAGCCGTGCGGCGGCAAGCTCCAGTGCTAGCGGTAGCCCGTCGAGCCTGCGGCAGATCGACGCCACCGCCGCTCCCGTTGTATCGGTCAGTGGCACCTCGCCCCGCCCGGCCCGCGCCCGGGCCAGGAAAAGCTGCGCCGCCGGTGTGTGAAAGCCCACCTCGCCCGCCGCCGGCACCGTCAGCGGCGGCACCAGGTAGAGCCGCTCCGCCGCCACGCGCAACGCCTCACGGCTGGTGGCGAGGATCCACATCTGTGGTGCCGCTGCCAGGAGCGCCGCGATGTCCGGCGCGGCGTCGATCACCTGCTCGCAGTTGTCGAGAATGAGCAGCAACTCCTTCTTCTGCAGGAAGGCGGCCACTATCTCGGCCATCGGCCGCCCCTGATTCTCCTGAAGCCCAAGGGTTCGGCCAAGCATCGGCGCCACGAGTGTCGGATCACGCACGGGGGTCAAATCCACGAAGCAGACCCCGTCGGCGAACCGATCTTTCAGCTCGTGGGCAGCCTGGATGGCCAGCCGGGTCTTGCCTGTTCCGCCGGGGCCGAGCAGGGTGAGCAGGCGCAGCCCGGGTTCGTCGAGCAGGGTGATAATCTCGGTCAACTCGGCCTCGCGGCCGATCAGGGCGTTGGGTGGGGTAGGCAGGATGAACAGGCGCGAGGTGTGCGTGCGCAGCGGTGGGAAAGCCGAAGGTAAGTCGGCGGCCACAGCCTGAACGATCTGCTCGGGGCGGGCAAGGTCCTTGAGCTGATGGACGCCAAGATCCCGCAGCTGGACATCACTGGGCAGCCGATCGCGCAACAGCTCGGCGGTAGCGAGCGAGAGCAGCACCTGGCAGCCGTGGCCGGCCCCGAGGAGCCGGGCGGCGCGGTTGAGGGTGGGGCCGAAATAGTCGCCGTCGACCAGATGGGCCTCGCCGGTGTGCAGTGCCATACGCACCTCTAGCGCCCCGGCTGGACCCCAATCGGCAATGACGAGCGCCCGCTGGCCATCAATGGCGGCCGCGAGCGCATCAGCGGCCTGAGCGAACACGGCGATCAGCCCGTCACCGGTGCCCTTCACCACAGCCCCACCATGTCGGGCAATGGCTGTGTGCAGCAGGTCGTCGTGCTGGGCCAGGTTGCCGCGCATCAGCGCCGGGTGCTGCTCCCAGCGCCGGGTGCTGCCCGCAATGTCGGTGAAGAGGAAGGTTGCCGTGCCATTAGGAAGGGCGGCCACATCTGCGGCGGGCTGCTGGGGATCGGCGTCTGGTGCGCGTTCGGGCAGGGGTAGGGCGACCGGGCTGAGGTCGGCGCGAGCCACGCGCTGAAGCAGCTCACGCTCCGGCTCGTCAAGCCCGAAGACCTCGGCGAGGCGGGCGATCAGTTGCAGCGAGGGGCGACGCTCGTCGGCCTCAATCTTCCGCAACGTGACCGTGGCGATGCCGAGCCGGGTCGCCAAATCATCCTGGCGCAGATCACGGGCCAGGCGCTGCCGCCGCAGCCAGTAGCCAAACGAGAAGTTCTCGTCCATCGATCTCCTCAGTAGAGTTGTTCACACGGCAGCCCAACCTTCACTCTCCAACTCGGTAAGAAGCTCTCCTAGCGCCACCCAATACTCCGTATCTGTCCAGCGCCTGCGGGCTGCCTCTACGACCTGTGTGGGCAGTACTTCGAGGCGTGCCCGAAGCTCGCGCTGGGCGATATCTTCTACCCAGACATTGCTAAGAGTGTCCGTCCGCTCGGCGAGAGCGCTGAGGGCTGCCGCGCGCTCCGGCGGGTCGCCGTCCGAAACAAGGAGGGCAATTGCCCAGATGCACCAGTCAAGTGCGGAGCGGGTCGCAATCCCAAGTCTCAACAGCAACACCGCATCTGCCCGCGCTCTAGCCTGTTCGCCCAGGCGTCGCAAGGCAAGCATGCGTACGCCGATGGCGATCTGCCGGAACCATTCCTCGCCCAACAGGATCGTCCGTTCGATCACTTCCTCGGCCAGGCGGAGCGCTTCTTGGTCGTCACCTTCGACAAGGGCGATCCAGCTCAGACCGGTCAGCGACTCGGAAAATCCCCGCTCCGCCTGGCCGCTCTGCTGATCGGCGGCCAGCCCTCGGCTAAAGCTCTCCCGCGCCTCGGCATAGCGGCCAAGGAACGTCGTGGCCACGCCGAGCCGATAGTAGATGTTCGCCAACTCGACCTGATGACCGAGCTTCCGAGTAAGCTCCAGGGCAGTCTGGAGGATGGTGTACGCCTCCTCGTTTGCGTCGCTCCAGAAGAGCGCGGCGCCGAGATTGCTGGCCGCCTGGGCGGTAGCGCTAAGGCTGCCGCTCGCCCTGGCGAGGTCGTACGCCTCGCGGGCCAGAGCCAACGACTCTGTGATGTTGCCGAGGTAGCGCGCGGTCAGGCTCAGGTGGGTCAAACACGCACTCAGCTGGAGTTGGTCGCCGAGGGCTCGGTAGCGGCTGACGCTAGCTTGCATCAGACGCTGCGCCTCCAGATAGTCGGGCCGGAGCGAGGCTGCGATCCAGCTTAGCCGCGCCAGCGCTGTGGCCGCGCCCCATTGGTTGCCGCACGCCTCGAAGAGCGCGAGGCTACGAGTGCAAGCGTCGTGCGCGAGCGCGAAATCCAGGTTCTCGTGATATTGCCCAAGCTGCAGCAGCACCTGGGCACGAGCGGCATCGATCGCCGGCCCGCTGCTACCCGTCGCATCCAGAGCAACCTGCGCCTCGTTCACCAACGCTATTGCGCCCGCCGGATCGCCACGCAGAAACGTGAAGTGGGCCTGCCCGGCAAGCAGCAGCGCCAGAAGCTCAGCTGACGCGGAGTCGCGCACAGCCGCCACAGCCCTCCTCATCGCATCACGGCCCTCCTCGCTCCGGCCCAGCCGCTCGTAGGCCAGGCTCAGACAGCCGACCGAGGCCGCGAGCAGGTCGAGCCTGCCCGCCTGCGCTGCCCACCCCCACGCGGCGTTAATGTTCTCGAATTTTTCCCCAGTGCTCGATAGTGCCTCGTGTTGTTGGCTCCCTTTGAGCTCTGCCTCACACTCGGCCAGGGCTAAGAAGTGTTCAGCGTGGCGCTCACGGGACGCCTGCGCCTCGCCGCTGGCCACGAGCTGTTCCAGCGCGTATTCGCGGATGGTTTCGAGCATGCTGTAGTGGGGCGGAGCGTCTTCTCCCGCCACAAAACTGATCAGGCTCTTATCGATCAGGCCGCTCAGCAGATTGAGGGTTTCAGTACCCAGCCCAGCCACCGCCTCAGCAGCCTCTAGCCTCCAGCCCCCCATGAACACCCCGAGCCGCCGAAAGAGCATCTGTTCCTGTTCGCTCAACAGGTCATAGCTCCAGGCGATTGTTGCCCGCAGCGTCTGCTGGCGTGTGGGCAGGTCGCGCGCCCCGCTTGTCAGCAGATCCAACGGGCGCTCCAGCCGCTCCAATAGCGCCTGGGGCGCCAGATGACGCAGCCGGGCCGCGGCAAGCTCCAGCGCCAGGGGGAGCCCGTCGAGCCGCCGACAGATCGCCGCCACTGTTGCTCCTGAGGGACCCGTGATGCTGATGTCGTTTCTGCCGGCCCGTGCTCGGGCCAGAAAGAGCTGCGCAGCCGGCGCGCTCAAGCTTTCATCACCTGCCGCTGGCACCGCTAGGGGTGGCACCAGGTAAAGATGCTCGGCCGCCACGCGCAACGCCTCGCGGCTGGTGACGAGCACCCGAAGTTGAGCCCCCCACAGCAGCAGCGTGCCGATCTCCGGCGCCGCGGCCACCACCTGCTCGCAGTTATCGAGGATAAGTAACAACGACTTTTCGCGCAGGAAGGCGGCGACGCTCTCGGCCAGCGGCTGCCCCGGTGACTCCTGGAGCCCCATAGTCCGGCCGATCGCTGGCAGCACAAGAGCCGGGTCACGCACGGAGGTCAGATCCACGAAGCAGACGCCGTCGGGGAAGTGGTCCGCAAACTCACTGGCGACCTGAATGGCCAGACGGGTCTTGCCGATGCCCCCGGAGCCAAGGAGCGTCAGCAGGCGCACATCAGGGCGACGCAGTAATGCCCCGATCTCCGCGAGCTCGGCCTCGCGGCCGATCAGCGGGTTGGGCGGTGTTGGCACAATGCGCAGACGGCTATCGCTGGTGCGCAGGGGCGGGAAGTCAGCGCGCAATCCGACGATAACTGCCTGAAACACCTGCTCGGCGCGCACTAGATCCTTGAGGCCGTGCACCCCCAAGTCACGCAGCTGCACATCCGCCGGCATGTGGTCGCTGAGCAGCTCGGCGGTCGTCAGGGAGAGCAGGAGCTGCCCGCCGTGTGCAGCCGCAAGGAGACGAGCAGCTCGATTAAGGCTGGCACCTACGTAATCGCCATCCTGAAGCTCGGCTGTGCCGGTATGCAGCACCATCCGCACGCGGAGCGGCTCGTCCTGCCCCCAATCAGCCGAGGCGAGCGCACGAAGACCGGTGACGGCAGCGGACAGCCCATCGGCCGCCTCGACAAAGGCCGCAATCAGCCCGTCGCCGGTGCCTTTGACTACTGCCCCCTTATGGCGAGCCACCGCTACGCGCAGCATGGCGTCGTGCTGGGCCAGGCTCTGGCGCATTAGCTCTGGGTTCCGCTCCCAGCGCCTGGTGCTGCCCTCGATATCGGTGAAGAGGAACGTGATTGTGCCGGTGGGGAGGGCAGGTGAGTGGGGGAGTGGCGTTTGCAGGTCGACATCTGGTGCGCGCTCGGGTATGGGCAAGGCCGCCGGGCTGAGGTCGGCGCGAGCCACGCGCTGAAGCAGCTCACGCTCCGGCTCGTCAAGCCCGAAGACCTCGGCGAGGCGGGCGATCAGTTGCAGCGAGGGGCGACGCTCGTCGGCCTCAATCTTCCGCAACGTGACCGTGGCGATGCCGAGCCGGGTCGCCAAATCATCCTGGCGCAGATCGCGGGCCAGGCGCTGCCGCCGCAGCCAGTAGCCAAACGAGAAGTTCTCGTCCATAGGCGAGGGCTCCACGCGCAGCACACCGGTATCACTGGGGTATCGCTAGTGTACCACTCACCGATACCACTGCAAGGAGCAATTCTGGTTAACTCAGGCCAGGCAAGCAGCAACCGCACCAAGGAGGACCGAGATGGCGACACAGCGCAGCCCTCGCACCGCCGGCCACAGCACGACGATGGGAATGATCGGGGCCGCAGCCCTGCTAACGGCGGCACTGATCGGGAGCCTGCTCATCACCATGAGCCCGTCCGCCATTCAGGCGCCAGCCCCGGCTGCGCCGGTCGCCGCCCCTGCCGTAGCCGCGCCGCCGGAGCACGTCAGCTACGAGAGCCGCTTCTTCGCCGACGAGGTCGCTGGGGCAGCCGCCCAGTACATTGACGCGGCCAGCCTGGCCGGCCCGCTCCCCGAGCGGCTGCAGGACCTCGCCCAGCCGGCCGCCCCCCCAGTGGCCGAGCCGCTGGTTCAGCCCAGCCAGCACAACCGCTTCTTCGCCGACGAGATCGCCGCCGGTGCCGGCGTCGCCCACGATATGGCACTCGATCCCCCCAGCGTGCTTCACCTGAACGGTCCCCGCTGAGGCCTCGCAGGGGTCGCACCGCCCAAGAGGTACGCGCTGGCTGGGACCCGGGCGCGTACCTGCCACTGTTCCTCATTGTTGGGACATCCGAACAAAGGAGACTGTCGATGACGACGAGAAAGGCCCTTCGCCGCTGGTGGATGTTCGCCGCCCTGCTGGTACTCTGGCTGCCCGGCAGTGCCGCCCTGGCCCAGACGCCCCCCGGGCCGACCGTGCTCTGGCTGTTCCGCACGCCCGGCCTGCCGCAGCCGCAGCCCTTCAACCTCGTGCAGAGCCGGCTGCACTTCGGGCCGGGGGCCGCGACCCCGTTCCACCGCCACCCGGGGCAGGTAGTTGTCACGGTGCTGGAGGGCGAGAACACCTTCACGATGAGCGGGCTTGAGCGGGTCTACCGGGCGGGCGAAAGCTTCGTCGAGCAGCCAAACGAGCCGAACCAGGCCCGCAACGCGGGTAGCAGCCCGATGAGTGTTATGGCGACCTATCTGCTGCCGGCCGGGGCGCCACTCTCGCATCCCGAGGCTGGCGACACCACACCGCCGCCGCGCCCATCCGTCAGCTACCAGTTCAAGACCGACGTAGCCCCAATGACAGAGCCGTTCGACGTGGTGCAACAGGGTCTGGAGTTTGCACCTGGCGCGGCAACGCCCTGGCACACCCACCCCGGGCTGGTGATGGTGACAGTGTTGGCTGGCGAGTTGACCTTCAACATCAACGGCGTCGACACCGTCTACCGCGAGGGCGAGAGCTTTGTCGAGCCGCCGGGCGAACTGGCACAGGCGCGGAACGCGAGTGGCACGCCGACGCGGGTGATGGCAAGCTACCTCTTGCCGGCCGGCGCGCCACTCTCACAGCCGCAGGCGGCCCCCGATACAGCGCAGCACAGCGGTACAATGCCAGCAACGCTGCCGAACACGGCGGAGGCACAGGGGCAGATTCCCTTCTGGCCTATCGTTGTCGCCGGCGCCGGGCTGGTTCTCGCCAGCGTATGGCTACGACGTCACCTGGCCCGGCGGTAAGGCTCGGTAGCTGCGCGTAGATACCGACAGGGAACGAGCGGCGGGAGTTCATCACTCACCGCCGCTCGCCTGTGGTCATCATTCGTTGATGAGACAGAAGGCCCCCGTAAGTCTCCTGCTAGGGTCGAGAG
>CAZKTU010000273.1:0-8245 GCA_964555675.1 uncultured Oscillochloris sp.
GGAGTTGGAGGGGCTTGGCCCCTCCAGACCCCCCCGGCCCGTGCCTCTTGCGAAGTCATAACTCTGGGCCCTGACTGCGAGATGTATACTGAATGTGGCACGTCGTGGTCACACATTGCTGACCCGCCGGGCCGGCTACCCTGGTGCATGCCCGGGTCGATCTGCCGGCGCTCGTATGGCGCGCTCTGCACCCGGACACACCTGCTGCTCTAGGTGGGGTAAGGCCTTCGGCTCCCCATACGTCCGCAGGAGGTTGCCCTGATGTCCGCTGTCGCACCCCGCCTGCTCGTCGTCGCCTCCGCGTCCGACCTTCGGCTGACCCTGCCCCCGCTGCTCGCCCAAGCCGCCCGGTACGAGCTCATGCTGGCCGAGGGGGGCAAGCAGGCCATGGCCCTCTACCGGGCCGAGCGCCCCGACTGTGTGTTGCTCGACGACCGCCTGCCCGAGGCCATGGCGCTGCTCGACGCCCTGCTGGCCCTGGGCGAGGCGCCTGTGGTGATGCTCACCGGCGCAGACGGCGACGACCTGGCCCTCGACGCCCTCGAGGCCGGGGCCCAGGAGTGTCTGCCCAGGGGCGCCCTCAGCCCCAGGCGTCTGCGCCTGACCGTCGAGCGGGCCATTGCCGCGGCCCGCCTGGCCCGCCCGCGCGACTCGGACAGTCGCGATGCGACGGCCCTGAGCCAGGATGGCGATCGCTACGTGGTGCGCGAGCAGTGGCTCGAACTGGCCATCGCCGCGGCCCAGCTCAACGCCTGGGAGTGGGATGTCGCCGCCTGCACCGTCACCTTCTCCGCGAGCGCCTCGCCGACCTTCAACCTCCCGACGGGTCGGCAGACCTATAGCCTGGAGGAGGTGCGGGCGAGCGTGTACCCCCCCGACCTGGCCGAGTATGAGCGCGGCGTGCTGGCGGCCCTCGAACTGGGCGGCATGTACCGGCTCCAGGTGCGCCTGCGCTCCGCGAGCGGGGGTCTGAGCTGGGTCGAGGTGCGCGGGCTGGTGCAGCACGACGAGGCCGGCCGGCCGGTGCGGGTGGTTGGGGTGACCCGCGAGATCCGCGCCGAAAAGCGGCGCGAGGCCGCCCAAGTCCTGCACAAGGCGATCACACACACCCTCGGCCCGCAGCTCGATGTCGCGGCGACCACGCAGGCCCTCGCCGGGCTGCCGCTGCCCGCCCTGGCCGACCAGTGTGTCGTCAGCCTGCTCGACGACGCGGGCGCCCTGACCCCGGCCGCCGCCGCGGGCGCCGGGGTCGCTCAGACGCAGCCGCTTGACCTGGCGCTTACGACTCCGCTGGGCGACACGCCCGCCCTGCTACGTGAGGTCGTGCGCAGCGGCACGTCGCGCATTCTGGCCGCCGTCCCGCCGCAGGCTACAGACGCTGGGCGGCCCGCCATCTGCTCGGCGCTGCTCGTGCCCCTCGCGGCCGAAGGCAAGCTGATCGGGGTGCTGCAGCTCGGGCTCACGACCGGCGAGCGGGCCTACGACGCCGACGACCTGGCCCTGGCCGAGGCCCTGGCGCGGCGCGGCGGCGAGGCGATCATGCAGGCCAGGCTCAGGGCGATCGCCGAGGCCGCCCAGTTGACCGCCGCCGAGACTCTGGCCCAACTCAACGCCATTGTCGAGGCCGCGCCGAGCGGGATCGCCTACCTCGACCGCGAGCTGCGCTACAGGCTGGCCAACCCGGCTTTTGCCGTCATCAACGGCCGCACGCCCGCCGAGCACCTGGGGCGTACCCTCGCCGAGATTATCCCTGGTCTCGCCCGGCGGATCGAGCCCCTCGTGCGCCAGGTGCTTGCGACGGGCGAGGCGGCCCTCGACATGGAGCTGCGGGGGCTGCCCTGCCCGCGCGACGGGCTCGTCCACGACTGGCTGTTCAGCTGCTTCCCCGTCTCTGGGCCGACGGGCGAGATCGCCGGCGTCGGCGTGATGCTCACCGACCTCACCCAGATCAAGGGCACCGAGGCCGCCCTGCGCGCCAGCGAGGAGCGCTTTCGCCTGCTCGCCGAGCACGCCCAGGATGTGATCTTTCGCTACAGGTTCGCGCCGACCCCCGTGCTGGAGTATATCAGCCCCGCGGTCGAGCGCATGACCGGCTACCCCCGCGAGGAGTTCTATACGAACGCCGCCCTGGGTCTGGGGCTGATCGCGCCCGAAGATCTGGCGCACGTGCGGCGCCCGTATATTGACCCGCCCGCCGAGATCGAGCCCACGACGCTGCGCTGGCGGCGCAAAGATGGCGCGATCGGCTGGGCCGAGCTGCGCAGCTGGGTGGTCAAGGACGAGAGCGGCAGACCCGTGGCGGCCGAGGGCATCGCGCGCGACATCACTGCGAGCAAGGCGGCCGAGGAGGCCCTGCGCGAGAGCGAGCAGCGCTACAGAACCCTGTTCGAGACCATCCATCAGGGCGTGGTCTACCACGACGCCGAGGGGCAGATTATTGTGGCCAACCCGGCCGCCATGCACATCCTGGGGGCCGAGCGCTTGCTCGGCCGCACGTCGTTCGAAGCCGAGTGGCAGACGATCCACGAAGACGGCAGCGAATTCCCGCCCGAGGATCACCCGGCGACCGTTGCGCTGCGCAGCGGGCAGGAGGTGCGCGACGTCATCATGGGTGTGCTCCAGCAGCGGGGCGGGGTTTATCGCTGGATCTCGATCCAGGCCGTGCCCCAGTTCAGGCCGGGCGAGGCCAGGCCATCACAGGTCTATGTCGTGTTCGAGGATATCACCGAGCGGCGTCAGGCCCAGCAGGCCCTCGAGTACGAGCGCCAGCAGCTTGACGCGATTGTGCGCACGATGTACGAAGGGGTCCTCGCGCTTCACCCCGACGGCTCGGTGGCCATGATCAACAGCGCCGCAGAGGATCTGCTGGGCCTACAGCCGGCGAGCGACCCGCCGACGATCGGCGCGTTGCGTGAAGAGAGCCTCTATGAGGCCTGTGACGCCGAGGGGCGGCCGCTCGGGCCCGAGCGCCAGCCGGCCCAGCGGGTGCTGCGCGGCCAGTCGTTCACCGGGTTCGAGCTCTACTTGCGGCCGAAGGGCGCATCCCGCGAGCGCTGGCTCACAGTTAGCGGCACGCCGGTGTACGACGAGCGCGGCGCGCTCATCCTCGGGGTGCTCACCGCCCAGGACATCACTCAGCGCAAGCATGACGAGGTGGCCGTGCGGGCCCACGCCGACGCCCTGAGCCGCGCCAACGCCGAGCTGACCCGCGCCCTCAAGCTCAAGGACGAGTTTCTCGCCATGATGAGCCACGAGCTGCGCACGCCGCTCAATGTGATCCTGGGCATCACCGAGGCCATGGTCGACGATCAGTACGGCCCGCTGAATGAGCGCCAGCGCCATGGCCTGACCGCCGTCGCCCAGAGCGGGCACCACCTGCTGACCATCCTCGCCGATATCCTCGACCTGGCCCGCATCGCCGCGGGCGCCGAGCGCCTGGATCCGCGGCGCGTCAATGTGGATCTGCTCTGCCGCTCGGCTGTACAGTTCGTCGAGGCCAACGCCCGCCAGAAGGGCCTCAAGCTCTTGCGCAGCGTCGAGCAGGGGGTCGACGGGGTGCGGGCCGACGAGCGCCGCCTGACCCAGATCCTGATCAATCTGCTGGACAACGCGGTGAAGTTCACCCCCCAGGGCGGGACGGTTGGCCTGGAGGTGATCGCGGATCCCGGGCAGGAGCGCCTCGCCTTCGCGGTCTGGGACACGGGCATCGGCATCGCCGCGGCCGACTTTGACCGGCTCTTCCAGCCCTTCACTCAGGTGGACGGGCGGCTCTCGCGGGCCTACGGCGGGGTCGGGCTGGGGCTCACCCTGGTGCGCCGGCTGGTCGAGCTGCACGGGGGCAGCATCAGTCTCGATAGCGCGCCCGGGAGGGGCAGCCGCTTCACGGTCAGCCTTCCCTGGTCCCCCGAGGATAACATAGCGCCGCGGGCGCTCGCGCCCCCTCCGCCCAGGCAAGCGTGGACGCGGCCTCCGCGGCTCGTGATCGCCGACGACCACGAGCTCACGCTCCAGTTCTACAGCGACCTGCTCAGCCGGCATGGCTGCTTTGTGGTGACGGCGCGCACCGGCGAGGAGGCTCAGGCGCGGGCGCGGACGAGCCGGCCCGACGTGGTGGTGCTCGATATCCAGATGCCGGGGGTAGACGGGCTCGAGGCGATCCGGCGGATCAGAGAGGACCCGGCTCTGGCCGCGACGCCGATTATCGCCCTGACCGCCCTGACGATGCCGGGCGACCGCGAGCGCTGCCTCGCCGCAGGGGCCAGTCTCTATCTGGCCAAGCCGGTCGGCATCAGCTCGCTCCTGGCGTCGATTGGCGCGCTGATGCCCGCCGACGTCACAGAGGACGCGCCCCCTGCGGGCTGAGCGCGCGGCCGCGCTGGCTGCACTTGCGGGCGTCCACGGGCTGAGTATCATGAGCATGAAGCCCCGTGAGTATCGTCAAGTGTAGTAGCTGGGGAGCGTCACCATCAGCAACCCCGATCTCGCCTTGCCCCTGGTTTTGACCATCGATGTCGGCTCGTCCTCGGCCCGGGCGGCGCTCTTCGACGGGCGCGGCCAGGCCGTGCCCGGCTGTGTGTGCCAGGAGCGCTACAGCCTGAGCGTGTCCGCCGACGGTGTCGCCGAGGATGACCCCGACGCGGCGCTCGAGCGGGCCGCACGCTGTGTCGACGCGGTCCTGGCCCAGGCGGGCGCGCTCGCGACGCAGATTGGCGCCGTGGCCGTCGCCACCATGGCCGCGACCCTGCTCGGGCTCGACGCCGCCGGGCGCCCGCTCACCCCGCTGCGCACCTACGCCGACACCCGCGGCGCGCCCGACGCCGAAGCGCTGCGCCGCGACCTCGACGAGGCCGCGGTCCATGAACGCACCGGCTGCCTGCTGCGGGCGAGCTACTGGCCCGCCCAGCTCGCCTGGACTCGCCGCGTGCAGCCGCAGATCTGGGCGCGCGCGGCGCGTTGGGTGACCCTGGGCGAGTACCTCGAGCTGCGCCTGTTCGGGCGCTGCCGGCTGAGTCTCTCGGCGGCCTCGTGGAGCGGTTTGCTCGACCGGCGCGCCCTGGTTTGGGATGCGCCGCTGCTCGGGCTGCTGGGCCTCGAAGCGGGGCAGCTCTCGCCGCTGGTCGATGTGGACGAGCCGCTGGCGGGCCTGGCCGAGCCCTACGCCGCGCGCTGGCCGGCCTTACGGCAGACCCCGTGGTTCCCGGCCATTGGCGACGGCGCGGCGGCCAACATCGGCGGCGGCTGCACCAACCATCGGCGCATGGCCCTGACCATGGGCACGACGGGGGCGGTGCGGGTCGTGCAGCCCACGCCCGAGCGGGTGCCGCCCGGCCTCTGGTGCTACAGGGTCGATCGTCGCCAGGCCCTGGTCGGCGGGGCGACCAGCGAGGGCGGCAATGTCTACGCCTGGCTGCGCCAGACCCTCAAGCTGGGCGACCCGGGCAGCCTCGAGCAGGCTCTGGCGGCCTACCCGCCCGATAGTCACGGGCTGACTGTGCTGCCCTTCCTGGCCGGCGAGCGCAGCCCGGGGTGGGCCGGCAATGTGCAAGCGACGATTCATGGGCTGACCCTGGCGACCACCCCTCTCGCCATCCTGCGGGCCAGCCTCGAGGCCGTGGCCTACCGCTTCGCCGTGATCGCGGGGCGCCTCTGCGCGCAGCCCGACTGCGACCACAGGCTGATCGCCAGCGGCGGGGCCCTGCTCGGCTCGCCCGCCTGGATGCAGATCTTCGCCGATGTGCTGGGGCGACCGGTGGTGGCCTCGGCCGAGAGCGAGACCACCAGCCGGGGCGTCGCGCTCCTGGCCCTGCGCAGCCTGGGGGCCCTGCCCTCGCTCGACGTCGCCGCCGCCGACGGGAAGGTGTACGAGCCCGATCCCGCCCTGCACGAGCGCTACCGCGAGGCGATCGCGCGCCAGGCCTGGCTCTACGAGCGGCTGATCGGGCCGGACGCCACCGCTGGGTCGCCGCCCGCGTAGTGGGTCACTTGGCGTGACCACGGCCAGTGACGGCACCGCCTGCGGCAAGCGACCCGGTAGTGCTCGCGGCGCTCGGGGGCGCGAAGCGCCTCAGCGGGCCTGCCTGATGTGGCGGGGCCTCGGGGTCGCCTCCCCGGCGTTATCGGCGAGGCGGGGGCGCTGTAGGGCCCAGAGGCGCAGCGAGCTCTCGGGGATGGGCAGCTCCTGGCGCACGACAAAGCCGTAGTGCTCGTAGAGCGGCACATTCTCGGGGGTCATGGTTTCGGTGTAGACCGTGAGCCCGCGGGCGTCGGCCTGCGCGAGAACCGGCTTGATCAGGGCCGAGGCCCGGCCCTTGCCCTGGGCCGTGGGCAGCACGCCGACGGTGCTCAGGTAGTAGTGGGGCTCGGGCGCGAAGCGCTTTTGCAGGGCCTCGAAGCGGCTGAAGATCGGCGCGGCGCGGGGGAGGGCGGCGAGGAACGGGCTGAAGACCAGGGTCAGCAGACTGGGGTTGAGCAGCCCGTCGAGGCGGGGCGGGGTCTGGTCGGGCGGGCTCCAGACGGCCACGCCCTCAAGGGGCGCGCCGACCCCAAGGGTCACCGAGCCCTCGATGAAGGTGGGGGCGAAGGCGCGGAAGGCCTGGCGCACAAGGGCGGCGCGCCGGGTGGCGTCGGGGAATAGGTAGCGCCAGAGCGGATCGTTCACGAAGGCGCGGGCGAGCACCTCGGCCGCGGCCTCGGCGTCGGTCGGCTGGAGACGCCGTGCTGGTTGGTCAGTCGTGTGCATAGGGTCATGGTACCACAGCGCGGCGCGCCTCTCTTGACAAGTGACCCGTGGTCATTTATTATATGACCCGCGGTCATTTAAGCGAGAGGCCCCTCGGGGGGGCGTATGCAGAGGAGTGTTGGCATGACATCGGCACAGCCCCAGAGGCAGATGGCGCTGATCACCGGCGCATCGGGCGGCATTGGCGAGGCCCTGGCCCACGAGTTCGCCCGGGGCGGCTACGACCTGATTCTGGTGGCCCGCAGCGAGGCGAAGCTCCAGGCCCTGGCCGGCGAGCTGGCCGCGAAGCACGGCATCCAGGCCCGCGCCCTGGCCTACGACCTGGCCGACCCTGCCTCGCCCCGCCTGCTGAGCGAGCAGCTGACGGCTCTCGGGCTCGGCGTGGATGTCCTGGTGAATAACGCCGGCTTCGCGACCTACGGCCCCTTCGTCGAGCTCGAGCTCGACGGCGAGCTGCGCATGCTACAGGTCAATATCGTCACCCTCACCCACCTCACCCGCCTGCTGCTGCCCGCCATGGTTAGCCGGGGGCGCGGGCGCGTGCTCAATGTCGCCTCGACGGCCGCCTTCATGCCCGGCCCGCTCATGGCCGTCTATTATGCCTCGAAGGCCTTCGTGCTCTCCTTCTCCGAGGCCCTGAACAACGAGCTGCAGGGCAGCGGCGTGACGGTGACGGCCCTCTGCCCCGGCCCGACCAGCACCGGCTTCCAGGCCCGCGCCCAGATGGAGCAGTCGCGCCTGGTCAGCGGGCGCCAGATCATGGACGTCGCGACGGTGGCGCAGGCCGGCTACAAGGGCCTGCTGCGCGGGCGGCCCGTGGTGATCCCCGGCCTGATGAACCGCATCCAGACCCTGCTGCCGCGCCTGCTGCCCCGCTCGGCCGTGCCCCCGATTGTGCGTAACGCCCAGGAGCGCACGCACGCTGCGTAGGACCGATTGACCCCTTGACAAATGGCCAAAGACTAATATAATTAGCCTTGAAGGTTAATGATGTTAGTTTTGGAGGCCATCGTGCAGAACCCGACTATGACCGCAGGCCGTGTCCGGCAGCCCCTTTCGCTCAGTAGCGCTCTGCCCCGCCTCGAGGGGCTCGCCGTGCTCGGGGCCGCGGTCGCCATCTACGCCGCGCAGGGCTTCGGCTGGCCGCTCTTCGCCCTGCTGCTGCTGGCGCCCGACCTGGCCGCCCTGGGCTACCTGGCGGGCAGCCGGGTGGGCAACCTCAGCTACAACCTCGGCCACACCCTGGTCTTCCCCCTGGCCCTGGCCCTGGCGGCCGCCCTGACGGGGAACGCCCTGGGCCTGCAGCTCGCCCTGATCTGGCTGGCCCACATCGGCATGGACCGCGCCGTCGGCTACGGTTTCAAGTCGGGCGAGCTGCCCAGGCCGGCGCGGCCTGCGCGCGAGGCGTAGGCGCCGAGAGCGCGAAAGGCCGCCCCCATGCCCTACCCCACCCAGACCAGCCGCGAGGCGATCACCGCGGCCGCCTACGCGCTCATCGAGCGCGAC
>CAZKTU010000274.1:0-8182 GCA_964555675.1 uncultured Oscillochloris sp.
TGATCAAGCGCTCGCGGGCGAACCATCAGCCGATCATCGTCACCCAGAAGGGCTATCCCACCGGGGTGATTCTTGATGTCGAGCTCTTCACAGCCCTGCGTCAACTGGCCGATCTCCACCTGCAGCAGGATGAGGACGGCGACGTTGTCGAGGAGAGTCTGTCCGAATAGTCGCCACAACTCCGGTGTGAAACTCAGGCGAGCGGGCCATGCGGCCCGCTCGCCTGATTCTGCGCCCTTGAGAAATCGCTCACAACTGGCTTGCGGTGGTGCTTAAAGGATGATATACTCAAGGTTGTAGATTATCAGTAGGGTCGAGGAAATGCAGGATTGCCCATGACCCAGGTCCATCGCGATCAGCCCCAGGGCGAGCGTTCGGCCCTCGAAGAGATCGAGCGCTCGATCATGCAGATCAGCTGGCTGGCCCAGCGCCAGTTCATGCAGCTCCTCGACGAGGATCGCTTCCGGCTGACCTTGCCACAATTCTACACCCTTCTGCACCTCGAGCAAACCGACGAGGCGTGCAAGATGTCGGACCTGGCAGATGCGACCCACCAGTCGGCGGCCTCGCTGACGGGGGTGGTCGATCGGCTGCGCGACAAACAGCTGATCGAGCGTCTGCGCGACGAGAAGGACCGGCGGCAGGTGATGGTCGCCGTCACCGCCCAGGGCCGCGAGCTGATCTCGGAGATCAAACAGGCGCGCCGCGAGCAGATGCAGATGGCGCTGGCCCATATGGCCGAGCCCGAGGTCGAGGCATTGATCCTCTTGCTCGACCGGGTGCTCGCCGGGATGGCCAGGGCCCTCGAGCGGGCCGAGACCGGCCGACTGGCCTAGCCGAAGGATTGCGATGAAGAACGAGGCCGACATCAAGGGCAGATCCCAGGCGGGGCGAACGAGGCCGGGCGGCCGTCCGTGGCTGCCGGCCGCCCTCAGGCTGCGGCCCGCTGCGCTGCGCAGTGTCAGCTGGGGTCGCCTGCTGTCCTACGTCCGGCCCTACGGCTGGTGGATGGCCGCCGCCCTGCTCGCGATGCTGGTGGCTACGGGCGTCGGCCTGCTGCTGCCCCTGGCCGTCGGCCAGATGGTGAACGCGCTCGTCGCTCAGAGCGGCGCCTTCTCGCTCAACCAGGTGGTCCTGGCCCTCCTGGGCGTGGTCGTGCTGCAGGGTCTCTTCAGCCTGGTGCAGAGCTACGCGCTCTCGTTCGTCGGCGAGCGGGTGGTCAGCGACCTGCGCGTGCAGGCCTACAGCCACCTCCAGAGCCTTTCGCTGGGCTTCTTCGCCAATAGGCGCACCGGCGAGATCACCAGCCGTATCACCAACGATGTCACTCTGATCCAGACCACGGTGACCAGCAATGTGGCCGCGCTGCTGCAGTCGCTGGTGCAGTTCGTCGGGGCCCTGGCCCTGATGATCGCGGTCTCGTGGCAGCTCAGCACCATGGCCCTGTTGCTGGTGCCGGCCGTCACTGTGCTCGGCATGCTCTTCGGCCGCCTGCTGCGCCGCATCTCAACCGAGGTGCAGGATCGGCTGGCCGATGCCACCAGTGTGCTGGAGGAGACTGTCTCGGGCGTGCGGGTCGTGCAGTCGTTCGTCCGCGAGCCCTACGAGATTGGGCGCTTCAGCGACGCGATCGAGGCGACCTTCGGGGCGGCGATGCAGCGTGCGCGCATCAGGGCGATCTTCCAGCCCCTCTGGGTGATCTGCGCCTGGGGCGCGATGGTCGGCGTGCTCTGGTTCGGGGGGCGCCTGGTGATGGAGGGCTCGCTGCGGCCGGGCGACCTGATCGCCTTCCTGTTCTACGCCGGCAGCATCGGCGGCACCATGATGACCTTCTCGAACCTCTTCGGCCAGCTCCAGGAGGCCTTGGGCGCGGTCACGCGGGTCTTCGAGCTGCTCGACACCGAGTCCGAGATCAAAGATCGCCCCGACGCCGTCGAGCTGCCGGTGCTCGCCGGCCGGGTGACCTTCGACAATGTGACCTTCGCCTACGAGGCGGGCGCGCAGCGAGACGAGGCGCCGGAGGGGCCAGGGGCCAATCAGGACGCCGTAGTGAGCAGCGCGCTCACCCTCGCCCCCCCGGCGGTCCTGCGGGGCCTCTCGCTCGAGATCGCCCCCGGCGAGGTGCTGGCCCTGGTGGGGCCGAGTGGGGCGGGCAAGAGCACGATCGTCAACCTGATCCCGCGTTTCTTCGACGTGCAGGGCGGCAGTGTGCGGGTGGACGGCCACGACGTGCGCGAGGTGGCCCTGCAGAGTCTGCGCCGCCAGGTCGGGATCGTGCCGCAAGAGACGCTGCTCTTCAGCGGATCGGTGGGCGCGAATATCGCCTACGGCCGCCTCGAGGCCAGCCAGGAGGAGATCGAGGCCGCGGCGCGGGCCGCGAACGCCCACGGCTTCATCAGCGCGCTGCCCGAAGGTTATAACACGCCGGTGGGCGAGCGCGGCGTGAAGCTCTCGGGCGGGCAGCGGCAGCGCGTGGCGATCGCGCGGGCCATCCTGAAGGACCCGCGCATCCTGATCCTCGACGAGGCCACCAGCGCCCTCGATAGCGAGAGCGAGGCCCTGGTCCAGGAGGCCCTGGAGCGCCTGATGCAAGGTCGGACGAGCATTGTGATCGCGCACAGGCTCAGCACGATCAAGCGGGCCGACCGCATCGCCGTCGTGGTCGCCGGCGAGTTGGCCGAGCTCGGCTCACACGCCGAGCTGCTGGCCCAGGGCGGACTCTACGCCCGGCTCTACGCGATGCAGTTTCGCCACGAGGACAAGGACCTGCTCCCCCTCCTGGCGGAGCTCACCGGATAAGCATTGTGCTATGTACCAGTCGTTTCGGTTCAGAGTGAGGAATCCTGATGAATAAGGACAGTGCACGTTTCGCCGATGCCCCCGAGCCCCCCATCGAGATGGCGGCGCGGGACGAAGACCAGGCCGAGGAGACGCCCTCAGAGGAGCGTCGGCTGCCTCTGGTGGTCCTGGGCGAAATGGTGATTATGCCCCATATGACCATCCCGCTCCAGGTGCCCCAGGGCAAGTCGTACCGCGCCATGGAGCGCGCGTGGGACGAGGAGCGCGAGGTGCTCTTGATCTTCGTGCGCGAGGCCGAGCTGGAGGGCTACAAGAGCAGCCAGGCCCAGCAGCTGCCGGCGATCGGCGTGATCGCCCGGCTCGAAGAGTTCGCCAAGCTGCCGGACGGCACGGCGCGGGTGATCCTCGAGGGCCTGCACCGGGCCAATATCCACGCCGCCATGCAGGTGACGCCCTTCTACAGGGTGCGCTGCACGCCAGTCTTCGACGACGATGCGGGCGGCATGGAGGTCACGGCGTTAATGGACACCGTGAAGCAGCAGGTGGACGAGTTCGTCGACCACCTGGGCGAGGTGCCCCAGGAGGCCGTGCAGTTCGTGCATCGCATCGAGCGCCCGGGCCACCTGGCCGATATCGTCACCTGGGGCCCGGCCTTCGACTTCCGCGACCGCCTCGAGGTGCTCAATACCCTCGACCCGACCGAGCGGCTGCGCAAGGCCTACATGGTCCTGGCTCGCCAGCTCGAGTTGCTCAAGCTGCGCGCGAAGATCCAGCAGGACACCAAAGAGGTGCTGGACCAGAGCCAGCGCGAGTACTTCCTGCGCGAGCAGATGCGGGTGATCCGCCGCGAACTGGGCGAGGATGACGATAGCGACGACCCGATCGACGAGCTGCGGCGCAAGATCAACGAGATGGAGGCGCCCGAGTACGTCAAGAGCCAGGCCCTCCACGAGGTCAAGCGTCTGGCCCAGCAGGGCATGAACAGCCCCGAGGCGGGGGTGATCCGCACCTACCTCGACTGGCTGACCAACCTGCCCTGGTCTGAGGAGGAGCACGCCGCGATCAGCATCGTCGAGGCCCAGAAGGTCCTGGACGAGGACCACTACGGCCTCGAGAAGGTCAAGGAGCGCATCCTCGAGTTCCTGGCGGTGCGCAAGCTGGCCGGCAATCGAATGCGCAGCCCCATCCTCTGCTTCGTGGGCCCGCCCGGCGTGGGCAAGACCAGCCTGGGTCGCAGCATCGCCCGGGCCCTCGGGCGGCAATTCATCCGCACCAGCCTGGGCGGCGTGCGCGACGAGGCCGAGATCCGCGGCCACCGGCGCACCTACATCGGGGCCATGCCCGGCCGCGTGCTGCAGGGCATCAAGTCGGTCAAGTCGAACAGCCCGGTCTATGTGCTCGACGAGGTCGACAAAGTCGGGACCGACTTCCGCGGCGACCCGACCTCGGCCCTGCTCGAGGTGCTCGACCCCGAGCAGAACAGCACCTTCTCGGACCACTACCTCGAGATCCCCTTCGATCTGAGCAAGGTGATCTTCATCGCCACGGCCAACCAGCTCGAGCCGATCCCCGGCCCCCTGCGCGACCGCATGGAGATTATCGAGATCGGCGGCTACACCGAGGACGAGAAGCTCGAGATCGCCAAGGGCTTCCTCATCCCCAAGCAGCGCGAGTTCCACGGCCTGGAGCCCGCGCAGCTGACGATCAGCGACGGCGCGGTGGTCAAGCTGATCCGCGAGTACACCCGCGAGGCGGGCGTGCGCAACCTCGAGCGCGAGGTGGCCAGCCTGTGCCGCAAGGTGGCCCGTAAGGTGGCCTCCTCGACCGAGCCGGGCGCCGAGAATGCGCCCGACAGCTACTCGATCGACGAGGGTGACGTGGCGACCTACCTCGGCCCCGAGCGCTTCACCTTCGGCCTGGCCGAAGAGCGCGACGAGGTCGGCGTGGCGACCGGGGTGGCCTGGACCAGCACGGGCGGCGATATCCTCAGCATCGAGGTGCTGCCGGTGAAGGGCAAGGGCGGCCTGCTGCTGACCGGTCAGCTCGGCGAGGTGATGAAGGAGAGCGCCCAGGCGGCGATGAGCTATGTGCGCTCGCGCTCGAGTATGCTCGGGATCGACCCGAACTACTTCGAGGAGCATAACATCCACATCCACATCCCCGAGGGCGCGGTGCCCAAGGACGGCCCCTCGGCCGGCATCACCCTGACTACGGCTCTGATCAGCGCGATGACCGGCAAGCCGGTGCGGCGCGACGTGGCCATGACCGGCGAGGTGACCCTGCGCGGCAAGGTCCTGGGCATCGGCGGCCTGAAGGAGAAGACCCTGGCCGCCCATAGGGCCGGGATCAGGACCTTTATCCTGCCCAAAGAGAACGCCAAGGACATTGTCGAGCTGCCCGAGAAGGTGCGCAAGGACCTGACCCTCATCCCAGTCTCGTCGATGGACGAGGTGCTTGGGATCGCCCTCGCGCCCATCCCGACCGAGGTTGTCACGGCCTAGCGCAAACAGCCGAGCTGTTCGGTCCTGGGAGGACTGGGGAGGGCATTTGCCCTCCCCGAAACCCCCTCTCCGCCAGCCCGACCGGGCAGGCTGTGTAGGAGGCCTTCGTACTATGGAGCCGGGCCGTTTACGGCCCCGGCGTAACGCCCCCCTCTCCGCCAGCGGCGAGGGGGGCTTTGGCGTTGCGGTGTATACTAAGGGTGACCACCTGCCGAAGCGATGAGGAGGGTGAGTATGTTTACGTCTATTCTGGTCCCCCTGGACGGCTCGGCCCTCGCCGAGCAGGCTCTGCCGGTGGCGGTGCGACTGGCCCGTGCGACGGGCGCGGAGCTGCACCTGGTCCATGTGCATGTGACGGCGAGCCTCGACCCGATCTCGATCGAGGGCATGCCGGTGGTCGACGAGCAGATGCGCTCGCTAGCGGCCGAGCACGAGCATGTCTACCTCGAGCGGGCCGCGGCGCAGATCGCCGATGCGGGCCTGAAGCCGATCGTCGCGCGGCTCGAGGGTCCGGTTGCCCCGACGATCGCGGGCTACGCCCGTGACCACGGGGTCGGGCTGATTGTGATGACCACCCACGGGCGTAGCGGCTTCGCCCAGCTCTGGCTGGGCAGTTCGGCCGACGCTCTGGTACGGGTGAGTGATACCCCGCTGCTGCTGCTGCGCCCCGGCCCCGACGGCCAGGTTGTCGACCGGCCCTTCAAGCGGGTGCTGGCGCCTCTGGACAGCTCGCCCCTGGCCGAGCAGATCCTGCCCCACGCGGCGGCCCTCGCCGCCCTCGACGGCGGCGAGATCGTGGCCCTGCGCATCATCGATACGCTGCCCGTGCCGGTCGCTATGCCCTTCAGCGAGCGCTTCCGTCTCGACGCCGATGGGCTGGCCCGCGAGCGCGCCCAGGCCGAGCAGTACCTGCAGGGCGTTGCCGCGGGGCTGGCCCCCACCCCGGTGACGCCGCTCGTGTGCGAAGCCGCGCAGCCCGCGCGGGCCATCCTCGAGCAGGCCGCCGAGCTAGGCGCGGACATGGTGGCGGTGACCACTCACGGGCGCGGCGCCTCGGCCCGCAAACCTATCTCGAGCGTCGCCGATAAGGTGCTGCGCGGGGCCTCGCTGCCGCTGCTGATCGTGCGGCCCAGAGCGCACCAGGACGAATAGAGCCGGGCTCTGCTCCGCGGTTTCGCAGGCGCTGGCTCTGCCGGCTCGCCCTGCTGTGCGGCGGTGCCGTGCGTGCGAGTTGCAAAGCCACAACATCGTGCAGGCCAGGGCGTCGCGCCGGCCCCGCGAGGGTGTGCCGGACGGCGGTTGTGCTATACTTGCGGGCGCCGGCGGCCCCATGTCGCCATAGCTACAATTTTTATGCGGAGGCACCATGTCCACGCTGATCGAGGAAATCATCGGCCGCGAAGTGCTCGACTCCCGGGGTAATCCGACGGTAGAGGTGGACGTTCGGCTTGAGAGCGGCGATGTGGGCCGCGCGATCGTGCCGAGTGGCGCGTCGACCGGCGCCCACGAGGCCCTCGAGCTGCGCGACGGCGACAAGGCTCGCTTCAACGGCAAGGGCGTGCTCAAGGCAGTGCGCGCCGTGAACGAGGATATCGCCGAGGCCCTGGTCGGCCTCGACGCCGCCGATCAGGTGGGCCTCGACCACGAGCTGATCGCCCTGGACGGGACGGCGAACAAGAGCAAGTTCGGCGCGAACGCCATTCTGGGCGTCTCGCTGGCCGCGGCCAAGGCGGCCGCCAGCGCCTTCGGGCTGCCCCTCTACCGCTACCTCGGCGGCGTCCACGCCCACGTGCTGCCCGTGCCGATGCTGAACATCATGAATGGCGGCCAGCACGCCTCCAACAGCACCGACTTCCAGGAGTTCATGGTCATGCCGGTGGGCGCCGAGAGCTTCCGCGAGGCCATTCGCTGGGGCTCGGAGATCTACCAGAGCCTGAAGAAGGTGCTGCACGACCGCGGCCTGGCCACCACGGTGGGCGACGAGGGCGGCTTCGCCCCCAGCCTGCCCTCGAACGAGGCCCCGCTCCAGCTGATCATGGAGGCGATCGAGAAGGCCGGCTACCGCCCCGGCGAGCAGGTGATGCTGGCGATGGACCCGGCCTGCACCGAGATCTATGAGGGCGGCAAGTACCACCTCAAGCGCGACGGCAAGGTGCTCACGACCGAGGAGATGGTCGACTACTGGGCCGATATCGCCGCCCGCTACCCGCTGATCTCGCTCGAGGACGGCCTGGCCGAGGACGACTGGGAGGGCTGGAAGCTGCTGCGCCAGAAGATCGGCCACAAGGTGCAGCTGGTCGGCGACGACTTCCTGGTCACCAATGTGACCCGCCTGCAGCGCGCGATCGACGAGAACGCCTGCAACTCGATCCTGATCAAGCTGAACCAGATCGGCAGCCTCACCGAGACGATGGCGGCGATCAGCCTGGCTCAGCGCCACGCTATGACCGCCGTGGTCTCGCACCGCTCGGGCGAGAGCGAGGACGTGACGATCGCCGACCTGGTGGTGGCCACCAATGCGGGCCAGATCAAGACCGGCGCCCCCGCCCGCACCGACCGCATCGCCAAGTACAACCAGCTGCTGCGCATCGAGGAGGAGCTGGCCGGCGCGGCGCAGTACGCCGGTCGGGCGGCCTTCCACGTGCGGGGGTAAGTCCTCGCCTCGCTCGTCGTACGGCGGCCCTCACCCCGCCTCGCTCGTCGCACGGCGGCCCTCACCCCGCCGCGCTCGGCACCCCTCTCCCGCACGCGGGAGAGGGGACGGGGGTGAGGGTCTTACGAGCCCCTCCGCTTCCACAAACGCCGCGCCCCCCAGGCCAGCAGCCCGCCGCCGACGAGTACCCCGCCCCAGATCGCCCCGCTCGCCACAGTTGCCACAGGCC
>CAZKTU010000275.1:0-8172 GCA_964555675.1 uncultured Oscillochloris sp.
GAGCCCTCGTTGCTTGATGTCGAGCCCTCGTTGGTCGATATCAGGGGCTCATTCCTGTGCGCGGGGTGCTCTTGGCTATGGCCGTGCTCGTGGCTATGGTCGTGGCTATGGTCGTGTGCGTGATCAGGATTGGTCTTTGGTCTTTGGTCTTTGGTCCTTCGCCCCTCAGGCAGCTCGCCGAGCCAGGCGCGCAGGCCGTTGAGGCGGGGGAAGGCCTTGTGGCCGAGGCCGTAGCCGACACGCTGGACAGTCATGGGGGGCTGACGGAACGTGGCGAGCTCGGCGAGGAGGGCGGCGGCGGTGGGGGTGAGCAGCTCGCCCTCGCTGTCGGGCGGTGCGGGCAGGGTCGGCGCGCCGGCCTCGGCGAGCAGGGCCAGGGTGGCGGGCGCGGGCACGGGCAGGGGGCCGTGCTGGGTACGGACCCAGCCGCGCCCCAGAGGCAGCGGCGAGGCGTAGACCTGCTCGACGCCGAGGAGGGCCAGCCCCAGACAGACCCCCACGGTGTCGACGATACTGTCGACGGCGCCAACCTCGTGGAAGTGGACCTGCTCGAGCGGCACGCCGTGGATGGCGGCCTCGGCGCGGGCGAGGCGCGCGAAGGCGCCGAGGGCCCAGGCCCGGGCCTGCGCGGGGATGGCCGCGGCCTCGATCAGGGCCCGGATCTGGGCCCAGTCGCGCTGCGGCTGACCCTCGGCGACGGCGACGGAGAGCCGCGCGCCGGTGATGCCGTGGCTGAGGACCCGCTCGAGACGCAGGCTATAGCCGTCGAGGCCGAGACCGGCGAGGGCCCCCTCGAGGGCGGGCAGCTCGAGCCCGGCGTCGAGGAGAGCGGCCAGCAGCATATCGCCGGCGGCCCCGTGGAAGCAGTCGAAGTAGACGATGCGCATGAGCGCAGCTCCTCGTCTAGACCAGCTTGTGCTCGTGCAGGAAGCGGCGGACGCGCTCGCGGAAGGCATCGGGGTTGCGCCAGGCGATCAGGTGGCCGGCCTCGGCCTCGTAGACCAGGCGGGCGCCCTTGATGCCGGCGACGACGACGCGGGCCTGGGCGTCGGGCACGAAGGGGTCCTTGCCGCCCTGGAAGACGATCGTCGGCACGCTGATAGCGTCGAGGCAGGGGGCGACGACGGTGCGGGCGACGGCCAACTGCTCGACGGCCTGCTCGACGCGTGCGTTCAGGATGGGCCACCAGTCCTCGCCGTGGACGCGGGCCATGTAGCGGTGCCACGAGGGCGACATATTGGCGGTGCTGTGGTGGTGAGCGTCGACCGTGGCGGTGGTGACCTGGCGGAAGACCCCGTCGAGGATCAGGGCGGCCACGCGGTCGGGGCGCTCGCACACAACGTTGAGGGCCGTGATGCCGCCCGCGCTCATGCCGAAGAGCGGGACGGGGCCGTCGAACATAACGCCGAGGAAATCGGCGATGGCCTCGCCCTGCATGGCGAAGTAGCGCGTGGTGAAGAGGCCCTCGGGGCGGGCCGACTGGCCGTGGCCGAGCAGGTCGACGCTGATCACGCGGTGCTCGTCGGCGAAGCGGGCCGCCAGACGCTCCTGGGTGACGGCGCCATACGTATTGCCGTGGAGCAGGAGCAGGGGGGGGCCGGCGCCGACCTCGAGGTAGCACAGTGGGCCGTGGCGGGTCTCGACAACGTTCAACGGACATCCTCCCCTATCAGCGGCGGCGGGCTGAATCTTATGCGGGCTCGCGCGGTACGTCAAGGACGAAAGGCGGCCGAGCGAACTCGCCATTTGGTCATGGCAATGTGTATGGCTTCAGTGAAACATGTGATACCATACACCCCCCTCGCAGTAGCACGACTTCGAGGCAAAATTGACGATTCCAGGAGCCATTATGAAGGCTGCACTAACACGCGCGCTGCTCTTTATCGCAGGGCTGACGCTGATCGCCTGGGGCATGCTGCCGTCTGCGACGACCTCAGTTGGGGCGGCGCCGCTGCTGGTGGTGACGGAGACGACGACGGGCGAGCCGTCGACGCCGACGAGTGAGCCTTCGCCCACGGCGACCGAGATCGGCGGCCTGACCCCGCTCCCGACCGACACGGCCACCCCGCCGCCCGAGGATACGCCGCGCCCCGACAGGCCGCGCCCGACGGCGACGCCGACGGCCCTGCCGCCCACCCCTACGCCCGAGCCCACGGCGAGCATCCCGGCCGACCCGGCGATCAGCAAGTCGGTCAGCCCGGGCTCGGCCATGGTGGGCGATAGCGTCGAGTACACGATCATTGTGACCAACCTGGGCGGGACGGTGGCCACGGGTGTGGTGGTCGACGACACGCTGCCGGCCTTCCTGAGCCCCACAGGCGCCACGAGCACCAGAGGCGAGGTGAGCGTGAGCGGCCAGAGCGTGCGGGTGACGATCGGCGACCTGAACCCGGGCGAGGTTGTGACGATCACGGTCACGGCCACGGTGGTCGCGCCGGCGACGCCGCCCAACAACCGCAACCTGGCGATCGTGACGAGCACCTCGCCGGACGCCAACCCTGACAACAACCAGGCCTCGGTGCCGGTGGACACCATCGACGCGCCCGCGACTCTGCCGGACACCAGCGACGAAGAGCGCCTCCTGCTGCCGGTGGCGGCACTGCTGCTCGGTCTGCTTCTGGTGGCAGCCAGCCTGTGGATGCACCTCAAGGCGGCCTGAGCCGGCCCCCGGGGGCCCTGAAACACAAGCGCACGGTCAGACCTCATCCCCAGGGCCACAGTGGCGGGGGTGAGGTCTGGCCGTCCCCAAGGCTGCTATGCGGATTGCCCTGAGGCGACTGTCCGAATTATGGCGCGGGTCAAGGACTGCACGCATCGGCGGCGCACCTGCGACGACCCGCGCGCTGATTATGGTGCTGGCGATGGCCCTGAGCGCCGCGGCGCTGCCGGCCGCCGCGCAGCAAGGCGCCCCGCTGCGCGAGGGCCAGCTACGCGGCGCCCGCGTGGCGGTGTTCGATAGCGGCGGGGGCGTCCTGCGGGCCGAGGTGATCGGGGCCGGCCCGGTGGCCGACCCGGGCGCGCTGGCCGCCTTCGATACGCGGCCCTTCGCGACGGGCGCGCCCGCCCCGAGCCCGCTCGCCGCGAGCCAGGCCTGGAAGCTGCGCGTGAGCGCGGCGGGCATACAGAGCGTCAGCCGCGCGGCTCTGGCGGCCGCCGGCCTGGCCGTCGAGCAGATCGACCCGGCGAGCCTGCGCCTGCGCCATCTGGGCCAGGAGGTGGCCCTCGAGGAGCTGCGGGACGGCGCGGGTAGCCTGGCCGAGCTACGCTTCTTCGCCGAACCGGGCGACCGCTGGAATAGCGAGGCGGTCTACTGGCTGACGGTCGAGGCCGGGGCGGGCCTGCGCATGGCCGCGACGCAGGCGAACCCGGCGGGGGCGCCGGTGGCGACGACCGCGATTGAGCGGGGCGTCTGGCGCGCCAATAGCCTGTACGACTCGCGGCTGCCCGGGGCTGACGGCGACCACTTCTTCAGCGCCGACCTGCGGGCACTCGCGCCGCCCGGCGCGCCGGCGGTGGTCACGGCCACCCTGGCCCCGCGCCTCCCGCCCGTGGGCGGGCCGACGCTCACGCTATTTGGCGCGACGGCCGAGGACGGGGCGTACAGCCTGTGCGTGCGTTCGGGGCCCCCACCAGGGCAGGGCGGCGCAACCCCGTGCTCGGACGGGGGGCAGCCGGAGCGGACGGTGGCCTGGAGCGGGCGGGGCGACTGGGAGGGCGCAGCCATCCTGCCGCCGCCCAGCCCGCCATCGCCGATCGTCTCGATCTTCAACCTGAGCGCGGGGCGCGTGTACCTGGACGGAGTGCGCTGGGAGCTGCCGGTGAGTCTCGAGCTGGGCGGCAGGGGCGCGCGCTTTGTGGGGCAGGCGGGGCGCCACGGCTACAGGCTGGCGGGGTTGGCGGCGGGCGCGGCGGTGTACGACGTCGGCGACCCGCTACGGCCGAGCCGGCTGCTCTTCAGCGGCGACAGCTTCGAGGCGAGCGCGGCGGCGGCGCGGCCCTACCTGGTGACGGGCGAAGGCACGCTGCATACCCCGGCCGTGGCGGCGCACACGCCGACCGACCTGAGCCGCCCGCTCGATGCGGAGGCGGTCTACGTGGCCCCGGCGGCCTTCCTGGGCCCGATCGAGCCGCTGCTGGCCCACAGGCGAGCCCAGGGGCTGCGGGTAACGGCGGTGAGCATCGAGGCGATCTACGACGCCTGGGGGCATGGGCAGGCCAACCCCGAGGCTATTCGCAGCTTCCTGCGCTTCGCGGCCGAGCGCTGGGCGGTCGCGCCGACCTCGGTGACCCTGGTGGGCGACGGGAGCTCGGACCCGCGCAACTACCTGGGGCGCAACAACACCAACTGGGTGCCGCCCTACCTGGCGACGGTGGACCCATGGCTGGGCGAGACGGCCTGCGAGGCTTGCTACGCGCAGCTCCACGGCGACAGCCCGCTGGACGACGAGCTGCCCGACATGGCCTTCGGGCGCATCCCGGCCAAGAGCCCGGAAGAGGCGGCGGCCCTGGCGCAGAAGATCCTGGCCTACGAGACGGCGGGCGGGGCCGGGGCCTGGCGCGGCGTGGTGGCCTATGTGGCCGACAACGCCGACCTGGGGGGCAACTTCGCCGCCGCGGCGGCCGAGAGCGCCGAGCTGCACCCGCAGGGCGTGCGGGTGCGCCAGGTGATCTACGACCCGCAGGCGCCGGCGGGCGACCCGACGCGCGAGAGCGACCCGCTGCGGGCGCTCTACCGCTCGATGGGCAGCTTCAACGGGGGCGCGGCGATTGTGCACTACACCGGCCACGGGCTACAGTTCCAGTGGGGCTACACCGGGCCGCCCTTGCGCCCGGGCGAGCCGACCGACCGCCAGCACCTGCTCGGCGTGTTCGGGGTCGACGAGCTGGTGAACGGGGCGGCCCTGCCGGTGGTGCTGAGCATGAGCTGCCTGACCGGGTCGTTCCAGATCCCGGCCTTCAGCGGCACCTCGGTCGACGAGCGCCTGGTGGCGCGGGCCGACGGCGGCGCGATCGCGGCCTGGGGCTCGACGGGGCTGGGCGTGCTCTACGGCCACGACGCGCTGCAGCGCGGCTTCTACCGGGCCCTGTGGGCGGCGCCGGGGCGGGCGGCCCTGGGCGAGCTGACCATGGCGGGCTACCTCGAGCTGTTCGCGACCAAGAGCTGCTGCCAGGAGTCGCTGCGCACCTTCGCGCTGCTGGGCGACCCGCTGACGGCGCCGCGGGTGCGGGCGGATCTGGGGCTGGGGTATCTGCCGCTGACGGTGCGGTAGGCGTGGGGGCCTGAGGCCCCCACACACCGGCCGCATCGACTACGGGTTGGTCGGCGTGGGGAAGGTGGGCTGCTCGTTAGTGACGACCACCTGGTCCTCGCGGACCCAGCCGACGGTGCGGGTCTCGCCGCTGCGCACGAAGGCCTGGTAGTAGCCGTTCTGCTTGTCGAAGGGCGTGATGCGCGAGTCGGGGCTGATCTTGGCGAGGACGCGGGCGTCGTCGCGGGGGGCGGCGCGCAGGGTGGCCCCGGCGGGCGCGGCGCGCAGGACGGGGTAGTTGGGGGGCAGCAGGGCTGCGCCGTTGGCGGGGTCGCGCTGCTTCAGGTAGGCGATCACGCCGTCGGCGATGCCGCGGGCGACGCGGTCGGGCTGATTGAAGAGGATAGCCCGGTCGGCGGCGCTGGTCATGAAGCCCATCTCGACGATGATCGCCGGGGTGGTGCGGGCGATGGCGTGGACGTGGCGGCGGAAGTTGAAGGCGTAGTAGCCGCGCATGTTGAAGGTGACCCCGCCGACATCCTCGGGCATGCCGGTGGCGGGGCCGTAGGCGGCGCCCACGGCGGCCATGAGCTGCTTGCTGGCCTCGGAGGCGCGCCAGGGGGTGGCGAGCTTCCAGCCGCGGGCGGCGGCGCCGGTCGAGCCGTCGGCGTGGATGGCGAGGAAGGCGTCGGCGTCGTAGCTCGGGGGCACGGTGGCGGGTAGGATATCGACGATAATGCCCTGGGCCTCGAGCAGGGGCTTGACGCGATTGGCGATGTCGAGGTTCAGCTGGGCCTCGGTGACCGTGCCCCAGCGGGCGCCCGTCGAGGTGCGCAGACGCTCGAGCTCCTCAGGAAGCTCGTTGGAGCGCAGGTGGCCGACCTGCAGGCCGACGCGCGGGGCGAGGCCGGCGGGCCGGGGCGAGGGCGTGGGCCAGGGCGTGGGCGAGGCGTTGGGGTCGACGGTGGCCGTCGGCGGCACGGGGGTCGGCGGGGCGGGCGTGGGCGGCACGGCGGTGGCCGTGGGTGTGGCGGCCTCGGCGGCGTAGGCGACGGCGGGCGCGAGCAGCGGCGCGGCCTGGGCCGCGGGCGAGGCGGCGGGGGTCGCAAGATCGCCCTGGGGCGTGGGGGCGGGGGGCAGCTCGGAGGATCGGGCTGAACAGGCTGACAAGAGCAGCGCAGTCAGGAGGACGACGAGGGTGGGCAAGCGACGTGCGCTGGTTGGCGTGGACATTCCGGAGATCCTCGGCTATGATCGCGCGCAGAGTTCTTTGTACTATTTTTACCACAATAACCTGTGAATAGGATGAGGAGCATGAACGTCATCAAGGTGGGCGGCAGCGCCGGCAACAATTACGACGCCCTCTGCGACGACCTGGCGGAGCGCCACGGGCGCGGCGAGGCCTTCGTGCTGGTCCACGGCGGCTCGGACGAGACCAACAGGCTGGGCGAGGCGGTGGGCCACCCGCCGCGCTTCGTCACCTCGCCCAGCGGCTACACCAGCCGCTACACCGACCGGCGCACCCTCGAGCTGTTCATGATGGCGGCGGGCGGCCTGGTCAACAAGAGCCTGGTCGAGCGCCTGCAGGCCCGCGGCTGCAACGCGGTCGGCCTGAGCGGTCTCGACGGGCGGTTGCTGGAGGGCAAGCGCAAGGCGACGATCCGGGTGGTGGAGGAGGGGCGCCAGAAGATCCTGCGCGACGACTGGACGGGCACGATCGAGCGGGTCAACCTGGGGCTGCTGCGGGCCCTGCTCGCGGGCGGCTATCTGCCGGTGGTGGCGCCCCTGGCCTGCTCGGAGGCGGGCGAGGCCCTGAATGTGGACGGCGACCGGGCGGCGGCGGCGATCGCGGCGGCCCTGGGCGCCGAGAGCCTGCTGCTACTCTCGAATGTGCCGGGGCTGCTGCGCAGCTTCCCCGACGAGGCCTCGCTGATCGGGCACATCCCGCGCGGCGAGATCGAGGCCTACCTGCCCTACGCCGAGGGGCGCATGAAGAAGAAGGTCCTCGGGGCCCAGGAGGCCCTGGCGGCCGGGGTGGGCCGGGTCATCCTGGGCGACGCGCGGCGCGCAGGCTGTGTGAGCGCGGCCCTCGCCGGGGCGGGCACGGTCATTGGGTAGTGGCGAACACCTCGCTCAGCTTGCGGGCGTCGAGGGTGAAGGCCTTGGCGAAGCCGCCGACGTAGCGGGCCCCGAGGGGGGTGAGCCGAAAGAGCGTGAAGTCGGGGAAGCCGAAGAGATACTCCTGGGCGGGCAGGCGCGCCAGGTAGGCGGCCCTGGCCGCCGGGTAGCCCGGGTCGTCGAGGGGGATGGCCTGGGCGTGACACTGGAGGGTGACGCGGGCCAGGGCCTGGGGGTCGCCCGCGCCGAGATCGGGGCGCATGATCAGCAGCGAGGCCCGCGGGTCGAGGGCCAGGTGGCGCGTATGGGCCGAAAGCCGGCTGACGTGGATGAGCGGGGCGGGCGCCGCCCCAACCGTCGGTTCGAGAGCGTAGAGCACCATCGAGACGAAGGGCGCGCCGTCGTCGAGCGTGCCCAGAGCGGCCTGGCGCTGCTCGCTCACCAGGTCGCGCAACCCTAAGCGGTCCTCTGCTTGCATGAGAAAACCTGCCTCTGATGAAGGAGGCGCATGGCCGGTAGCGCGTCCTCCCTCAGCCCGATCCCAGCGTCGCTATAGTGCAGTATAACCGTCGTCACGAGCATTCGTCCAACGAACGGACAGGAGGATAGCAGTGCACTATGGCTTTGTCATGCCCTTTGGGGATGCGCGTATGGCGGCTGAGCTGGCGGCCAAGGCCGAGGCGGCCGGCTGGGACGGCTTCTTCGTCTGGGAGCCGGTCTGGGGCTGGGACGCCTGGGTGAGCCTGACGGCGGCGGCGATGCGCACCGAGCGGATCAGGCTGGGCACCATGCTCACCCCGCTCTC
>CAZKTU010000276.1:0-8079 GCA_964555675.1 uncultured Oscillochloris sp.
GGCAACGTCGCTGACGCTCGTTGCCGCCTGGAGGACTTCAGGGAGGGCCAGGCCCTCCCTGACCCACCCACTACCACTTCATCCTTCCTCCTTGTCGAGGCGCTCGAGGCGCGAGCGCAGCAGCTCGACCTCGGCGCGCAGGCGGCGCTGCTCGCGCAGGCTCTCGTCGAGGGCGGGCAGCAGGGTGGCGATCAGGTCTTTGTTGAAGCGCTCCTGTCCGGCGATCACCGGGTCGAGGTAGGGCTCCTTCAGGTGGGCCGTGAGCTGCCGGCGCAGCCAGGCCACCGCCGGCCCCACCACGGGCAGCCCCGAGCGCACGCTGTAGCCCGGCCGGCTGATCCCCGCCGCCTGTTGCAGCGAGGCCCTGCTGGCGCCGTCGAGCAGGCCCGGCGTCGCCGTCGCCCCCAGCTCGACCAGGCGCAGCAGCTCGTCCGCGAAGCGCTGCCGCGTGAAGGCCAGGGCCCGCGCCACGCCGCGCTGGGCCAGGCGCGCATAGAGCGGGCGGGGCCGGCTGAAGCGGGCGATGCTCGCCTCGATCCGCTCGATCAGCTTGCTCCACACATAGTGCTCGGCCACATAGGCCCGCCCCCGCTCGCCCAGCTCGTCGCCGTGGGCCGGGTCGGCCAGCAGGGCATCCACCGCGGCGCGGAAGCTCTCGTAGCTGCCGATGGCGTAGCCGCCGCCCGACTTCTCGACATGGTCGCGGGTCACCGCGCAGTCGGCGTGGACCAGGATGGGCCGGCCGTGCTGCCACGACTCCATGATCACGATCGAGAAGCTCTCGTTCTGCGAGAGCTGGCAGAGGGCCAGGGCCCCGGCGTAGGCGTCGGCCAGCTGCTGCCGCTCGGCCAGCATGCCCAGGCTCACGATGTCGGGCCGCGCGGGCACGGGCACGTCGCCGGTCCCGGCCAGCACCAGGGCCAGCGGGCCGGGGCGCTCGGCCTTGTAGCGCGTGAAGTAGTCGAGCAGCAGCGGCACATTCTTGGCGTGCTCGAGCCGCCCGCTGTAGAGCAGGGCCGGCCCCGCGATCCCCGTCCTGGCCCTGAAGGCCGCCGGGTCGCCCGGGCTCGGGCTGTCGGGGAAGCCGTAGCCGATCCGCACCCGATAAGGGTTGCGCACATCCAGCGCGTCCGAGGCCAGGGTGCTCTCGGGGTCGGTGTTGAAGAAGAGGGCCGCGCCCCGCTCGAGCATCTCGCGGAAGACCCCCAGGCGCGCCGAGGGCTCGTCGTGCAGACAGGGCACCAGGGCGGCCCGCTCGGGCGCAGCCAGCACGGGCCAGTAGCTCGTGCCGAAGAGGTAGGGCGTGTAGATCAGGCAGGCGTACTCGTCGGCGTGCGCGGCGACGAAGCGCTCGAGCTCGACGCTGCGCAGGTTGTTGGCCATGAAGCGCTGCTCCTCGTAGGAGCGCAGGCGCTCGCCCTTGTTGGCCCGCTGCAGCAGCGTGTGGAAGACCGCCATGTCCACCTTGGTCGTGCTGAAGCGGCGCACTGTGACGCCGTTCAGCTGCTCGACCCCGGGGGGCACGTGGTCGCTCCAGTCGCCCATGTCGACCGTGCAGGTGGTGAGGGCCTCGACCGTGTGGCCGCGCGCGGCCAGCTGCTCGGCCCAGCTGCGGATGCCGCTCTCGGCCCCGCCGAGCACCTGCGGGCCGTAGCGCGGCGCCACCACCGCGATCTTGCGCCCGCGTAGGGCCGCCAACTCCTCGGGCGTCGCCGGGGCCAGGCTATGGACGGCCAGCGGGTCGCCATGATCGCCAGGGGCGGGCAGCTCGTCGAGCAGACTCGCAACCTGGGCGGCCAGGCCCGCCGTATCGCCGGGGGCGAAGAGCAAGCCGGCGCCGTCGAGCGTGCCGGGGATGGCGGTGGCGTCGGTCGCCACGACGGGGCGGCCGCGGGCCATGGCCTCGACCACGGGCATGCAGAAGCCCTCGTGGACGCTGGCGGTGACGAAGACGGCGCAGGCCCTGTAGCAGCTCTCGAGGGTCGCGGCGTCGACCTGGCCGGCGAAGATCACCGCGTCGGCCACGCCCAGGCTCTCGGCCAGGGCTTTGACCTCATCGGCGTAGGCCCTGTAGGCGGGCAGCTTGTCGTCGCCGATCAGCAGCAGCGCGGCCGCGGGGTGGCGGGCCAGGATGGCGGGCATGGCCTCGACCAGCACATGCACGCCCTTGTTGCGGGCCATGCGGCCCACGTAGAGCAGCACGTGCTTGCCGGCCAGCCCCAGGGCCTCGACCACGGCGGGGTCGGGCGCGCCGGCGTAGCCGACCTCCTCGACCACGGCGTAGGGCATCAGCGTGACCCGGCCGGGGGCGATCTTGCCCGTGGCGATCAGCTCGTCGCAGGTGAAGCGACTGTGGCTGACGGCGTAGTCGGCGAAGGCCACCAGGTCGACATTCTCGCGCCCGCGCACCAGGTCGGCGTAGCCGGGCCAGGCGGGGCCCCACAGCTCGGGCGGGGTGACCCCGTGGTAGTCGAAGATCACCACGCCGCGCCTGACCTGGCGGATCAGCTCGGCCAGCTCGTAATAGGTCGAGTAGTTGACAATCACCACGTCGGCCCGCCGGAAGTGCTCGAGGGCCGGCGAGCTGAGAGCCGGGTTGTGCAGCTCGTACGGCTTGACCACGGCCATCGAGCGGCGCAGGTCGGCCGGCAGCCGCCCGTCGACGTACTCGGTCAGCACCAGGGCGTGGTAGCCGGCTTCGCGCAGGGTACGCAGCTGCGAGACGATATGGCCGCCCACGGCGTCGTTCGCCACCACATTGCCGTTGATGATCGCCACCCGCGGCGCGGTGTCGGGCGCGTAGCTGATCGCCACCCTCAGCGGCGCGATGCCGCGGGCGCTCAGCCAGGCCGCGCCCTCTTCGACCAGCTCGACTTGCAGCAGGTAAGCCCCGGGCGCGGGGGGCGGATCGACCCGCAGCTCGACCCGGGCGCTCATGCCGGGCGGCACGGGGCCGGGCAGCTCGGCGCGGCCGCCGTCGGCCAGCACGGCCCCCGTGTGGTCGAGCCAGCGGTAGCCCAGCCGGGCCGGGTGGGGACCGACGACGATCCAGGGCGAGCGCCCATTGTTGTGCAGCTCGACCTCGAGCAGGGCGACCTCGCCCCAGAAGAGCGCGGCGGGGGGCTCGTTGATCAGTGTATAGGTGGCAGCAAGGAGCTGGGTCATAGCCAGGTTAGGGGCTACCTTTCTTGCCTCAGGATAGCGCTCAGAGCGCGATAAGCTCGTCGGCGCACGCGGCGGCGCGCCGGTAGAAGGTATGGGCCAGCTCGCGACGCAGGCCAATCAGCAGGCCCGCCATGGCGGCATGGGCCTCGGCGGGCAACTCGGGCTCGAGGGCGCGCCGGGCGGCCACCAGGCCGGGTAGGGCGGCCAGGGTCTCGGCGTAGGCCCAGCGCAGGGCCCGGCCCTCGGCGTGGTGGCCGTGCAGCCCGATAAAGGCCCGCTCGGCCTCGGCGAAGGGGCCGAGCAGCTGTTCAAGGCTGTAGCTCTTCAGCACGAAGCGCAGACGGCCGTGGTTGTAGCGGGCGCTGCGGGCCAGCTCGTCGCGCAGCGAGCTCGACTCCTGGTGCACGAGCGTCGCCCGCGGCTCGTAGCGCAGGGTGTAGCCGGCCAACCGCAGGCGCCGGCAGAGGTCCATATCCTCGAAGTAGGCCGGGCCGTAGCCCTCGTCGAGTAGGCCGACTTGCACGAGGGCGGCGGAGCGCAGCGCGATTGCGGCGAAGGTCAGCAGCTCGGCGTCGCGCGGGGTGTCGTGCTGGCCCG
The DNA here is from genome assembly GCA_964555675.1 of uncultured Oscillochloris sp. Classification (GTDB taxonomy): domain Bacteria; phylum Chloroflexota; class Chloroflexia; order Chloroflexales; family Chloroflexaceae; genus CAIWXH01. Next base: position 3,763 of record CAZKTU010000276.1, read on the forward strand.
CGTCGGGCTCGTGCCAGCCCACGTGGCGGGCGAGGGCCCGCGGCCAGTCGAGGGTGACGCCCGCGTGCTGGATCGTCCCGTCGGGGTAGCGGATCTTGCAGCCCACGGCGCCGACGGCGGGCTCGGCGAAGGGCGCCGTGATCGCGCCGAGCCAGCCGGGGTCGACCAGGGTGTCCTGGTTGAGCAGGATGATCGCCTCAGGCGGCGCGGCCTCGGCCAGCAGGGCCCGCATGCCGGTGTTCATGCCGCCGGCGAAGCCCAGATTGCGCTCGTTGCGGATCAGGGTGAAAGCGGGGAAGCGCGCGGCCACCCGCTCGGCGGTGCCGTCGGCCGAGGCATTGTCGACCACCACGACCTGCCCGGGCGCGGGGTCGAGGGCCGCCAGGCGTTCGAGACAGGCGATCGCCTCGTCGCCGCCGTTCCAGGTCAGGACAATCACGGCGCTCTGCATCAGCGGGCCTCTGGAGGTGTGTCGGCGGCGGGGGGCGGGGCGGGCTCGCCGCGCTGGAGGGCCCGCAGCTGCTGCTCGGCCTCCTCGAGGCCGGCCAGCTGCTCGGCGAAGTCGCGCACCTGCTGGCCGAGCAGGTGGCGCTCGCGCACCGAGCGCTCGTTCAGGCCGTCGAGCCCCTTGAGCAGGTCGTCGAGCCGCTGGTGGGCCTGGCGCACCGCGACGGTGAGCTCGCCGGCCAGCTGGTCGCTGTACTCGGCGCTGGCGTAGGCGGCCCGGATGGCGGCGGCGTTATGCTCTTGCTGGCGGGCGATCAGCGGGTGCAGCAGCGGCCAGACCAGGCGCTCCATCAGCAGGCGGCGCACCGCGCCGAGGCGGCCCCCGCCGGCCGGCGTCAGGCCGTCGAGCCGCCAGGTGCCGTCGAGGGCCTGGAGCGCGCTGTTGCGGGTCGCCTGGAGCAGGCGGCCCCGCTCGAGGCGGGCCACGTCGGTCTCCTGCGGCTGGGTCTGCTCGGGCGCCTGGGTCATAGCGCTTGCCGTCCTTGTGCGCGGCGCCGCCGGGGCGGCCTCCAGAAACGTGACGATCGGCCGCACCAGGGCCGGCCAGGCGAAACGCGGGGCGAGGGCCCGCGCCCGCGCCGCCATCGCGGCCCGCTCGGTTTCATCGGCGAGCAGCGTGACGAGGGCCTGCGCAACTGCCGCCTCGTCCTCGGGCGGGGCCACCAGGCCCAGGCCGTGCTCGCGGGCCAGGGCGGCGGCCTGGTCGCCATCGCTGAGCAGGCTGGGCAGCCCGACCCAGAGGTGGTCGAGGACGCGCGAGCGCAGCGCGGCGTAGGCGGTCTCGAGGTGCTGGCGGTGCAATGATACCACGACCGTCGCGTCGAGCAGGAAGTCGGCCCGCTGGGCGTAGGGCGCCCACTGCTCGTAGAAGAAGACGTGGCTGCCGAGCAGGCCCAGCTCAGCGGCGAGGGCCCGCGCGGCCAGGGGCGCCCGCGGGGCGGCCACGGCGCCGGGGTGGCGCCCGGCCAGAAAGACCAGGCGCGCCGTCGGGACCTGCTCCACCACCGCGGGCATGGCCCGGATCAGGGTCAGGGGGTCCATCCAATCCCAGAGGCCGCCGCTCCACAGCACCAGCGGGTCGGCGGGGCTGATGCCGAGGCGCTCGCGCAGGCCGGGCCCGCTGCGGGCGGGCGGCTCGGCGGGCAGGCCGAAGGGCACCACGTCGATCAGGCCGCGCAGCAGGGGGTCGGCGTCGGACTGGGCGGGGGTCACGCGGCCGGCGGCCATCAGGGCGCCGATATAGAGGTCGCGCTGGCGCTCGGTGGCGCAGAGGAACATGTCGCCCGCCGCGATCTGGCGACCGAGCAGGGCCACGTCGCCCCGCGTGCGCTGCTCGCGCTCGGCGGGGGGCGCGGCGCGCATCAGCTCGAGGTTCTCGAGCAGGATGGGGTCGTAGAGGTCGAGGATCAGGTGAGCCCTGACCTGGGCCAGCTCGGGGTGGGGCTCGAGCAGGTAGCCATTGGCGAGGATAACCTCGGCGCGGCCTGTGTGGACGGCCAGAGAAGCCGGGTCGCCCCAAACGAAGTGACCGGTGCGCACCCCGGGCGCCGCGATGCCGATCGGCTGCGGGGCGATCAGGGTCACCTCGGCGTGGGGGGCGAGGGCCCGCGCGAGCTCCCAGTATCTGATGCCAGGGCCGGCCATCAGCGGGCCGACGACATCGTGGCTGACGATCAACAGGCGCATGGGCGGCTCACATGGTTCATCTTAGCGCCGCCCGAGCGCCCGCAAGAGCCGCATGAGGCGACCCTGCTCGATCCGGCGCAGCAGGCTCTCGAGGCGGGCGATGTGGGCGTTCTTGGCGGCCAACTCGGCCTCGAGGCGGGCGACGTAGGCCCGACCCTCGGCGGCGGCGACCTCGAGCAGGGCCGCCCTGACGCGGGCATCCGCGGCTGCGGCCAGGGCCCCGCGCTGCTCGACCGCGCCGGCGCGCAGGTCGTCATTCTCGCGCCGCAGCTCCCAGAGGCGTCGCTCGTAGTCGCGCACGACTCGCTGGACGGGCGCGCCGCTGCGCCGGAAGCGGACGGCCCAGGGTGTGATGAAGGCGGCGTCGAAGTCGACATCGCGGAAGAGCCCGTGGCGGGCGAAGAGCGCGGCCCAGTACTCGGGCGGGTTGACGTTGAAGTGGGTCGCCTCTTTGTAGTCGAGGGGCGAGGACGAGAAGAGCACGTCGTCGCTGTGGGCGCAGAAGTTGGCCACGGCGGCCTCGGCCTCGGCCTTCGGCATATGCTCGAGCACCTCGATGCAGACGATCAGGTCGTAGCGCCGACCGAAGGGCGCGGCCACCGAGCCGACGCGCACATGCTCGCGCACCGACTCATGGGCGCTGGCGACGGCGAACTCCGAGATATCCACGCCCTCGGCGTCGACCCCGCGGGCCCGCAACTGCTCGACCAGCAGGCCCAAGGCGCAGCCCGCGTCGAGGGCCGTGCCCGGCCCGATCTCGGCCACGATGCGCTCGGCCACACCCCCGAAGAAGCCCAGCCAGGCCTCGTCGCGCCTGTAGGGCGCCCCGCAACCTAGGGCGTAGTAGCTCGCGTTAAACAGCGCCTGTGGATCTAAGCTCAATCCGGTCACTCCCCACTCTCCTGCTCGCCAAGTATAACCCGACCATACGCTCTCGAGGTAGAAAATTTAGTCTCCTAGTCGCCACTCACCCGGCATCGCCACCAGGCCGTAGCGTTCGCTGGCCAGGCTGTGGACCACCAGAGGGTAGAGACGGTCGTGCATATCGTAGAAGTGGGCCTGGGTCTTATCGACCACGGCCACGCTCACCTGGTAGCGGCCGGTGTTGAGCGGCAGGGCGGCGATCGTATAGTCGAGCACGCCCTCGCCCTCGACCAGGGGCACCGTGAAGCCGTCGAAGCCCGTGTTGGGGCCAGTGAGCCAGGCGCCGCTCTCGTGGTGGATGCCCACGCCGAAGACCGGCTCGCTGATGCGCTCGTGGGCGGTGTAGTGCATACGGATGGTCAGGGGCGCGCCGGTGTGATGCACACTCTGCTCGTCGCCGTCGGGGCCGAGCAGCTGCACGCGCGTGATCTCGACCTCGCGGCTGCCACGCCTGAAGGCGCTGGCCTCGCCGTCGGCGGCCTGGCCGCGCTCGGCGGCGATGCGCTCCTGCTCCTGGCGGTTGACGTCGGCCAGGTAGGCGTCGATCACCTTGCCGGCGGGGCCCTCGGCCCTGGCCACGCCGTGGTCGAGCCAGACGGCCACGTCGCAGAGGGCACGCACGGTCTCGAGAGCGTGCGAGACGAAGATGATTGTCTTGCCGGCGCGCCTGAAGCCGTAGATGCGCTCCATACACTTGCGCTGGAAGCTCTCGTCGCCGACGGCGAGCACCTCGTCGGTGATCAGGATGTCGGGGTCGACGGCGGTGGCCACGGCGAAGGCCAGGCGCGTATACATGCCCGACGAGTAGTGTTTGATCTCGGTGTCGACGAAGGCGCCGATATCGGCGAAGGCGAAGATCTCGGGCAGGCGCTGCTCCATCTCGCGGCGGCCCAGGCCCATGAGCGAGCCATACAGGTAGACATTCTCGCGCCCGCTCAGCTCGGGGTGGAAGCCGCTGCCCAGCTCGAGCAGGGCGGCGATGCGTCCGCGGGTGCGCACGCTGCCGCTGCTGGGCTCGAGGATGCGCGTGATCAGCTTGAGCGCCGTGCTCTTGCCGGCGCCGTTATGGCCCACCAGCCCGAGGCTCTGCCCCTGCTCGACCCGGAAGCTCACGTCGCGCAGGGCCCAGAACTCCTCGCCGGGCGGGCGCCGCCGCACCAGCCCGATCACCCGCTCCTGCACCGTCTTGCGCTCATCCTT
>CAZKTU010000277.1:0-8073 GCA_964555675.1 uncultured Oscillochloris sp.
ATGGTGACGCCACGGGGGCGCGCCCGCGGCCATGGACTCTAGCTCGTCGGCCATGGCTCTCCTGCTGTCTACCGCAGAGGCCTCACCCGGCGGCTGAAGCCGCGGGCTCCCACAGCAAAGCCCGCCTGAGCGGGCTCTGCATAAACCCTACGCCTTTGCCAGACCCACCACCGCCTGGCCGTCGCCAAACTCGACCGTCTCGGCGTGGGCCTCGGTGGGCGCCGCGCCGACTGTCAGGCTGGTCGCCAGGGTCTCGCCGCGCAGGTAGTCGCCCCAGGCGGCCAGGGTCTGGGCGAGCAGCTCGCCCTCGTCGCTCGAGGCCACGTAGAGGGCGATGCGGTCCGAGATGGCGAGCCCCGCGCTCTTGCGCGCGTCCTGCACGCTGCGCACCAGGTCGCGGGCGGCACCCTCGAGGCGCAGCTCGGGGGTGACCTCGGTGTTGAGCGCCACCAGCATGCCGTCGCCCTCGGCCACGGCGTAGCCGGCGGGGGCGCTGCTCTCCACCAGCACCTCCTCGGGCAGCAACTCCAGCTCCTGGCCGTCGACGCTCAGGCGCACCGTGGCGCCGGCCTCGCAGGCGTGGGCGACGGCGCGGGCTGCGTCGCCGTCCAGGGCCTTGAGGGCCGCGGTGAGCGCCGGCACCTGCTTGCCGTACTTCTTGCCGACCAGCTTGAGGTTCGGCCTGAAGCGGTACTCGACGATGTCGCTGGCGGCGTCGAGGTAGCGCACCGCCTTGACATTCAGCTCGTCGCGCAAGTCGGCCTCGAAGCGGCGCAGGCCGGCGACGGCCGCCGGGCTGCTCGAGCGCACCCACAGCTCGCTGAGGGGCTGGCGCACCTTGAGGTTGGCGCCCTTGCGAGCGGCGCGGCCCAGGCTCACTGCGCCCAGCAGAGCCGCGGTGTCGGCCACCAGGCCCTCGTCGAGCAGGGCCGGCTCGGCCTTGGGCCAGGGCGCCAGGTGTACGCTCTCGGCCACGCCGTCGCCACTCGCCCCACTCGTCTGCCCGGTCAGGTTGCGGTAGAGCTCCTCGCTCACGAACGGGGTGAACGGGGCGGTGAGCTTGGACAAGGTCAGCAGGCAGGTGTAGAGCGTGCTGTAGGCGGCCTGCTTATCGGTGTCGGCCTCGCTCTTCCAGAAGCGGCGGCGGTTGCGGCGCACATACCAGTTCGAGAGCTCGTCGACGAAGCGCTCGATGCGCCGGGCGGCCGGGTAGACCTCGTAGTCCTCGAAGTCGGCCGTGACATCGCGCACCAGCCCGTTGAGCGCGGCCAGGGCCCAGCGGTCGATCGGCTGCAGGGCCTCGGCCGGCACGGGCGCCCCCGGCCTCCAGCCATCGAGGTCGGCGTAGGTGACGAAGAAGCTGTAGGTGTTCCAGAGGGTGAGCAGGAACTTGCGCAGGCTCTCGTTCACCAGGCCCAGGCTGAAGCGGCGCGGGTTGCCGGGAGGGGCCGCGGCGAAGAGGTACCAGCGCAGGGCGTCCACGCCGAAGGCGTCGATCACCTCGGCGGGGGTGATCACATTGCCCTTGCTCTTGCTCATCTTCTGGCCATGCTCGTCGAGGAGATGGCCCAGGCAGATCACATTGTTAAAGGCCGGGCGGTCGAAGAGCAGCGTACTCTCGGCGTGGAGCGTGTAGAACCAGCCGCGGGTCTGGTCGACCGCCTCACAGATATAGTCGGCGGGGTGGGCGGCCTCGAAGAGCGCCTGGTTCTCGAACGGGTAGTGCCACTGGGCCACGGGCATCGCGCCGCTGTCGAACCAGCAGTCGGCCACATCGGGGATGCGGCGCATCGTGCCGTGCTGCGGGTCCTCCCAGGTCACCTCGTCGACATAGGGGCGGTGCAGGTCGAGCTCACTGAGCGAGCGGCCAACCTTCGCCTCGAGCTCGGCGACGCTGCCGAGGCACTCCATGTGCGAGCCGTCGGCGTTAGTCCAGATCGGCAGGGGCGTACCCCAGTAGCGCTCGCGGCTGATCGCCCAGTCGATATTATTCTCGAGCCAGTTGCCGAAGCGCCCGTCGCGGATATGCTCGGGCACCCAGTGGATCTGCTGGTTATTGGCCACCAGGTCGGCCTTATAGGCCGTGGTCTTGATGTACCACGAGCGCTTGGCGTAGAAGAGCAGGGGCGTGCCGCAGCGCCAGCAGAACGGGTAGTAGTGGCGCACGCGCCCGCTCTTCAGCAGCAGGCCGCGCTCCTTCAGGTTGCGCGTGATATCCGGGTCGGCCTCCTTGAAGAACTTCCCGGTGAAGGGCAGGTCGCCGAGCTCGGGCATGACCTTGCCGGCCAGGTCGACCGAGAAGAGCGTGGGCAGGCCGTGCTTGCGGCCGACCTCGAGGTCGCCGTAGGCCGGGGCGATATGAACTACCCCGGTGCCGTCGTCCATGGTCACGATCTCGTCGGCGATCACCCGGTAGCCCCTGGCGAGGTCGGGGGTGTCGCCCGCGCCGGGCACGCCGGTGAAGAGCTGCTCGTAGCGCAGGCCGACCAGATCGTTGCCGCGCATGGTGCGCAGCACCTGCACGCCCTCGCCGAGGACGCGCTCGGCCAGGGCCTCGGCCAGCACCAGGCGCTCGCCCTCGTGCTCGACCTCGACATAGTTGGCGCCGTGCTGCACTGCCAGGGCCACATTGGCGGGCAGGGTCCAGGGCGTAGTGGTCCAGGCGACCATATAGGCGCCGGCCAGAGCCTCGGCCAGGGGCGTATCGTTGCCGGGCGCGGTGGCGCCGGTCAGCTTGAACTTGATGAAGACACTGGGGTCATCGACATCGTCGCGGGCGCCCTGCGAGACCTCGTGGTCGCTGAGGCTGGTGCCGCAGCGCGGGCAGTGCATGGTCACCTTATAGTCGCGGAAGAGCAGGTCGCGCTCCCAGAGCTGGCGCAGGATCCACCAGAGCGACTCGATATACTTATTGTCGTAGGTGTAGTAGCCGTCCTCATCGACCCAGTAGGCGATGCGCCGGGTGAAGCTCTTCCACTCCTGGATATACTCCCAGACACTCTCGCGGCAGAGCTTATTGAACTCGGCGATGCCGTACTTCTCGATATCGGGCTTGCCGTTGAAGCCGAGCTTCTTCTCGACCTCGATCTCGACGGGCAAGCCGTGGGTATCCCAGCCCTCGCGGCGGCCGATGATCTTATAGCCCTGCATGGCGCGGTAGCGCAGGATGATATCCTTGAAGGTCCTGCTGATCACGTGGTGCAGGCCGGGGCGGCCATTGGCGGTGGGCGGGCCCTCGTAGAAGACGAAGGGCTTCTCGCCCGAGGCGAGCGACTTCTCGACGACCTGGTTGGCGGCCCACCAGGCCATAACCTCCTCCTCGAGCCGCGGGAAGGAGACGTTCGTATCGACGGGCTTGAACATACACACCTCCAGGCGCACAAAAAACCCCGCCCCCAGTAAGAAGGGGACGAGGCGAATGATGCCCCGCGGTACCACCCCGGTTCAGCTCGGCCCGGCCGCGCTTGGATTGCGCACCGCAATCCAATCGCACAGGGAGCTGCGCTCGGCGAGCGTCGGTCAACGCTCTGTCCCGGTAACGGGGGACAACTCCGGGCGCGGCTAGTGGGCCGTGGGGGGCCGTTCGCCTGCCGGCTCGGGGGTGATCTTCGCTGCGCCTTCGGCCGCCCGGCTCACACCGGCCCGGGCTCGCTGGAGGCGAAACTGCGCCGCTACTCGTCCCCGTCATCGCCATTCGCAGCGCAGTATAACAACGCCCGCCGCCCCCGTCAAGGGACTTGCGACGGAGGGACGGACCACCCTTGCGGGGCCGGGGCACAGCGGGCGAGCCTGTGCCTGGCCCTATTAGCGCTCGGCCGCGCTCATACCGTCGCTGCCGCTCGCGCTGCGCGAGCACGGAGGCCAGGCACAGCGCGCACGTCAGACCTTCGCGTACTTCGTGGTCTTCGTGGTAAAGACCCGCCCCTCATTTCCGCCAGCGCGCAGGAGCGCGCACGCCTTACGCCGAGCGGCGGGTGGGGCGTTCGGGGCGGCGGGGCTGGCCGGCGACATCGCGCTGCAGCTCGCGCTGGGGGGGGCGGCCGTCGCGGCGGGGCTGGCCCTGGGGGGCGCGGCCATCGCGGCGGGGCTGGCCCTGGGCGGGGCGGGCGTCGAGACGAGGCTCGGGCTCGCTGGAGCGCGGGGGCGGCGCGGCATAGTCGAAGCCGGCGACGGTGCGTCGCTCGAGGGGGTGGCCGACGGCCTTCTCGATCGCGCGGACCTGGTCGACGTCCTCGGGGGTGATCAGGGTGAAGGCCTCGCCGGTGCGCTCGGCGCGGCCGGTGCGGCCGATGCGGTGGATGTAGGCGTCGGGGGTATCGGGCACATCGTAGTTAATCACGTGCGAGACCCGGTCGACGTCGAGGCCGCGGGCGGCGATATCGGTGGCCACCAGGATGCGGAAGCGCCCGGCGCGAAAGCCCTCCATGGCGATCTGGCGCTGGTTCTGCGAGCGGTTGCTGTGCAGGGCGGCGACGCTATGGCCGGCGCGGGCGAGCTGCTGCATCAGGCGATTGGCGCGGTGCTTGGTGCGCGTGAAGACCAGGACCGAACCGCTCTCGGCGCGCTTGAGCAGCTCGAGGATCAGGCCGGTCTTATGGTGCTGGGGCACCGGGTAGAGGGCGTGCTCGATCGTATGGGCCGGGCGCACCTGGCCGATCTGCACCGTAGCGGCGTTAGGGGCCGTCGTAGCCACCAGGCCGCGCAGCTCGGGCGAGAGGGTCGCCGAGAAGAGCATGGTCTGGCGCTGCACGGGCAGAGCGGCGATCACGCGGCGGATATCGGGCAGGAAGCCCATATCGAGCATACGGTCGGCCTCGTCGAGGACGAGCACCTCGACCTTATCGAGGCGGGCGCTGCCGCGGCCGATATGGTCGAGCAGGCGACCGGGGCAGGCGACGACAATATCGAGGCCGGCCCTGAGGGCCCGCTCCTGGGGCTCCATGCCGACGCCGCCATAGATCGCGGCGCTGCGCAGGCCGGTGCCTTTGCCGAGGACCTGCACGGCAGCGTTGACCTGCTCGGCGAGCTCGCGGGTGGGCGTGACGATCAGGGCGCGGACGCCGCCGCGGCGGCCGCCGAGCAGGCGCTGGAGCATCGGCAGCACGAAGGCGGCCGTCTTGCCGGTGCCCGTCTGGGCGAGGCCGACGAGATTGCGGCCAGAGAGGGCCAGGGGGATAGCCTCAGCCTGGATCGGCGTCGGTCTATCGTAGCCCTGCGCGCCCAGGTTGGCGTGCAGGGCGGGGTTGAGCTCAAAGTCAGAGAAGTTCAAGGGTTTCCTTTTTTTCTACAAAATGACACAAAAGCGGGGGGCGCCTCGCCCCCCGCCTTCGTTGTTTGGGAAAGGCTCGGAGGGTGTTTATGGTCCCTCCGAAGAAGACTGCTTTCAGGGTAGCCAGGTCACCTGGCTCACAAACAAGTTACAGCCTAGTAGCGATCGTTGTAGCCGCCACGGCCGCCGCCGCCACTGCCGCCCCGGCCGCCGCCGTAGCCGCCGCGGCTGCCGCCGCTGCTGCCGCCCCGGCCACCGCGGTCGCGGTCCTCGGACTCGTTGACGCGGATCGGGCGACCATTCAGCTCCTGGCCGTCGGTGGAGCGGATGACCTCGCTCACGTCCTCGACCTCGATCTCGACGAAACCGAAGCCGCGCGAGCGGCCGGTGTCGCGATCGGTGATGACGCGAGCGCTCTGCACGTCACCATGGGGGGAGAAGACCCGCGCGAGCTCCTCGTCACCGACACTCCAGGGCAGGTTCCCGACAAACAGCTTGACCAGCATCAGACTACTCTCCTCTGCGCCATCGCGCAGTGTTGACCCGGCGTGGCGCTTCTGCCACCGCCATCACGAACCAAAGACGTACCGCCGGCAGCCAGCGTGGGCTGTCTCGCTCCGGCCACTCAACGTAACATTACCTTCGCGGGAAGAAGTTCTGACGAGCGACCAGGGGACTTAAGGAGTCTCTGATGCAGGTCTCGCAGCCATGTGACGTTGGCAAACACCGCAATAATATCACACTTTCCAGGAATGGCAAGTAGCGCCTTGCGTTCGCGGGCGCCTTCGGCTATACTTAACCCCGGTGTCCGAAACGCACTGGCTTCTGCATGGGGCCGCACCAAATCCACAATAAAGGGGGTGAGCAGACAATCGACGGCGCGTGTCCGGGCAGGCGATGCCCCACGCCAGCACAGGCGACCCGGCCATGAGAGAGGCCCGTCGATTGGCAGAGCTATGCGAGTTGAACGTCGTGAAGGCGAGACAGTCGAGCAGCTGATCCGCCGCTTCAATAAGGGCGTGGTCTCCGAGCGCATTACGAAGACCTACCGCGAGAAGATGCACTTCGTCTCGAAGAGCGAGCAGCGCAAAGAGAAGCGCCGCCGCGCCGAGCGCAACAGGCGCAAGAAGGCCTCGAAGGGCTTCTAGCAGACGGGTTCCACAGACGGCACGGGTCTGGCGGGCGACAGCTCGCCGTACCCGTGCCGTTAGTATGTGCCGCGGCCTCTTGTGGCCCTTGATCGCCATGCTATAATAGCCATCCACATACGAAGGGTAACCGCCCATATGTTCGATAAGCTGAACAGCGTTGAGGCGCGCTACGAGGAGCTCGGCGAGCTCATGTCGCGCCCCGAGGTGGTGGGCAACCTCGCGCTCTTGCAGCAGTATGCCCGCGAGCAGAGCGAGCTGTCGGAGATCGTCGCGGCCTTCCGCAGCTTCAGGCGGGCCCAGGCCAGCCTCGATGAGGCCCAGACCGTCTTCAACGAGAGCGACGACGCCGAGCTGCGCCAGCTCGCCCAGGAGGAGCTTGAGCTCCAACGGGCCGAGCTCGAGAAGCTCGAGGCCGAGATCAGGCTGCTGCTGCTGCCCCGCGACCCGAACGACTCGAAGGACGTAATCATCGAGATCCGCCAGGGCGAGGGCGGCGACGAGGCGGCCCTCTTCGCGGCCGACCTCTACCGCATGTACAGCCGCTTCGCCGAGATCCGCGGCTGGAAGATCGAGGTCGACACGGCCACCGACAACGGCCCGGGCGGCTTCAAAGAGATTGTCTTCGAGATCAGCGGCGAGGGCGCCTACAGCGTGCTCAAGTACGAGGGCGGCGTCCACCGCGTGCAGCGCGTGCCCGCCACCGAGGCCCGCGGCCGCATCCACACCTCGACGGCCACGGTGGCGGTGCTGCCCGAGGTCGAGCCGACCGCGATCGAGATCAAGAACGAGGATATCAGGGTCGATGTCTTCCGCTCGGGCGGCCACGGCGGCCAGGGCGTGAACACCACCGACTCGGCGGTGCGCCTGGTCTACAGGGGCGGCACCCCCGACGAGATCGTGGTCACCTGCCAGGATGGTCGCTCGCAGATCAAGAACAAAGAGAAGGCCATGTCGGTGCTGCGGGCCAAGCTCTTCGCCCGCGAGCAAGAGAAGAAGGACAAAGAGCTGGGCACCTCGCGGCTGGCCCAGGTGGGCACCGGCGAGCGGGCCGAGAAGATCCGCACCTACAACTTCGCCCAGGACCGAGTGACCGACCACCGCATCGGCCAGAACTTCTCGAACCTGCCCGGCATCCTCGACGGCAACCTCGACAAGATGATCGACACCCTGATTGTTCACGATAATGCCGAGCGACTGAAAGCTTCAGGCATCGGCTAGGCCTTTAGGGAGACAGCAGCAGACAGCAGGCAGGAGGCAGAGATCCAGCGCGGACTCCCTCCTGCCTTTTGCACCCCCCAAGACCAGTGAGGAGCGCCGTGCTCACGCCACAGCTCGAGGAGTTCATCACGCGGATGCCCAAGGTGGAGCTGCACCTGCACCTGGAGGGCACGATCGCGCCGCGGACCCTGATCGAGCTGGCGCGGCGCAATGGGGTCACGCTGCCGGCCAACGACGAGGCCGGGGTGGCCGAGCTGTTCCGCTACCGCGACTTCGGCGAGTTCCTCAGCGTCTTTATGGCCCTGGCCCGCGCGATCGTCTGCGGCGAAGACTTCGAGCGCCTGGCCTACGAGCTGGGCTGCGACCTGGCCGCCCAGGAAGTGCGCTACGCCGAGGTGATGATCTCGCCCATGCAGTACCTGAACCGCGGCCTCG